>JANWYO010000187.1 GCA_025055215.1 Gemmataceae bacterium
GAGCCGTATGTGCATCGGGTCGTCAATCTGCACGGCCAGATGGTTTACCGGGGCGATTTGCGAACCAATTACATGACCGTCTCTCAGGTGACGCCGCTGCCGTAGTGGCGGGTGAGCGGCTTGCTGTTGAGGCAGAAATGAAAAGGGGGGACGAAGGCTGAGGCCTTCGTCCCCCCTTGCTGTTGGCGGAGTTTTATCTGGCAGCGGCTCAGTGGTTCAGGATGAACTCGTTGCAATTGAGCAGCGCCCAGAGCAGGTCTTGGTAGGGGGCGGCCGCGTCACGATCCGGCACCCGCATCTTGAGCTTGGCGTATTGCCCTGGCCCGCCGATGACCAAGGCGTTGTATTCGGCGTTGGTCGCCCGGCGATTCAGCGCGGCCAGGAACAGCTCGTCGATGATGGCCCGGGTATTGCTGCCATGTTTTTTCATGGCGTTCGCCACGGTCCCGGACGAACTGAAGACGGCGCTATTGAGGTCGCGGCCATTGATCATGAGCAGGGCCTGGACCACGGTTCCATTGAAGGTGACTTCGTTGCCTTCGTCGTCGCCGAAGTTGACGATCAGGCTCCGCATCCACCGCTCCCGCAACTCGCGCCTCTGGTCCCGCGACTGATCGAGTTGCGTCGCGACCATGAGGGACTCAAACAGCTGCTCCGGGCTCATCGATTTGAGCAGCATCCGGCTGAAGAAAGGCTCAAACTCGGCCTTTTCATTGGTTGCGTTGGCTTGGCAGCTGAGGTGATACGGCTTGCTGTTGCAGATCCAGCGGATGAGCGTCCGCGGGTCGTAGGCCCCCGAGCCGGTCCAGGCCTTGGCCAGGAAATCGAGCAGCTCGGGATGCACGACCTTGTTGTGTTCGCCGAAGTCATCGACGGTGGGATTCTCGTTCAAGCCTCGACCGAAGAAGCTGCCCCACATGCGGTTGATGTAGGCCGGGGCAAAGTTCTCGTGGCTGGTGACGAACTGGGCGAGGGCTTGGCGACGGGTCATTTTGCTGTCAGCGGGTATCCGTCGGCCATCGAGGAACGTTGGCTTGGTCGGGAGGACAACCCCGCTGCGCTTCTCGTAGTAGACGATGCCGTCTTTGTTGTAGTTGGGATTGTCTGAAAGGGTGAGCCGCGGGCCGGCCATGTCACGCCGGTTCTCCGGCGCCCGGGAGCCGCCTTGTGGCGCGTCGATCTGCCGCAGGAAGGCATTGACGCCCCAGAAATGCTGTTGCGTCCACTCCGGATTGAACGGGTGGTTATGGCACTGGGTGCACTGCGTCTGGTAGCCGACAAACAGCCGAGTGATCCGCGACGTGATCGGCACCATCTCGAACTGGCCTTCCTCGGCCCGCTTGGCCGGAGGCGTCGGCTCGCCCAAGTGGGCAAGGATGAAGTTGACGGCACCGTTTTCGTTGTTGGCCCCGGTGGCGGTGATCAGTTTTTCAACGATTTCTTTGTACGACGTGCCCTTGGCGAAGTGATCCTCCAGCCACATGTTCAGCTGTTCGTGGTGGATCGGATCGCCCGTGCGGGTCATCAGCCACACAGTCCACAGGTTGGCCCAATGCCGGGCATACTCTTCGCTGTTGAGGAGCCGGTCGATCAGCTGGGCCCGACGCGTGGCCGGCGGATCACGCAGGAAGGCCTCGATTTCCGCGGGCTTGGCGATCCGGCCGATGATGTCGAGCGAGGCCCGGCGGATGAACTCGTAGTCCGAGGCGATTGGCGACGGTTGAAGTTTGTTGTCCGCCCAGACTTTTTCAAAGTAGGTGTTGATGAACTTGGTGACTTCGTCTGTGGGGACCGGCACCTGGCCGGGCGCGACGACGAGTGGCGCTGTGCTTCCTTTGGGCGGCGCCTTGGTCTTGGATGGCGCCTGGGCCCAGCTGGCGGGATCAGCGCCCAGCATCAGCACGCCTGCGCATGCCAGACCCAGGTATATGGCGGCCAGACGTCCCAGCCGCAAACCGCGCCAATGTGCCTTGGTCATGGTCGGTCTTCCCCCAAAGTAGCCAACGGGACCGGGTGTTTCGTACCTATTGAACCGACGATTGGCTGCCCACGGCCCGGAGCGATCGTCAATGGTAGGCCGTTGCCGCGAACCTTGTCAATCGTCTTGCCGGAAAACAGCCGCCAGCATTCGCCGGGCAATGTCCTCCGAAAGGTTGGACGATGTCCCAGGTTGTTTGGTTCCCGAAACGGGTGCAGGCACCCCGAAAGATGCTGTGACTTGGCGGCGAAGGAGGTTTTGATGGAATTTGATCCCGAACGTGTTCGGGCCAACATCCTTAAGGCCGACACGGAAGACCTGCTGGACCGGGTCACGGTTTGGCGCGCCGGGATGGAGCCGGAAGCCGTCGCGATGATCGAGGCGGAACTTCAGCGGCGGGGGATCGGGGCGGAGCAAATCGCCGCGCATTCCGCCCAGCGCTGGGCGACGGCCCTTCCGATGCCCGACGGAACCGCCGTCCGTTGCAGCTTTTGCGATCGTCCGGCCGTAATCCAGGGTTGGGGCTGGCATCGCATCCAGGGCCGGGGACTGGCTGCGCTCCTCTCCCTGTTGCCCCTGTATCGCCCGCGGTTCCTGGCTTATTGCGCCGTTCACCGGCCTACGACGACTTCAACAGGCGATCGACATCCTCCTGCGTAATCCGCCGCGCCGGCTTCTGCAACCGCTCACTCAGCCAGCTGAGGACCGCCGGCGTGTAAGGGAGCCTTCCAGCCTTAAGGAGGGCCAACATACGTGTGTTGCGGCGGGTACGTTCGCGGCTTTTACGGATGCCGTTGCGGTGTCGAGACTCGGCCATGTCGGCCCGC
This sequence comes from Gemmataceae bacterium, assembly GCA_025055215.1. GTDB lineage: Bacteria > Planctomycetota > Planctomycetia > Gemmatales > Gemmataceae > JANWYO01. Next base: position 2,806 of record JANWYO010000187.1, read on the forward strand.
CGCTGCTCGCGGCGAATGCGTCGAGAACCCATGTCATTCGTCCTCTCCGGCCCATTCATTCTGCTTGCCGAGAAAAAAAGTTTAACGAGCACGGGATTCGGCGGACAGAGTGGCTGGAACCAACCCAACGGTTTTGCCGTCGCGGAAGGGTGTCCCCCAGCGACTGGTTCGGATCACCACATGGTCATCGCGAGCGAATCCCCAGCTGAATCAGGTCGCCGCAGGCATTCTCCCGAACGCCGGTCCAGTTACCGACCTGTCCGCCGCCGCCGGGGACGCCGGGAACCAGGCCCCGGGTCAAGACGTACCAGCAGAAAAAGCAGTGGTTGGACGTGGCACCCGGGAGGGCATTGGGGTCGCGGGCCTGGATGTCGGTGCGGATGGCGGTGAGGCCGTGTCGAAAGACCTTGCCCACGTAAGGGTGCCGCCGGGCGCGGCGGATGATTCGCGCGACCGTATCGACGTAGATGTTGCCGATAGTGAGCTGGTCAAGATCGGAAGCGAAGCCGCAACAGGGCTTCACGTCGCCCCGTGGGTTGACAATCAGGGCCTGTCCCGGCCCTTCGCAGTAGTCTTCCTCGAACCAGATGCCATCCCATCCGCCGCGGAAATGCTCGGCCCGCTCCACGGGGGCCAAGTGGTTCCAGTGAACCGTCATGGTGAAGTCAGGCGCTACCAAAAGAAGGCGACCGAGGAGGTCGGACCACTCGAGCACGGCGCCCAACTCTGCCGCCAAGGCCCGGATCGGCTCCAGCCCCTGCTCCGGGCGACGACTCGCGTACGACAGGCACAGGATGTTGTCCCGCTGAAAGATGCGTCGCGCCGCCCGACAGAAGACGGCCAGCTGGGCGGTGCGGACGCCGTGAAACTTGTCCACGCTCAGGCCGAGCTTGCCGTCGAAGCCCGTTTCCCGCAGCGCCCCTAAAACCGTTTCCAGGTGTCGCTCGTCCTGATACCAGAGGCCGTTCGTCACAATTTTGTCGAACCGCATCCTCAAGGCGGCGCCTCGACGGCAAACGGCGAGGAGGAATTCGGGGTAGAGAAACGGTTCGCCCCCGGTCAGCCCCAACGTGCGAATGTCATGAGCAGCCGCATCTTCCAGAAAGCGAAGGGCGACGCCGATGTCGAGGCGTTCGGGCCACTCGATGGGGACGCAGCAGTGGGGGCAGCTGAGGTTACACTGATAGGTACCGGCAAAGGCGAGATAGCGCGGACGAAACGTTCGCCGGCCCCGCCTCGGGGCCGGCGAAGTCGGTTCCCGCGGATTCCGGGATGGGA
>JANWYO010000095.1 GCA_025055215.1 Gemmataceae bacterium
CGCGGCCCGGGCGGCGGCCGTCGCCGCGGCGTCGTCGTTGTCCCACAACGCCGCCAAGTTCTGCCGCACCCGACGGTGTGCCCAGCGCAGGTAGTATCGCCCCACCGCCTCTTGACGCCGCAGCTCCTCCACCGGCAGCGCCCCGCGGGTCAGCAGGTGGTCGAGCCGGCTGAGGGTGCAGCTGGCGGCGTACAGCTCGCAGGCGGCGTCGGCGATCCGCTCAAGGAGATATTGTCTCGTCAGGATCGACTCTCGATAACGGCGGAGAAGGGCTTGGACGGCAAAGCCGAAGTCGCGAACACGTCGGCCCAGCTCCACCGCTTCGTCGTGCAGCGCCGGACTGCGGACCGGCACCTCGGGCGTGTGAAGCCGATCGTGCAGCTGTCCCTTGACGAACCGCCATAATTTCGACCGCTCCCGCAAGGGATGGCGGAGCGCTTCCAGCACGCTCTTGAGGTCCTCGCCGACGGCTCGCATGCCGACCAGGGCGATAAAGGCCCGCAGGACATCGTTGGCCCCTTCGCCGATGGTGTTGATGCGAGCGTCGCGCATCATCCGTTCGTAGGGTTCGTCGAGGAAATAGGCCTTGCCGCCGTGAATCTGCATGGTGTCGTAAACCATCTGCCACAGCGCCTCGGTCGACCACACCTTCAGCATGGCGGTTTCGAGCATGTAATCGTCGCAGCCGCGGTCGATGAGGGCGGCGCATTGGTGCGTGGTCGCTTCCATGGCGAAGGCGTGGGCGGCCATGTAGGCGATCTTTTTCTGGACCAGCTCGAATTCCGCGAGGGGCTGCTGGAACTGGACGCGGGTCTTGGCGTGGCGGACCGAGGCGCGGAGGCAGACGCGGGCGGCCCCGGTGCAGCTGGCCCCAAAGGTGATGCGACCAAAGTCGAGGACCGTCAGGGCGACTTTCAATCCCTTCCCTTTGGGACCGAGGATATTGGCGGCGGGCACCGGCATGTTGTGGAATGCCAGCCGCGCCGTCGCCGTCCCGCGAATGCCCGTCTTGGCCATGCGCCGTTCCACGACCTCGAAGCCGGGGAGGTCGGGGGTCACGAGGAACGCCGTGATGCGGGAGTCGCGGCCTTTGGGGGCGGGTCCGGCCGCGGCCGGCTCGGGCGTCCGGGCCATCACCGTCAGCACTTGGGCGATGCCGCCGTTGGTGATCCAGCGCTTCTGCCCGTTGAGGATGTACGTCTCTCCGTCGGGGGTCGGCAGGGCGGTCGTCTGGACGTTGGCGGCATCGGAGCCGGCCTCCGGCTCGGTCAGGGCGAAGGCCGCCAGCTGCTCCCCACGACACAGCGGCGGCAGCCAGCGCCGCTTCTGCTCCTCGGTCCCAAAGAGAAGCAACGCCCGGATGCCGATGCTGTGATGCGCATTGACGAACACCGCCGTGGACGGGCAATGGCCGCCAATGACCTCCATGACGTGACAGTTCCCCAGCTGGGAAAAGCCGCGGCCGCCATATTCCTTCGGGGCCGTCAGCCCCAGCACTCCCAATCGCCCCAGCCCCTCGATCACCGCCGGCGGGATCTCGGCGTCGCGGTCGATGGCTGCGGCGTCGATCTGCTCTTGGCAGAAGCGCCGCACCTCGGTGACTGCCTGTTCCACCTCGGGGCGCTCCGCGGCAGTCAGTTCCGGGTAGGGGAAGAGCAGCGGGGCGTTGAAGTGGCCAAAAAACAAGCCCTTGGCGAACCCGAGGGTCTGCGGTCCCTCGGCCAGCAGCTCCTCGGCCTGCTTCCGCTGTTGGGCCAATTGCTCGGCGGTCAGGGGCATGAGGTTCCTTTGCGGCGTCGGCTTTGAGGGCTTTGAGGCGATTATAGCCGGCGCCAGCCCCGGCGGGCGACGGCCGCTCAGGCGAGGACGGCGAGGTTATCGCGGTGGACGATTTCTTCGTAGGGGACCATGCCCAGCCGCTCGGCGATCTGCTCGCGGCGCAGGCCACAAATCCGCTGGGCGTCGTGGGAGGAGTAATTGCTCAATCCCCGGGCGAATTCGGTACCGTCGGCGCTGCACAGGGCCACCACGTCGCCTTTGTGGAACGTCCCCTCGACGCGTACGACGCCGATCGGCAACAGGCTTCGGCCCAGGTGCTGCACGGCGTGCTGGGCCCCGGCATCGACGATCAGCCGCCCCAAGGGACGGGCCGTGTAGCCGAGCCACCTCTTCCATGCCGGCACCGACGAGCCGTGTGGCAGAAAGAGGGTGCCGACCGGGGCGGCGGTGAAGATAGCGTCGAGGATGTCGGGACGGGTGCCGTTGGCCATGATGACCGACTCGCCGGCGGCGGTCGCCAGGCGGGCCGCCCGCAGCTTGCTCACCATGCCGCCGGTCCCCAGGGGGCTGCGGCTGGAGCTGGCCAGGCTCGTCACTGTGCGGTCGATGTGGGGCACGGTGGTCAGGAGCTGCGCCTGGGGATCGAGCCGCGGATCGCCGGTGTAGAGGCCATCGACCACCGTCAGGAGGATCAAGAGCGGGGCTTGCAGGAGGTTGGTCACCATGGCGGCGAGGAGGTCGTTGTCGCCGAAGCGGATCTCGGCGACGCTGACGGTGTCGTTTTCGTTAATGATCGGCAGGCAGCCCCACTCGAAGAGGGTAAGGATGGTATTGCGGACGTTGAGGTAGCGGGTGCGGTTGTCGAAGTCGCTGGCGGTCAGGAGGATTTGGGCCGTGGGGGTGCCGTGCCGTGCCAGGCACTCTTCGTAGGCCCCCATGAGGAAACCTTGGCCGACGGCGGCGCAGGCTTGCAGGTGCCGGAGGTCGGTTGGCCGCCGCGGCAGGCCGAGCCGGCCGACGCCGGCGCCGACCGCCCCGGAGCTGACCAGGGCAACGCGCCGACCGCTCTGCCGAAGGCGTTGCACCTGGTCGGCCAACGCCTGTACCCGCGCGCGGTTGAGCCGGCCGTCCTCCCCCGTGAGGACGTTGGTGCCGACTTTGATGACCACCGTGTGGGCCGAGGCGATGACTTCCTGCCGAACGGGATCGACCATGTGCCCCCCCGCTGTTGTCCGCCGCGTGGATTGCCCGACAGTTAATCAGGCACAGGGGTCGGGCGTCAATGGCAAGGCGTGCCCCGGGTGCGCGACGTGTCAGGAGGGGCGACCCGTTCCCCGTCCGCGGCCCGGCCAGGGTTCCCTTGGCCGCCGCCGTCATGATCGAGGTTCCCGGCGATCGTCAACCAGTCGCCCGCAGTGTTCGGGCCGGATGTCCGGCTGGATTTCGGCGGGGCGAGGGTCCAGCGGCGGAATGCGATCGGTTCGCGCTCGCCCGAGGGGGTGAGACGCGGCCGGGGTACCGCGAGCGTTCACGATTCATCGGTTCACGCTCGCCGCGCGCCGAGTGAACGGGAACTGAGGGATCATGGGCGCGAAACGAGGAATCGGCGAGGGGCATGAAAAAATCGGCGCCGGGAGCGCTTACCCCTGCCGCGAACGAGGTAGGTACATCCTCCGGGGCGGCGGCGAAGAAACGGAAGAATTCGCAAGCTAGAATGACTTCGCCGTGGTGGTCGGCCGCCGGCCCGGCCGGCCGCCCCCCACATTACCCACGCGAGCGGACCACGGCAGCCGCCGCGGCAGCGCGAGCCCCCCAAAAAA
>JANWYO010000207.1 GCA_025055215.1 Gemmataceae bacterium
CCCCCGCCCCCGCCGCACCGCCCGCCGTCAGGCCGAACCACGATGGCTCCCATGCCAACCCCCTCCCCTGATGCTGCCCAGTGCCCCGACCCATTCCCCGCTCAGCGAGCCCTGCTGGCCGCCATCCTGGTTTGCTACGTCCTCTCTCGCACTCTCGGGGTCGTGTGGTTCGTCCCTCACAACGACGAGGTCATCTACACCCAGGAAGCCCAGCTCATCGCTCAAGATTGGTCTGCAAACCGCTACCTGACGGTCGATGGTCGACAGAATGGCGATTACCGTCCTCCGCTTCTCTACTGGCTGGGCGCGTCGAGCCTTTCCTGGTTCGACGACCCGCTACGGGCGCTCCGGGTCTGGTCCGTCGTCGGCGGACTGCTCAACGTTTACTTCTTTCAGCGGCTGGTGGCGCGGGCCTGGGGTGGTCTCGCGGCGGTACTCTGGGCCGGTCTGATCACTGCGTCGGCACTGTTTCTGTACGTCGATAGCGTGGGTTTGAACGAGGGCCTGCTCGCGGGCTTGGGGGCGGCGTTCCTGTGCTTGGCCTACGAGGCGCTGGCCCGGCCGGGCGTTTGGGTCGGCGCCGGTGCCGTCGTCAGCCTGGCGGCGATGCTCACGGTCAAGGATGCCGCGGTGCTGTGGCTGATACCGGCGGGTTTGCTGCCGCTGCTGGTGCAGTGCGAGCCGCAAGCCGGGCGGGGAGCGGCGCCTGGCGGCGGCCGCCGCTTGCGGGCGGCGGCCGCCGCCCGCCTCGGAATCATCGTTGTCCTCGCCTTCCTCCTCCATGCCTGCCTGGTGCCGCCCCGCTTCGACTCCGTCCGCTCGGCATCGCCCCAGGCGCACATGGTGCGGTCGTTCCCTGAGCTCGCCACCTTTCCCTGGGGTGATTGGCTCCACGGCTTGGCCTTTTACCAGCGCCGCGTCCTGGCCCTCGAGCTACCGTACCTGACCATTCCCCTCCTGTTGGCCGTCCTCGCAACGGTCTGCGGACTGTGGCGGCACGACCGCCGGCGCTTCCCGACGTACGTCATTCTGTGCCTGATGTACCTCGGGTTCGTCCTTCCGCTGATCGTCGCCGCCCGTGTCCTCCACGTCCGCTATTTCGTCGCCGGCATGGCTAGCCTGTACGGGGTCTTGGCGATCACCGTGGCGCGGCCGCTGGAGCGGCTGCCGCCGCGGTGGCAGGCCCTGGCCGCGGCGACGCTGCTCGCCATCGTCTTCGGCCTGCGCGCCGCCACTACCGGCCCGGTCCTGCTGCGCTGGGGTCAGACCGACCTCGGCATGAGCGAGACACCCTACGGCCCCAGCAACGGCCTCGGCATCCCAGCCCTCCTTGCCCAACTCGAGGCCCTCGAGCCGGGCCTGGTGGTACTCGACGACCACTGGGGCCTGCCGGGCACGGCCGTGCAGGTCTACCGCCACCGCTACCCGCAGCTGCGGCTTCAGCTGGTCGACCGGCGAGTCGGCCACCGGGAGTTGGCCGGTCGCTGGCCGGCGGCCGGCGACCGGCTCTACCTCCTCTTCGACGCCCGAACAACCGGCCAGCGACCCTGGTACGATGCCGTCATGGCCGACCCGAATCTCGACCAGCGGCGGTTGCTCTTCCCCAAGCGGTACCGCGACCGGGAGCTGCCCGATTCCCGGCTGGTGCTGGTCTTCCTGGCCCCGTGAGGACGCGAGCGGTCATGACGAACCCACGGCCGATTCGCATCGTCCACGTCGTCACCGAGCTGGGGCCAGCCGGCGGTGGTGTCGCCAGCTGGCTGCGGCAGGTCCTCCGAAGCATCGACCGCGGGCGCTTCCACTTCGACTTCCTGGTGCATGGGGCCAGCCCCGCCCCTGAGGAAGACGAGGTCCGCGCCCTGGGCAGCCGGGTGTGGCGCTGCCCGCGGCCCCTTTACCTGTGGAAGTATCCCTGGGCCTTGGTCCGGACCCTTCGCCGGGCCGGCCCTTATGACATCATTCACAGTCACGTCCTTTTCAGCGGTCTGGTCCTGCGCCTGGCCCGTTTGGCCGGGGTGCCCATCCGCATCGCCCACAGCCACAGCGACGTGGGCGGGTTTCGCGTCGATGGCGACCCCATCCGCGGCCCAGTCATCGGCTGGATGAACCGCTGGCTCGCGCGCGATGCCACGCTGCGACTGGCGTGCAGCCGACGCGCTGCCGCGGCGCTGTTCGGCCGACTCCCCGGCCCGACGCCCCGCCTCGTTTACTACGGCATCGACTTGACGCCCTTCGCGGCTTCGGTCGATCGCGTCGCCATCCGTGCGGAACTGGGCTTGCCCGCGGATGCCTTTGTCGTCGGGCACGTTGGCCGTTTTCAGCCGCAGAAAAATCACGAATTCCTCATCGAGATTGCCGCCGCGCTGCGGGAGCGGGAACCGCGCGCTCGGCTGCTGCTGGTTGGGGACGGGCCTTTGCGGCCGGCCATGGAGCGCCGAGTCCGCGACCGCGGACTCGGCGCCGCCGTTGTCTTCGCCGGCGCTCGTTCCGATGTGCCGCGGCTGATGCTCGGGGCGATGGACGTGTTCGTGTTGCCGTCGCATTACGAGGGCCTGCCCTTGGTCGGCATCGAGGCCCAGGCCGCGGGCTTGCCTTGCGTCCTCTCGGATGTGATCACCGAGGAGCTCGACGTCGTTCCCGGGTTGATCGGGCGGATGGCGCTGGGTCGACCGGCGGCCGATTGGGCCCAGGCCATTCTGGGGCGGCGGCGGGAGCGCTCATCGGAGGCGGCGCGCGAAGCCCTGGAGCGGGTGCGGTCCTCGGCCTTCAACATGGAGCAGGGCGTGCGGCTATTGGAGGCCATCTACGAAGAGGTCGGGAGCCGACGCGGCGTGGGCAGCGGCAGCCGCTGATCGCCCGGCAGTGGGAAAGGGACGGGCATGGACGCATCTCCGCAGGCACGCAATGTCGTCTGGGCGGTCGTGGCCAATGTCCTCGCCGGCGCGACCAATTGGGCCATCGTCGTCGTGCTGGCGCGCCTCGGAACCGCCGAGATGGTCGGCCAATACACCCTCGGCATGGCCTTGATCACGCCGTTGGCCCTGCTGACCGACCTCCACCTCCGCGCGGCGCTGGCCACGGATTTCCAGCGGCAATTCACCGTCGGCGATTACCTGAGGCTGCGGCTGGTCACGGCCGGGCTGCTGCTGGCAGCCGCCGCCGGCGCCGTCGGCCTCGGCGGTTACGCCGGGCCGACCGCCGTGAGCATCCTCTTGCTGGCCTTGGCGCGGGCGATCGACTCGGTCAGCGATTTGACCTATGGCGCTTTCCAGCGGGAACGGCGGATGGCCTGGGCAGCGCGGTCTCAGTTGCTGCGGTCGCTCCTGTCGCTGTTGGGACTGGTGGGGGCGGTGTCCGCCACGCGAAGCACCGCCTGGGGGATGGCCGCCCTGGGAGCGGCCCGACTGCTGGTGCTGCTGGGGCATGATCTCCCCCTGGCGGGGCGACGGGGTGCCGCCTGGGCCGCCGCCGGCCGGTCGGCCGGCGGCGGCCCTCGCCTCCTTCAGCTCGCTCGTCTCGCCGGGCTGACGCTGCCGCTCGGCCTCGTGACCATGCTCGTCGCCCTGAACACCAGCCTGCCAGTGCTCGCCGTGCAGGCTTGGCTGGGCGAGGCCGACGCCGGCCGGCTCGGCGTGCTGCTGTCGTTGCCGGCGGCAATCGGCCTGGTGGCCCAGGCAGCGGGTCAGGCGGCAAGCCCCCACTTGGCCGCGGCCTGGAACCGGGGCGACGCAGCCGACTTCTCCCGCCAGCTGCGGCGGCTGGTCCTCGCCACCGCCGGCAACTACCTCCTTACCCACCTCTATGGCCGCGACTACGGCCATCTCGCCCCTCTCCTCGCTAGCTTGACCGTCGCCCTCACCATCGACTATGCCGCCTCCTTCCTCGGCTGGGGCATCCTGGCCACTCGCCGCTTCCAGCTCTATCCCGCGCCCTACCTCGTCACCACCGCCACCTGCCTCGTCGCCACCGCCTTCTGGGTCCCCCGCTACGGCCTGGGCGGCGCCGCGGCCGCCATGACCGTCACCAACATCGTCAGCTTCAGCGTCCTGGCCCTCCTCGTCCGCTGGCAGCTTACCGCTTTCGTAACACCACGCACGTCGCCTGCACCCGCCGAAAAAACCAGGGAAGGAAACTTGCCCCCCGGGTGATCACCTGCCGGTCTTCCGCGCTGCGTCGCACCAGCCGACGAATGACAGCCCCGGCGAACGCCATCGGCCGCCGAGCAATGTCCCGCAGCAGCAATGTCGCCATCCGGCCGCCGTCCACGATCGCCTGCCGCTCCACGCTCGTCCCGGGAAACAAGGCGGCCAGCTCCTCGACCCCTGGTCGAAACATCGTGTCAATCGGGTCGGGATGGTATGGGAACCGATACGGACAGGAGACAAACAAATAACCACCCACCGGCACGATGCCCACCAGCGTGGCGGCCAGTTCCTCCCGATTCGGCACGTGCTCCAGGAGGTTGGAACAGAGGACGGAGCGGAACTCCATCGCCGCCAGTTGGCGGAGAAACGCCGGATCGGTCAGGTCGCCGACCAGATCGACGCCGTGATCCGCCTGGAGGTCGAGGTGCTTGACCACTTGCCCCCGCTGCCGCGCGGGGGCAAACAGGTAGCGGTCGATCCACGGCTGATGACGGGTGCGAAACTCCCAGGTGTTGCTGCCGACGTTGAGCATCGGATAGATCGCGTCGCCCGCTTCGGCCATGGCTTGGCCCAGCCAGCGGGCCTCTTGGATCAGCATGGCTCCGCTCCCAGCGTGGGGCCGCCCAACTTGACGCCGATGCGGGCCGAGTAGTCGATGCGATTCAACAGCAGCGGCACTCGATGCGTCTGGAGATACTCATCCACGGCCCGGCGGGCGCCCCGCCAGTGGCCGTAATCATCGACGAGAAGGACGCCACCGTGCACGACTCGCGGAAAGAGGTGCTCCAGCTCATGGCGGGTCGATTCGTACCAGTCGGTGTCGAGCCGCAAGAGAGCGATGCGGCTCGGGGCCTGGGCCGGAATCGTCTCCTCAACCCGCCCCACCACGAAATGCACCAGCTCGGCTGGATAGCCTGTCGCGAGCACCGCGGCACGCACCGACGCCAAGTCGGCCTCGCAGCGGAGGGAAGGATGGGTCCGCAGAAGGCGCTCGGCCGGCTCGTCACGCAGCGACACGTCGGCGGCCGTCGGTGGCGGCATCCCCGTGAAGGTGTCGAACAGCCAGAGATGGCGCTCGCAGGCCCGCCGGCGGCGAAGCGTCCGGGCGATGGCCATCATGCTGCCCCCCTTCCAGACGCCACATTCCACGAAGTCGCCCGGGATGTCATGGTCCATCAGGTAGTGGACCGCGCGGATCAACGCCACCAGGCGTTCGGGCGTGGTCATGGTGTAGGGCTGAACGGCGCGGATGTCCTCGATCTCGGCCGGCTCGAAGTCGGGGGGGAAGCGGCGGAACCGGTCGGCGAGGGGGCGGAGCCAGTCGGCGAAGCGGCCCAGCGGCCTCATGGCGGCGGTCCCTCCGCGCTGCCGGCCGGCACTGGCCGGCGGC
>JANWYO010000215.1 GCA_025055215.1 Gemmataceae bacterium
CCAGCGGTGAAGGTTCGATGCTCTCACCAGGACAAAACGGAAAGGTTCGGAAGTGTATGCTTTTCGCTTTTCCAACTGTCTCTCATGGCAAAGTGCGGTATTCCGAACACGGCTCCGCAGCCTGGAGTGCATTTCCTTTCCCGAGAACCCCGCTCCCTGCAGGTTTGTTCTTTCTGAGCCGCGACCGCCAGGGAGCGGCCCGGCATTCCCCGCAACACAACGCGATCTCCCGCAACAGGTTCTGTCATCACTTGTGGCTCCGCCGGCTCTCTCTCCCGACAGATGCGACCACCGCGCGACATCGACCCAGCCCCAGCCAAGCCGCCTTGGGTACGAAAGTCTCGGTGTCTCTCCCTGTCTCGTCCCCGCGGTTTAGAGAGGAGGTTCGGACCGCGAAGCGAGTCGAACAAAACCCCGTTTCGTCAGGAAAACCCACCGGCGGGTCAGCGGATGGCGGACAGTTGGCCCCTCACCCCCAGCCCCTCTCCCGCATGCGAAGAGGGGAGTCTCATGCTTCGTCTTCAACCCTCTCCCGCGTGCAGGAGAAGAGTACCGGTGCCTGCTTCAACCCTCTCCCGTTTTGCGGGAGAGGGTGGCCGAAGGCCGGGTGAGGGTCGCGGCTCTCCACTCCGAGCGATGACCAAGCCCAACGCCTGACCGACGGCATCTCTCCATCAATTTCCACATCCCGGGCAGCCCGGCTTCGGCGAGCATACATAACCGACAGGTCACCATCCCACGGAGCCTGTCAGCATGTTGGATCAGCCGATCTCAGAACTCGCCCCGGAACAACGCCTCACCCAACTCGCGGCCATCCTCGCCCGGGGCGTCCGTCGCCATCAGCAGCGCCGCCGACGCAATGACTTGTCACCTGGCGGTGACCGCTCATCGTGCTCTGGCGACAACGCTACGACCCGTCACCTGGCGGTGACGGCTCAAAAGAAGCTCGGAAACCCCGCCCGTCGGCCTTGATCTGTCCGAAACCACCGTGCTCATTGTGTCTGGACTGTTTGGGGTTTGGACACCGAGACAACAAGAGACCTCACCATGACGCTCCGCATCGAGCGGGTTTGGCCCTTTTGCAGCAGATGTCCACCGGCCAACTCGGCCAGCACTACGCCGAACTCTACGGCGAACCCGCTCGATCCCGCCATCGAACGTACCTTGTCCGCAAGATCGCCTGGAAGCTCCAAGCTCGCAAGGCCATGAGTCGCTCTAAATCAGAACTATGTTTCTGCTGTTGGTTTGTTTGCTGGCGAAAGGAGTCGCCATTATGACCGATGCCCAAGCTTTACTCACGGATGAATCGTGGGCCCGCGTCGCCCCCTTGTTACTTAAGGTCCCTCCCTCTCCAAAGGGAGGCCGACCGCGGGTCAACGATCGAGAATGGCTTTGAAGCCATCGTTTGGGTTCTACCCAGCGGCGCCCGCTGGCGTGACTTGCCCGACCACTTTCCTTCGCCCGCTACCTGCCGGCGGCGGCATCGAGATCGGACGGCGGCCGGCGTCCGGCAGATAGTATGGGATCTGCTCCTTAGGGAACCCCAGGAACGCGGTCGTCTGAAGGTGGACCAACTCGTCGTCCACGCCTCCTTCACCCCAACGAAAAAAGGGGATGCAATCGGCAAGACCAAACCCGGCAAAGGCCTGAAAAATCGAATTGGCCACCGATCGTTCGGGCCCACCGTTGGCAGCGATCCCGGCCGCGGCTCATGTGCCTGAGGTAGACTTGGCGGAACCGGTGCTGAAGCGGGTGTCGATCGACCTTCCCAAGTCGGTGCCGGTAATTGCGGACATGGGCTATGACAGTGATCCGCTGCGGGATCGGTTGGCAGCCAGGGGATTTGAACTCATCACTCCACATCGGGCGAATCGTGTGAGGCCGCCTCCTGTGGACGAACGCAAGCTGCGTCGTTACCGACATCGTTGGATCATCGAACGGACGACTCTATGGCTGCCTAATTTTCGTCGCATAGTAACACGTATAGTAGTATCATCGTTTCACCTACGGCTTTTTTGTCCAATTGGCCTGCGCCTTCATTGCCCTGCATCGGTTAAGAAACTGGTTCTAACAAGACGACGACGCGGGCCCACAATTCATCCGTGAGCAAAGCCTGGGCATCGGTCATAGGGCGACTCCTTTCGCCAGCCACCAAACCAACATCAGAAACTTACGTCAAGCCAGGTTGTCAAACTGGCTCTACGGAAAGGTTCGGCTTGTAATGAGGTCGTCGTCTTTTTGATCACCGTGCGCACCATCAACCGCTGGGACCGAGGTTATCTCGCCGACAACCGAACGACCGTGCATGAGCCGGCCTGATGGCCGGTCCGCGTGCCGCGGCTGGGTCGTCGCCTTGCTCTTCTTCCACTGAGTCGCTCTTCAGTCACCGCGTGGCTTTGGCATCCTCTGCGGTCGCTGGGGATGAGTCAGCCGCCTAGGTGCTTGTGTCGCTCTCGCCGACGTGGTAGACTCACGTGGCCTTCCAAGATAGTTCGTCTATGCCCCGGGAGGGCGCTCTATGTTGAATATCGGCAGTTTTCCGGCACGGCACTGTCAGGGAGTCAGTCGGCGAGCCTTCCTGAAGGCGGGTTTGGCGGTGCCATTGGCCGGGGCGTTGGGGTCGCCGTCGGTCCAGGGAGCAACGGCCAAAGTACGATCGGTCCTGCTCCTCTGGCTGTGGGGTGGGCCGAGCCATCTCGACACCTTCGATCCTAAGCCGAATGCCCCGGCCGAGTATCGAGGCCCCTTTGCGACTATCGCAACGCGAACCCCCGGGGTCCGATTCACCGAACTGTTCCCGCGTCTGGCAGCCCGCAGCGATCGGTTCGCTCTCGTCCGGTCCAATCGCAACCTACATAGCGGGCATCTGGAAGCGGGCTCCATCGGCTTGACCGGGGACGCCGGGGGAGTTGATGGCCATTTGCCAAATTTCGGCTCGATCTTGGCGCGGCACCGGGGCGATCGGCAGAAGCTGCCGCCGTTCATCGCCGTGGGTCGGGGCCAGCCGCGGGACGTGGTGGGACTGATGAAGGGGTACGGAGGCGGCAGCTGGGGCCGAATTTACGATCCGTTTCAGGTTGCGTGCTCCGACCGCGGCGAGGTCGATATCCCCGCCTTGCAGTTGGCCGAGGGGCTGACGCCGCAGCACTTGGCCAATCGACGCACCCTTCTTGCCCAGCTCGATGCCGTCCGCCGGCAGTTCGACGCACCGGAGCAGCGCCTTTGGGACGCCACCCAGCGGCGGGCCTACGACCTTCTCCTCTCGCCCGCGGCGCGCCAGGCCTTCGATTTGTCTCGTGAATCGGAGAAAACGCGCGAGGCTTACGGACGGACGTCGTTTGGCCAAAGCTGCCTGCTGGCCCGGCGGTTGGTGGAGGCCGGCGTTCCTTACGTGCAGGTCAACTGGAGCCAGTACGTTGAAGCGATGACGCCCAACTGCGACTTCGGTTGGGACACGCACATTTACAATTTCGACCTGTTGATGGACCGGCACGGTCCGATCCTCGACCGCGTGCTCTCGACGCTGTTGGACGATCTGGAGCAGCGCGGCCTGCTGCGGAGTACGTTGCTGGTGTGCTTGGGAGAATTTGGCCGAACGCCGAAGATCAATGGTCAGGCTTCCCGCGACCATTGGCCGAATTGTTATTTTTCGATCTGGGCGGGTGGGCCGATCCAGCCGGGGCGGGTTCTGGGCGAGAGCGACCGCGTGGGGGCGGAGCCGGTCACCGAGCCGATCCTGCCGTCGGCGGTGGGGGCCTCGATCCTGGAATGGTCCGGGGTAGACAGCCAGGCGCGGGCGGAGTTGCGGGTCCTTCCAGAAGGGCGGGTGCTGCATGAGCTTTGCTGAACCGAAACGGCTGACATCTGACGGTCAGCTCAAAATGGACCCGGTGTTCGTCGAGGGTGGTGAGGCCATCGTGTACACGGTGCAGGAGTCGCCGACCATGATGAGCCTCATGAAAGTCAGCTCCCGTGGCGGCAAGCCGGAACGCCTCCATCCCGAAGCGACTACCGCCGAGTTTGAGGCGACCTTTTCGGCGGACGGCCGGTATTACGCCTTCGTCCAGAGCCGAGGCAATCTCAACCTCAAGCTGGTGATCCGTGATACCAAGGAGAAAAAAGACGCCGTCTTCGATCCCGGTGGCGGCTTCGCGTCGATCCGCCGGCCGTCATTCGCTCCCGACGGCAGCCGTCTAGCGTTAAGCATCCCAGCGGCCAACGGCCAGAAAATCATCACCCTCAACAACCAGGGCCAAGACCGCAAGGACCTGACCGGTGAGGGTGTTAACAACCATCCAGCGTGGTCGCCGGATGGTAAGCGCATCGCCTTCGTGAGCAGTCGGGACGGCGATTTTGAGATCTACACCATGGCGCCCGATGGCAGCGAGGTTCGCCGGCTGACGCAGAACCCCAGCCTCGACATCCGCCCTGCCTGGTCGCCGGACAGCCGACGCCTCGCCTTCACGAGCAACCGCAGTGGCAGCTATGACATTTGGCTGATGAAAGCCGACGATGGCTCCGGCCTGGTGCGCCTGACTACCAACCCGGAACGCGACGACTACCCGGCGTGGCATCCCAATGGCCGGCAATTGGTGATGGTTTCTGAGCGCAACGGACAATTCGACCTGTTCCTGGTGGACGTTCCCGAGTGACGCCATGGCGGCCTTAACGGACTTGATTGCCCGCTATTTGGAAGGCCCAGCCCTGCTCCGGCGAGCCGTGGCGGGCATGACCCGGGAGCAACTCCTAGCCCGACCCGTGCCGGGCAGGTGGAGCACCCTGGAGGTCGTCTGCCACCTCGCCGACTTCGAGCCAATCTTCGCCGACCGTGCCAAGCGGGTGATCGCGGAGGACCGGCCCACGCTGCTGGCCGCGGATGAGAACCGCTTTGTGGCGGCGTTGGCTTATCATGATCGGGACTTGGACGAAGAGCTGACGATCATTGAGCAGACCCGCCGGCAGCTGGCGCGCATACTGCGGACGCTGCCGCCGGAGACCCTTCAGCGGGAAGGGGTGCACAGTCAGCGCGGGCCGCGAACCTTGGAGCAACTCCTGGAAAGCGCCATCAACCACATCCCGCACCACGTTCGCTTCATCGAGGATAAGCGCCGGGCCTTGGGCCTGCCGGCTCCCACGTGTCAGTAGCCGTTGGGCACCAGGCAGACGCGCCAGACTGGCAGCGCCCGTACCGGGGCGGACTTTTTCGGTGGCAGTGAGCCAGCGAGGTGTCTTTGTCCGTCCTCGGTTTCACCTCAGACAGGAGCACTTGGAAAGTCGGAGGGCCGAGAGGGAACCTTCGGTGCGACCTCGGGAAGTGCCCGGCCACCGGGCCTTGTGTCAGGTGATACCACTGCTGCCGCATTCCGCTCTCGGCCAGAGTTGGTACAACTAGCAGTACGGGCCCTTCGCCACGGCGATCGCGGGAGCCTCGGGCTGGATGGTTCTTGGAGGTTGTTTCATGCCCACATCCAGCCCCAAGACGCGGCGCAAGCGGCGAAGGATGGGCCGGAAGAGGCTGCGGCAGTCACGGCCGACCAAGGCCTTGTGCAAGCTCAAGTGATCCGACGGTGCTGCCATCCGCAGCGGCGAGCATCCGCGGCCGCCAACGCAGGAAAGGGGATGGACCATGATCGCCACCTTTGAACGCGACGGAGTGCGGCTGCGCTATCCGGAGAACTGGCGCCTGGAGCGGGAAGAAGGCGAACGCGGATGGACGGTGTCGATCCAAAGCCCCGAGACGGCGTTCATCTTGATCTGCTTCGACGACGGCATGCCCAGCGCGGAGGACATGTCGGCCAGTGCCTTGGCCGCTTTGCGCGAGGAGTATCCCGATCTGGAAGCCGACGATGCCGTCGACACCTTGGCCGGCCAGCCCGCCATTGGGCACGATGTACGGTTTTTCAGCTTTGACCTGACGAATACCTGCTGGATTCGGAGCTTTTACGCGGCTGGGGGCACGGTGCTGGTATTTTGGCAGGCCAATGATCTGGAGTTGGGGCAGAACGAGCCGGTGCTGCGGGCCATCTGCGCCTCGCTGGAGTTTGACGACTGACCGCCGCCGCAGCCCGCCCTTGCCCGGCGGGGGGTGGATGCGGTAAAGAGAGAGCGGCTGACGACGGCCGCGGACCTTCTCGTGCGGAGGGAACCGTGTTTGTTGCCTGTTCGACGTTATGCTTCAGCAAGCTGCCCTTGGCCGATGCCCTGCGCCGCATTGCGGAACTGGAGTTCAACAAGGTCGATGTGGCCATCCATGAGCAGGGCACGCAACTGAAGCCGACGGAAGTGGCCGCCGATGTCGCCCGGGTCGCCCAGCTTTTGAAGCTGGGCTCCGGCCTGATGCCCGCAGCCTTCAGCGTGGAAATCGCTACCACCGACCGCGCGGAGTATGGCCGACTCCTCCAGGCGATCTGCCGCTTGGCCCGACTGACGACGGCTCCCTTGGTAAGCATTCCGGCTGCCTCGGCCGGCACCGGCCTGGACGCCGAGGTGCCACGCCTGAGCGAATTGGTGCGTTTGGCCGAATCCGAGGGGATCCTGCTCACCGTGGAGACACGTCGCGGAACGATCACGGAGACCCCGGCCGCCGCTGTCGAGCTGTGCGAGCGGGTGAAGGGCTTGGGGTTAACCCTCGATCCCAGCCACTACCTGACCGGCCCGCACCAGGGGAAGAATTTCGACCTGGTTTATCCGTGGGTGCGCCACGTCCGCTTGCGGGACTCTGGCCGCGGGCCGGACCAGTTCCAGGTCCGCATCGGCCAAGGTGAAATTGAGTATGGCCGCATCGTAACTCAGCTGCAACGCTTCCAGTACGACCGGGTCTTGACGGTGGACATCCGCGATACGCCCGAGCCTCCCTTCCCAGTCGAGCCTGAAGTGCGCAAGCTCAAGTATCTGCTCGAAAGCCTCGTGTGAGCATGGTGCCTCGGCCGGCGGCAGGTGGCCAGTCGCCGGCCAGGCTGGTCGCCTTGGCTTGCAGTCATAGACTGTCTCCGGTCTGACCTCTGGACGCACAACCTGTTTGCCCCGGGAGGATGCCAATGGCCTATACTTTGCCTCCTTTGCCGTACCCGACCAACGCCTTGGAGCCGTACATCGACACGCTGACGATGGAGATCCACCACGGCCGGCACCACAAGACCTACGTGGACAACCTGAACAAGGCCCTCGAGGGATACACCGACCTGGCAAACAAACCGATCGAGCAGCTCCTGCGCGAGATTACGTCGGTGCCGGAGAAAATCCGGCAGGCCGTCATCAATAATGGCGGCGGTCATGCCAATCACACGATGTTCTGGGAGATCATGGGGCCGAAAGCCGGTGGTCAGCCGAGCGGCCCGCTTGCCGACGCCATCAACGAGGCATTTGGAGACTTCGCCAGCTTTCAAGCCAAGCTGAAGGAAGCCGCCCTCGGTCGCTTCGGCAGCGGCTGGGCGTGGCTGGTGCTCGGCGGCGGCAAGCTGTCTATACTCAGCACGCCGAACCAGGATAGCCCGCTGATGCAGGGGCATTATCCGATCCTGGGCATCGATGTCTGGGAGCACGCATACTATCTGAAGTACCAGAACAAACGGGCTGATTATGTCGATGCCTGGTGGAACGTGGTGAACTGGAACGCCGTCGCCCAGCGGTACGCGGCCGCCAAGGCCGGGAAATAAGCCGGGTTCGGCGCTTCGCCCGGGCCGAGCGGCCCGGGCGAAGCCGGGGTTGGCGTCCACGGTCCCCTGTCCCCGATCTCCTCTCTGACGGACTCCGGCCCTACCGAGGGCTGAGCCGGAGCAGTTGTCCGCCCACGGCGAGAGCTTCGCCATTTGGTGACCTGCTCTCCGCCCAGTTTAACTACGGTTTGGGGGAGGGTTGTGCCCCAGTTGGCAATTTTTCTCTATCCTATCCTTGCCGACTCTTCGTTTCGCGCCCGTGACTCATCGGTTTGTGTTCGCTCGGCGCGAAGCGAGCGCAAATCGATGTATCGTGAACGCTCGTGGGTGTCCCGCAGGCGCCTCCATCCTCACGCCAGCGCGAACCTATCGATCCCTCTCCGCCACTGCCCATCGCCCGCTGAAGTGCAGAGGGACTCCCTCCCCGCTTGACCCACCCCGGGCGTGTGGTACGCTGACGCCAAGGGAACAAAGCGGCGCCGATGGTATCTCCGAAAGCCTGACTTGCCCTGGGCTGGAAACGTTAGGGGACCAGCCATGACCGACCCTGCCCCCCTCAGCGACGTCCCGCGGCAGCGGTTGCGCGACCTCCTTAGCCAGTACGGCCGATCGATCTGCGAGCAACCCGCGCGCTTGGAGAAACTCCTGAAAGATCTGTGCGGTGAATGCCGCCGTGAGGTGTTTGTGCTGATGAGCGCCGTTCATGCCGGCGTAGTGGCCGAGCTGTTAGCGGCGGCCGGCGGAACCTCGCCGGCGCCGCTGCTGACCGGGCTGGCGAAGCGCATGCACACCGAGCTGAGTCTCGCGGAGGACTCCTGCCAATGGGCGGTCGAGGCGTGGGCCGAGGCGCTCGGCATCGGTGTTGGCAAGCAAAGCTCCGGCCTGGTGCCCCGGCCAGCGATTGCCGGCCCCACTCCCCCGACCCCCACGCCGGAACAACGACGCATCGCCGCTGCTCAGTTCGAACGGGCCAATCAGGCCCTCAAGGCCAATAATCCCGACTACGCCATCCAGCTCCTGATGGCCTGCTGCAAGCTCGATCCCGGCAATCTCGTCTATCGCCAGCTGTTGCGCAAGATCGAAAAAATCAAATACAAAGACCTCAAGCCCGGCAAGCTCTCGGGGATCACCTCGACGGCTGCCCGCACCGCCATGAAGGCGATGTCGCGCAATCGCGACTATGCCAAAATCCTCGAAGAAGGCGAGGAAATCCTGAGCCGAAACCCGTGGGACGTCGGCGTCCAGCTCGACATGGCCGAAGCCGCCGACCAGCTCGGCCTGCTCGACGTCGCCATCTGGATCCTCGAACAGGCACGCGAACGTGCCGCCAACGACCTTAACCTCAACCGGGCCTTGGCCCGGTTGTACGAGAAGCGCGGCAACTACGGGCCGGCCATCGCCCTGTGGGAAATGGTCCGCCAGGCCGACCCCAAGGACATGGAAGCACGGCACAAGGCCAAGGACCTGGCAGCAGCGGCCACGATCGTCCGCGGCAGCTACGAGGAAGGCAAGGGCGGCATTCAGGGGCGTGTGACCGGCGAAGCGGAACCAGCCCCCGCCAGCCGGGCCGAGCGCGAAGCGGAACCGCTCAAGAAACGCCTGGCCGCTGAGCCTACCAATGCCACCGTTTACCTCCAACTGGCCCAGGTCTATCGCCGCCACAACGACCTTGCTCAAGCCCGAGCTATCCTGCAACAGGGACTTGGGGCCACGGGTAACGATTTCCAGATCATGGTCGAATTGGCCGAGCTAGACATCGAACCTTTCCGCCTCGACCTGGCCGTGGCCGAGGAAAAGCTCAAAGCCGATCCGCAAAACCCGGAGCTTCGGCAAATCCGCAAGAACCTCCTGCGAGAGATCAACAGTCGGGAACTGAGCCTCTACCGCCAGAAAGCCGACCGTTTCCCACAGGACACCGGTCATCGCCTGGAGTTGGGGATCCGGTTGCTGCGGGCCAATCAGATCGACGAGGCCATCAAGGAGCTGCAATTGGCTCGAAGCGATCCGCGGCAGCAATGGCGGGCGCTCATGTATCTGGGGTATTGCTTCAAGGCGCGGAATAACTGGCGGCTGGCCCAGCGCAACTTCGAGGACGCCCTCAAGGCCCTGCCGCCGGCGGAGGAGACCAACCGCAAAGAGATCCTCTTCCAACTCGCCCAAGGCTGCGCCGATGCCAACGACCTCACCACTGCCATCGACCTCGGCCATGAGCTGGCCAACCTCGATTTCACCTACCGCAACATCGGCCAGCTCCTCGACGAATGGCAAAAACGGCTGGAGCAGGGTTGACCCGTCGCCGGCCGCCCCAGGTTGCAGGAGGAGGGAAATCCCGTGCCCGAAGCGCTGCGGTGTGTCGCCCCAGAAAGCTTGATCGTCGGCTGGGACTTCAGCACCAGCGGGGTCAAGTGCCTAGCATTCGACCTGGAGGGACGGTCGGTGGCCGAGGTGCGTCTGCCCACCGATCTATGGACTGCGGACGGTGTCTCGGAACTGAATCTCTGCCAACTCGAGGGCCAGGCGCGGGCCAGCCTCCGCGGCCTGGTCCGCCAATTGCAGCGGCTCGGCCGACTGCACCACTGGGTGGCGGCGGGGATCTCCGCCACCCACCACACCGCCGGCCGCATCGACGCCGACGCCCTCCCGATCCGCCGCGCCATCTGCTGGAACGACCACACATTGACGGCTTTCCACGAACGGGGCCTGCGGCGACTCGGTGGTCAGGAAAAGGCCCGCCAGTACACCGGAGGACCGTGGGCCATCCGCTATTCCCTCAGCCATCTTGTCAAAGACGAAGCCCTCCTTTCCCCGAGCGACTGGCGCCGGACTTACCGCATCCTTCCCCATGGCCCTCTGGCAGCCGGCTACCTGACCGGCAACTTCGACGTCATCAGCGTGTCGGCGGCGGCGTCCACCGGGCTCATGGACCTGCGCAGTGGCCAATGGAGCCCCGCCATGCTCGAAGCGCTGGAGGACCCCGAGCACCGCCGCCTCGCCCTCGAACAATTACCCCGCATCATCGACGCCAACGAACCGGTCGGCCCCATCCGGGACTTCCCGGGAACGCCACCCCTTGTCTTCCCGACGTCCGACGACCAGCAGGCCGGACTCGTCGGCGGTGGAGCGGTCGACGCCGGTCAGGTCGCGGTCATCCTCGGCAAGTCCGCGGTGGTCAACTCCTCGTCGGCCCAATTACCCCAGGGCGACACCCTCGACGTGATGCGGTTGAACTGGGGGCCGTATCTCTGGATGCGCTGCTACCACAATGGCGCCCAGTTCCTCGACCACGTGGTTGGGCCGTCGCCGGATTGGGGGGCATTGGAAGCCGCTGCCCGCCGGGTGCCGGCCGGTTGTGGCGGCACCGCCGTTTGGCCGTTCGTCTATCCCGAGCCGTCGCTGGGGATCGACCGGCCACGGTTGGGCTGGTCGCCGAGCGAGCCGACGGAAGCGGGCATCCGCTTTCGGGCGGCGCTGGAAGCCTTGGCCTACCTGATCGCCTTGGGGGTGCGGGAACATGAGGCCGCGGGGCAGCGCATCACCCGGATTACGGTTTCCGGGGGGATTGCCCGCAGCGGCCTGATGTGCGACATCCTGGCCACGGTGCTCGATCGGCCGCTGTACCGCCTGGAGTCGGACGAGGGGCCGGCGCTGGGGGCAGCGGTGACGGCCCTGGCGGGCTTGGAGACACATCGTCGCCGCCAACAAGGCATCGCCGAGCTGTTCACCGTGGCCGACGCCGTTGCGATCCTGGTGAAATTCCGCGGGACAGTCCAGCCCGTGCCCGCCTGGAGCGAACCCTACCGCCGCGGCCTGGAGGCATTCCAACGTCAGCTGCAGGTCGCCTCAGACGGACAGGCGCCGCAGCCTGGCACGCGTCCGTGAGCACGATCCGTCCCAAGCGTCGATCAACGGCAACCGAGCAATCCCGTCACCTCACCCTGTCAAGCCCCTAAAACAGAGACTTTCCCGGGCACGGTGCCGCGTGGCCGCGGCGCCGCGCCGGGCGGGACGCCTAGGCCGTGGCCTCTACAAGCTCCCCAGGAACCGGCCGAGGAGGTTGTCTTGCGGATAGCTGTGGCCCAGGTGTTGGCGGAAACCCTCGGCATACGCGACACCGGCTTCGCGGCCGCGGTGAGCGTTCCAGTCGCGCACCGCCTGGAGGTACTGGTCCACGCCGTGATGCTTCAAGAGCCAATCGCGTTGGCTGGCGTGGCAGGCGAGCATGGCCACCTTGGTGTCCATGACTGAGGTGATGTCGATGCGGAAGGCGGGAGCGACATCGCGGCCAAACGGGTCTTTGCCTTCGATGGCATCGCAGTAGTACAGGTGTGGAATCGCCGGGAGCGCCGGGGGATGGCCAAGGCCGGCGCAGAAATTGGGGGCCGGCGCCCCGAAGGCGGCGGCCCGCACCAGCGTGCTGGTCATCTCGTGATCGAGCATGTAGTCGCTAGGGCTATGGGTGAAAATCAGCCTGGGGCGCACCTCCCGGAGCAGGCGGGTCACTTTCTCCAGCGGCCGCTCCGCATAGAAGATGCGCAAGTCCCGCTCTTCGAGGCAGTGGTAGTGGGCGCCGATCAACGCCGCGGCCCGGGCCCCCTCAGCCCGACGGATGGCACTGATCTCTTCCGGGGACTTGTCCGCCGACCCGCAGTCCCCCGGCGTCATGCTGGCAATGTGCGCCTCCCAGCCATGCTCCCGCACCAGGCGGATCATCGCCCCGGCACACAAGAACTCGGCATCATCCGGGTGCGCCAACACCGACAAGACGACATCGGCCATCGTTCGCTCCTCCGCCCAATCAGCTCTGCGGGGCTAGCTATTCCCCCGATGCGGTTGCTTCAAGGGACCTCGCCGAACAGTTTCTGGCGACTGCGGACCTCGTCGATCGCTTCCGGGCTGATCCAGGGGCGCCCCTCCTCGTCGCGGCGCAGCTCGAAGGGGCCGGCCAGACTCGGGAGCGGGACGGCCCGCGCCGGCAGTGCCTGGGGCGAGGGGACACCCGGACCGAAACTCGCCGCTTGGACCAGCCAGTCGTGCAGCGTCAGCAGCTGCTTGACCACCGTGCCCCGGGCCTCCTGGAACAGCGCGTGCGCACGAAGCTCTTTTTCGTACACCTCTTCCTGCACCGCCGAATCCAGCCGATAGTCTGGATACCGGGCGAGCAGGTCAGCCCACAACGAGAACGCCTCGGCATAAAGGCGCCAGCAGACCTCGGCCGGCTCGCCTCGCCGACGGAGCCGATCGGCCTGATAAAGGAGCTTGCGAACTTGGTTGGCTTCCGGCAGGCGCTCGACCTCGGCCTGATGGTAAAAATGGGCGAAATTCGTCAGCCGCCGGTGAGTGTGGTACCAATAGAGCTGCCGATGAGCGATCGCGCTGTCGTGCAACTCGGCCGAGGCGCCGGCAGGCGGCTCCGGGCCGAGTTCCTCCGCCGAAACCGCCAAGGTAGCCCGATAGCGGGCCGCACGCCCCTCCAGCGCCTGCCGCTGATCCGGCTCCAACAGCAAGCCATTTTCCAGGCCGAAGCGCCGCCACATCCGATAGGCCCGCTCCCAGGCCTCCGCCGACCAGTTCCGCTGGGCACCGATCACCACCTTTTTCCCGGGAAACCATTGGCTGCGGCTGTCATGCCAGCCGTCGTCCACGTCCCAGCCGCCGTCGAACCAGCCTTCTTTCTGCAACTCCTGCGCGATGAGCGTCTGGGTCAGGGCTGGCCAGGCGCGGAATAACGGCAACGCGATCAGGCGCGGCACGGCGTGGCGGCGCGGATCAAACGCGGGGGTAGGACCGGCCACGTAGGTCGGCGGCGGCACCAACTCCTGAGCGTAAGTAAACCACGTCCGCGCTGCCGCCAAGCCGCTGTAATCGTCCCCCACGGGTTCGTCGAACGCCGGCTCTTCCGGGCTGAACTTCGGCGGCAACACGGGAAATTGCTCACTCGCGGGTTTCAGCCGGCTCCGCGGCAGGTCCAAGCCGATCCCTGGCTCCGGGGCTTCATAACGCGAGGGGATCTTCTGGTGCCGGGCCAGAAAATCTAACAAATCCTCGGCCGTTCGCGGCTGATACCACACCCGCCGGCCTTCCTGGAAGCGCTTTTCCCGCAGGCGACGCACCAAGTGAGGATGCTTCCGGCAAAAAGCCTCGAGCTGTTCCCGGTCGATCTGCCCGTCGGGAGTGCGGAACCGGCGGGGATCGCGTTCCACAGGGTCGATGCAGCTCAGCTGGAACAACGACTGGAGGAGGCGCGCATCGTCGCTGAAGCCGAACTTCATCTGATAGAAAATGCCCATTTCGTAGCGAAGGTCGGGATTGCGGCGCAGCCGCCGCACCCCTTCGCCTAACAGCTGGATGCCGCGGCAGATGTAGAAGTATTGGTCGTTGCCTTCCTCCAATTCCACCGACACGTTGTACGCCAAGTCCCAGCTATGGAAGCGCCACGGCGAACTGAAATCAGGCTGGAGGCGGGTCAGGGTGGTACGGAGGAGGTCGAGTTCGTTCCATTCATGTCGTTTCTTTTTCTCCTCGGCGGCCAGCCACAGCGAACAGATGACCAAACCGCGCGACCCCGTCAGCCCCAGCCGGACGGCCGAACCAATCAGCTCCACATCCCCCAGGCTTTGCTCGCGGGTGCCCAGCTCCTCGGCCTGGACCTCGACCCAATGGATGCGCACCAGCCAAGCAGCAGTGAACAGGACGACGATCAACCCAAGGTAGATCGCTTTCCGGCGCATGGCCGGCTGTTGCAACGGATGGGCCATGTCAGTTCCCCGGTCACGGTTCGACGTTCCGAGCAGCTGCGGTGAGGGCCCGGGTCATGCCGAGATCTCCCGCACCTTCATCAGGTAATAGGCCAGCACCAACCAGGGCAGCAGATAACCGGCCAAGGCCACGAGCGCTGGCAGAATCAAGCCGGCCGGAATGTCGAATCCTTCGGCGACGTATTGGGTCCAACTCCAGCGCTCCACGTCGGGAACGGCCGGAAGGACCACGTAACGGACGAACCAGCGGTAAACTTCATCGGCCCCCGAGACGACCCGGGTCGTTGGGGTGAGGTCCAAGGGGGTGGTGTAGTCGCCGCGGCTGAGGCGGAGGAACGCCTCGAATGGGCCGCCACCCACATTGGTGCCGCGGGCCAATTCGGTCAAGTAATCGAGCAGCAGGCCCAGACCAAACACCACCAGGGAACTCAGCCATGCAACCAGGCCGTTGAGGTACGTGCTGCACGCCACGGCCACGCCGATCACCAGGCAGAGCCGGCACCACAGACCCACCAGACCCTTGAGGAAGTTACTGGCGAAGAAGCCGTCGTCGTCGAGCAGGTACAGGTCATGGCGGGCGACGCCGAGATACTGGCCGGCTTCAAGGCAACGAACCTCGATCTCCAAAAGAGGTCCGGCGAGGCCTTCGGAGGGAAGGTTGCTCAAGGCATTGCGAAACAGACCCCCGGGGACCACGCTGGCGAAGGTTCGTTTGTTGGTCACGACCCGCGACTCCTCGTAGATGCCGTAGGTCTCCGCCAGCCGGTCGAGCACCTCCGGGGTCAGGCCGTGGCGGTCGCGTTCCTGGCGATAAGCTGCTTCCCGGGACGGGTGCCACCGCCATGTGCGGAAGGTGAGCGCACAGCCGATCCCTTTTTCCTCGTCCACGGGCCGTGACAAGCGGAAAATGCCGAAGGCATATTCGCAGGGGACGCTTGGCCGACCCGCTAGGTCGGCCGGCAGGTCGGTGAACAGCCAGACGGCGCGGTGCGAGCTGGCGCGACCGCCCGCGATGTACCGGCGATAATCCCATTCCCGCAGGCTCTGCTCGCCGCTGAAGTCGCGGCGACCGCCGCGCTCGAACACCAGCTGGCCATAAAGCGGCTGCCGTGCCCGCAGGCTCTCGAAGGCGGCGTCGGGATCGACGCCGCGGAGCACATACAGCAGGCTGATCCCTCCCAGGGCGAAGAGGACTACTGTCATCAGGGCGACATGGCCTAACAGCCGACCAAGGACGATTTCGAAGCGCTCGACGGGCTTGGTCAGCAACGTGACCATGGTCTGATTCTGAATGTCGGCCGGAATGGCCGTCGCTGCCAGCAGGCCCGCCGTCACCAGCAGCAAGGGACTCATGGTCCAGAAGATCACATGGATGTAGGTTCGCACCTGGTCTTCGGGCTTGTAAGGGATGAACCAGCCGGCAAAGAGGAAGACCACAACCAGCACGAGGTAAGCCCACAAGACTTTGCGGCGAATCGCCTCCATGATGGAGAGCCAGGCGATGGCCCCGAGGCGTCGCGGCCGGAGCCTCGTGAGGTCGAGGACGAATGGGGCGGCGACGCCGATCAGGGCGGTGCCACTGGCGAGGGTCAGGAGGTGAGACGGTGTCGCGCCGAACTGACCGGTGGCGCTCAGCAGCAGAGAAATCCCCACCAGTGGGAGCGCCAGCCCCAGCGTCGCGAGGAACAGGCGATGGCGCCGCGGAGCGGTGGGCGCGGGTTTTCGTCCGCCGACCAGGAAGACGACCAGCCAGAGCACCAGTCCAAGGATGGCGAAGCCGCCACAGACGCGGAGCCAATCCGCCCAGGCCAGCGGCGGCGGTTCCCGGTCAACGATCAGGATAGCGGGAAGTGCACACATGGAGGCAGGAGCTAAGATTGGCTGGGCAAGTAGCGCCGGCCGGGGTGCGCCTTGCTTTCCGCCACGATCCGCAAAAACAGGGCTTCGAGTGTTGTCGTGGGATGTCCGAGGTGGTCGAGGCGGCCGCCGTACTTCTGCACCAAGGCCTCGAGGTCCTGCCGCAGCTCCTCGCTCAACGGCAGGCCGCTCGCCTGCATTTCCACTCGGTCGGCGTCCTGAAGGAGCGTCCGAACGGCACCCAGCTCCTGGAGTTCGCCTTCGTGCAGGATGGCAATGCGGTCGCAGACATCCTGGACGTCGTCAAGCCGATGGCTGCACATCAGCACGGTCTTGCCGCGGCGCTGCAAATCGTGGATGAGGTCTTTCATCCAACGGGTGCCAATCGGATCAAGGCCTGAAGTTGGCTCGTCGAGGATGACCAGCTCGGGATCGTTCATCAGCGCTTGAGCCAGCCCGATCCGTTGTCGCATCCCCTTAGAGTATTCCCGCAGGACCCGTTTCCGGTCGGCCGTCAAACCAACCAACTCGATCAGCTCCGCGGCCCGCTGGCGGCGGCGGGCCGCGGGCATGTTGAACAGGCGGCCGTAAAAGTCGAGCGTCTCTTCGGCGTTCAGGAAGCGATAGAGATACGGTTCTTCGGGCAGATAGCCGATGCGTGCGTTCTTGGCCACGTCGCTCGCGGGCCGGCCGAAGAGGAACGCCTCGCCCTCCGTGGGGAAAAGTAGGCCGAGCAGCAACTTGATGGTGGTGGTCTTTCCCGAGCCGTTGGGACCCAGCAGACCGAACACTTCGCCGCGTTCGATTTGCAGGTTCAAGGCCCGGAGGGCCACCTTCTTGGGCCGGCCCCAGAAATCACGGTACACCTTCGTCAGATGCCGAGTCTCAATCAGAATGTCGGCGGACATAGATCGGACATTTTTCGGGGATTCAACCGGTCGGTTCCGGCCGGCGCCGGTGGCTGCCGGTCATTCTACGCGGCTAACCTGCGGGGTGTTCAGAGGCCGGTTCCTACGGCACACTCGCCAGCCCATCAACAACGGTTTTTCATCGCCCTTACTCGCGCATCGGGCTTCCCACCGACGCTCCAGCCCGCCAGTGTTTCCGACTTAAGACCGGGAGATCGCCCCCGTCGCGGGCACCTCCGACTCGGCAAGAAGCGTTACACTCGCGGGTTGCACAAACCAGGGAAACGCGGTTAGGCCATCAGCGTCAAGCGACTTGAGCCAATCTTCAACATTTTCTCCGGCGGCGGCCTTCATGTGCCGATACTGTCGCTAGAGTTTCACCGCATCTCCCCCGGGGCGAAACCATCCAATGGAGGCGGGATGACTTGGCGTTCGAGGTGCTGGTTCGCTGCCGTGCTCGTGTCGTCTGGCTGCTGTCATCCGGTGCAGGAGCACGTGGACGCCGTCTTGTGCGAGTTGGCGAGCCGGCCACTGGACCTTGCGCCGACGACACCCGCTGGGGTGTCGTCGCGTCCTGCTGACTCCTGGGTGACGACCGCGTTGTGGGCCCCGGAGCCGGCCGATCAGCTTCCCCTTCCGCGGCGGGTGGCGGAGCGCTTGAAAGTGCCGCAGGAAGTACCCGGGGCGGATACTCCCCCGATCGAAATCCCCCCCTTGGAGGGTTTGACCCCGGAACAGCGGGCGCAGGTGCTTAGTCGCCTGTTTCCCTCATTGCCACCACTGGGGTCGAATTACCAACCAGCACCCGGTCCACAAGGGGAGCCGCTCACCCTGGCTGAGTTGCAGCGGTTGGCCCTGACCAACAGCCCGGTCATTCGCCAGGCGGCGGCCGAGGTCGAGGCCGCCCGCGGCGCTGCCCTCCAGGCGGGCCTCTATCCCAACCCATCGTTGGGGTACGAAGCGGACACCATCGGCACAGGCCCCAGCCCCGGCTACCAGGGGGCCTTCCTGCAGCAGGTCATCAAGACCGGGGGGAAACTGAAGCTGGCGCAGGCCGCCGCGACGATGGACGTCCGCAACCTGCAACTGGCTTTTCGCAAGGCCCAAGCCGAGTTGGCGGCCGAGGTGCGCCGGGGGTACTTCGCTGTGTTGGTGGCCCAGGAAAACATGCGGATCAGCGAAGCCCTGGCCCGTTTCATGGAGGAAGCGTACCGCGTCGAGGTCGAGTTGGTCTTGGGGGCGCAAGCGCCGCCTTATGAACCTTTCCAGCTCCGGGTACTGGCGGTCCAGGCGCGGGCCCAGTTGGTGCAGGCGCGCAATCGGTACATGTCGGCGTGGAAACAGCTGGCGGCAACCATCGGACTCCCCGCCCTGCCGCCGACGCAGTTGGCCGGCCGCGTCGATATGCCGATCCCGCGGTATGACTACGACCAGGTCCTGGCCCGGGTGTTGACGCGGCACACCGACGTGGCCGCCGCTGAGAACACGATCCTCAAGGCACGATACAACCTTCGCCTGGCCCAGATCACCCCGGTCCCGGATGTCGATCTGCGGGTTATGGTGCAGAAGGACTTCACCACGCCGCCCTTTCTCGTCGTCAATTCGGTCGTGGTCGGGTTTCCGCTACCGGTATGGGACACGAAC
Organism: Gemmataceae bacterium; assembly: GCA_025055215.1. GTDB lineage: Bacteria > Planctomycetota > Planctomycetia > Gemmatales > Gemmataceae > JANWYO01. The sequence goes on from JANWYO010000215.1 coordinate 18,820, forward strand.
AAGGGAAACATCATCCAGGCCCAGGGCCAGCTATTGCGGGCCGTGGAAGAAGGCGATCGCGTCCGAAATGAGCTGACCGCCCAAGCCGCGGCAGCCTATGAGCGATACAGCAACAACCGCATCTTGCTCGAATATTATCGGGACTACATCCTCCCGGATCAGGTGCGGGCGTACAAAGGGGCGTTGGCTCGTCACGAGGTCGAACCCCAGAAAGTCGGCTTTGCGGAACTGGTGGTCGCCCAACAGACCCTTGCCAATTCAGTGATGGCGTACATCGCGGTCTTGGGAGAATTGTGGCAAGCGGTCGTGGACCTGTCGAACCTTCTGCAAACGAACGATCTGTTCCAAATCGGGTTGGAACCGATCGAGACAGATCCCGTGCCTCCGGTGCCCGAATTGGACCAGTTGCCGCCATTACCCTGTCAACACCGATGCAGTCACCTGCAGGATCCGAAGTTAAAGGGGGCAGACGGCCGCTGGCCGGCTGCCGCGCCGCCGAAGCCGGGCGTAGTTCCTCCGCCTTCCTCAACGCCCTCTGACCCGCGGAAGTGAGCCGACTTGGCTCGCTTGTCGCCGCACCGTTCTCTGGCGGGCGGGAGCGGCCGCGGCCGCTCCCGCCCGCACTCCACGCGGCGGTGGGCGTCCTTGCTCTTCTCCGGGTCCGCCCATACGATGCCGCTGGAGTGCTCGGCGCCGACGGTGTCCCTCTCGTCTTCCCTTGCCGTGAGCGAGTGTTTCCCGGCGGCGCAGGCGGGACGCCGCCCATCGGCGCACTTGAGGGCCCCTGCCGTGACTGTCGGACCGACCCACCCTGGCACGCTCGACGAGCGCTGCATCAACACCATTCGTTTCCTGGCGGTGGATGCCGTGCAGAAAGCTAATTCCGGGCACCCCGGGTTGCCGATGGGAGCGGCCGCCTTCGCCTACGTCCTGTGGGACCGCTTTCTGAAGTTCAACCCCCGCGACCCGCACTGGCCGGACCGCGACCGCTTCGTCTTGTCGGCCGGTCACGGCAGCATGTTGTTGTACGGCTTGCTGCACCTGTACGGCTTCGACGTGACCCTGGATGACATCCAGCAGTTCCGGCAACTCCACAGCCGCACGCCTGGGCATCCCGAGTACGGCCTGACGCCCGGGGTCGAAGCCACCACCGGCCCGCTGGGGCAGGGCATCGCCAACGCCGTCGGCATGGCCATTGCCGAACGCCACCTGGCGGCTCGCTTCAATCGACCGGGCCACACCATTGTCGATCATTACACCTATGTCTTGTGCAGTGACGGCGATCTGATGGAAGGAGTATCGGCCGAAGCCTGCTCCCTGGCTGGCCATCTTCGCCTCGGTAAGCTTATTGTCCTATACGACGACAATCGGGTGTCACTCGAGGCCGTCACCGACGTGGCCTTCACCGAAGACCGCCTGGCGCGGTACGCGGCTTACGGCTGGCACGTGCAGCGAGTGGACGACGGCAACGACCTGGCGGCGGTCCATCGCGCCATTCAGGCAGCCCAGGCGGAAACGGAACGGCCGTCGTTCATCGCCCTGCGGACGCACATCGGTTACGGAAGTCCCCACAAGCAAGACACCCATGCGGCCCACGGTGAGCCGCTCGGCAAGGAGGAGGTGCGGCTCACCAAGGAACGGCTGGGTTGGCCGACGGAGCCGCCCTTCCTCATTCCTCCGGAGTGTCTGGCGCATTTCCGCGAGGCGGTGCCGCGCGGCCAAGCCCGTCAGGCTGAGTGGGAGGAGCGCTTTCGCAAGTACGCGGCGGCCTTTCCCGAGCTGGCCCAGGAGTTTCAGCGAACGCTTCGCGGTGAGTTGCCCGCCGGCTGGGACTCCCAGCTGCCGACGTTCACGCCGAGCCAGGGACCAATGGCCACCCGCATCGCCGGCAGTAAGGCGCTCAACGCCCTGGCGGCTCGGGTGCCGGAATTGATCGGCGGCTCGGCCGACCTCAACCCAAGCACGTTCACCTATATTGACGGCGGCGGCGACTTCCAGGCCGGCAGCCCTGCCGGCCGCAACCTCCACTTCGGCGTTCGGGAACATGCCATGGGGGCCATCGTCAACGGCCTGGCCCTGCACAAAGGGTGCATCCCCTACAGCGCCACCTTCCTCGTCTTCAGTGATTACATGCGCCCTCCCATCCGCCTCGCCGCCCTAAGCCATCTCCCGGCCATCTTCGTCTTTACCCATGACAGCATCGCCCTGGGCGAGGACGGCCCCACACATCAACCGGTCGAACAACTGCTCGGCCTGCGCTCGGTCCCTGGATTGACGGTACTCCGCCCCGCCGACGCCAACGAGACGGCCCAAGCGTGGTGGCTGGCCCTGGCCCGCCGCCGGCCGACGGCCCTGGTCTTGACGCGGCAAAAAGTACCGGTCCTCGACTTGGCACGCTTCCCGCACCTGCCGGCCGGCGTGCGACACGGGGGATACGTGCTGTCTGAGGCGGTCTCAAAGCCAGTGATCGTGCTGCTGGCGACCGGCTCGGAGGTGCACCTCGCCTTAGCGTCGCAGGAAACCCTGGCCTCACAGGGGGTGGCAGCGCGAGTCGTGTCCATGCCGAGCTGGGAGGTATTCGCCGAACAGCCGGACGACTATCGCCGGCAGGTGCTGCCGCCGGGAGTACCGGTCTTGGTCATTGAAGCCGCCGTGCCCCTCGGTTGGCGGTCGTACCTCGGCGGGCCGGTTACGGTCCTGGGAGTGGACCGTTTCGGGGCCTCTGCTCCGGGCGAAGTCGTGATGAAGGAGTACGGCTTCACCGTGGACCACGTCTGCCGGCGCGTGATGGAAGTGCTCGGCAGGGATTAGCTGCTCCCTCTTTGGGCGCCGCGCCAAGGGCAAAAGGGCCAAAGGGGGCGTTCATCGGGGCGCGCCCCGTCCGCCCCCCTAGAAGCGGAAGAGGGTGGAACGGAGGTGGCGGGACGAGGCCGGGTCATGACCTTTACGTGGCGCGACGCGAACCCGCGCCCCTTGGCTGCCAGCCCGACCTCATGCGTACCGCGCCAACAAGGGTTCCGATGAGCACCATTCGCATACTGGTGCATGCCCGCCGGACCTCATGCGTGCCGTGCCAACGAGGGTTCCGATGAACACCATTCGCACGTTGTTTCTCGATGTAGGCGGCGTCCTGCTCACCAACGGCTGGGACCGGCGCAGCCGACAGCAAGCCGCTGCCGTGTTCCAGCTCGACCACGACGAGATGAACGAGCGCCACAACCTCACCTTCGATACCTACGAGGAAGGGAAGCTCAGCCTCGACGAGTATTTGCGGCGAGTGGTCTTCCACAAGCCCCGGCCGTTCACGCCGGAGGAGTTCAAGAGGTTCATGTTCAACCAATCGCAACAGCTGCCCCACATGCTCGACTATGCCCGGGAGTTGAAGGCGAAATACGGGCTCAAGGTCGCGGCAGTCAGCAACGAAGGTCGCGAACTTACCGAGTATCGGGTCCAGACGTTTGGGCTGAGGGAAGTGTTCGACACGTTTTTGTTCTCGTGTTTTGTCCACGTCCGCAAGCCGGACGTGGACATCTACCGTCTGGCTCTCGACGTGACGCAAGCGGCACCTGAGGAAGTCGCCTACCTGGACGACCGGGCGATGTTCGCGGAAGTGGCCAGCGGCTTGGGAATACACGGCATCCATCACCAAAGCTATGAGTCGAGCCGGGCCGCCTTAGCGGAACTGGGATTGACGTTGCCATGACCATCCAAACCTGCGCGGACCTGGAGGGAGTCAGCCGGGCAGCCGCCGCGCTGTTTGTAACCAAGGCCCGTGAGGCGGTCGCGGACCGCGGCGTGTTCACCGTCGCGCTCTCGGGCGGACACACACCGCTGCGGACCTACCAACTGCTGGCCGATCCTGACGTGAGCGAGCAGGTGCCGTGGGAACAAGTGCACGTCTTCTGGGGTGATGAGCGATTCGTGCCCACGAGCGACCCGCGGAGCAATCAGCGGCTGGCTCGGCGAGCCTGGCTCGATCATGTCCCGATCCCGCCAAGCCAAATCCATCCCATCCCGTGCACCGGGACACCGCGGGAGGCGGCGGGCCGTTACGAAGCGCTGCTGCGCACCTTCTTCTCCGGGGATCCGCCCCGCTTCGACCTCGTCTACCTCGGGCTGGGAGAGAACGGTCACACGGCCTCTCTCTTTCCGGAGACGCCCGTTCTGACCGAACAGCGGCGCTGGGTGGCGGAGGTCTACGTCCCGGAGGAGAAGCTCTTCCGCATCACGCTGACCGCTCCGTGCCTCAATCAAGCCGCGGTGATCGCTTTTCTGGTCAGCGGCGTGGAGAAAGCCGACATTGTCCGGGAGGTGATCGAAGGGCCGCGCGACCCGCAACGGCTTCCCGCGCAGCTTATCCAACCAATCGATGGCGAGCTGATCTGGCTGATCGACCAGGCGGCCGCGGCCAAGTTGTGCCGCCGCTGGTAGCGCCGCCGGCGGCAAGAGCGGTGTCTGCCGGGATTGAGCCGGCAGGCCGAAAAATCCGATGGCGACCGAGGCAGCAACCATGCCGGAGACCTTCAGTCTGGCCTTTGCCGGTGGCGGGGTCAAAGCAGCGGCGTTTATCGGCGCCGTCGAGGTGCTTCAGCGGGCCGGCCACCGATTCCACCGCCTCGTGGGCACGTCGGCCGGTGCCGTCGCCGCCACCGCCCTGGCGGTTGGCTTCAACCCCGAGGAGATGCAACAGTCGCTCCTCCCCGCCGATGACGGGGACACAGCGTTCCAGCTGACCTCGCTGTTGGAAGTGCCGTCGGCCAAGGATTTTCCGCCCGCCCAACGCTCCAACGCCGAGTTCGTCAAGCTCACGAACCTCATCGTCGATGGCCTGCTGCGTCACGCCGACCGCCAACACGTCTTGCACCAACGCCCCGCCCTGGTGGCTGCCATTCGGCTGCTGGCCAGTTCCTGGAGTCAGCCCATCCTGCTGGATGCCCTGTTAAAAGTACCGACCTTCGCTCAGCTCTATTCCCTGCTGGAGGTCGGCGCGGCGTTTTCGGATCGTCAGCTCGTCGCTTGGATTCGGTCCCAGCTCCGGCGTAAGAAGTGGGATCCGGAGATTTCGTTGCAGGGGCTTTACGAGGCCACGCGGCGGGACTTGACCCTGGTTGCCGTTGACATCACCAACCGTGAGGTCGTGGTCCTCAACCATCGGACGGCGCCCGCTTGCCCCGTCTGGGCTGCCGTGCGAATGTCCCTCAGTGTCCCCTTCCTGTGGCCGGAGGTGCGTTGGCAACCCGATTGGGGCCTTTATCGCGGCCAGGACATGAGCGACGCGGCGGTGGTTGACGGCTCGGTCCTGAGCAACTTCCCCATGCGCTTGGTGGTCGATCCTGGTCCGGAGATCCGAGCCGTGATGGGGCCGGTCGACCCGCCGCGCATCCGACCTCTCGGTCTATACTTGGACGACCGCAAATCCGTCCCGGGCGTGGAGCCGAGAGAAGGCCTCTGGAGTCTGAAAATCGCGCGGCAGGCGGCGCGGGTGGTCGAGGCGGCGTCGGGTCCTTGGGACCAGGAGATTCTCGAGCGGTATCGGTCGGACATTTGCTTTATCGGCACCCGGGGTTTTCAGGCGCTGGAATTTGACCTGGATGCCGCGCGGCTGGAGGCGCTGGTCAACAGCGGCCGCTGTGCCATGACCGATTACCTGACGAAACGCGGATGGGCGCGGCCTTGAGGTCGCGCCGGTCCGCGGGGCTCATGCCTCGGCCAGGGCCGACCCGACGCGGGTGGCCGA
>JANWYO010000231.1 GCA_025055215.1 Gemmataceae bacterium
AACCCCGCAAAGGTCGACTCGCCCTGAATGCTGCGGTAAATCTCGTGCAGCAGCAACTGCCCCGCTGGCTTGTCGCGTAAGGGGGCCAACCGGTGTTCTGGAACCGTGGCAAGGTTCATGTTGTCATTTTAGCACGCCCGAACCTTCGACGCCGGCTGTTTCCGTCGGCCATGTGTGCCGCTGACTTGGAGACGATGAGTCAGCAAATTCAGAGTCGGGCCGTCAGCGCCAGCGCTGCCTCACGGCGTGAATTTCGTCTGTCGATACACCTTGTTCACCCAGCCTTTGTATTCGACTCAAACGAGATTATTTCGACTTAATGCGCACCTTCTGCCATTTATCCAATTGACGCAGCGAATTGGCGGTGTAAATTGACCCCGGCGCCTGGACCTGTAGCGACCGTCGTTGCGGAGATGACCCGCGCTGCGGTGGACTGGTCTGGGGGGTGCCCTGCTCCGGGTGCTTCGCAGATTATGCCAACCCGTCTGACGAGGAATCCGAAGGGCACCTCCCGGCCTGGTCGAACTTATCCGGAGCGGGATCCCAGATGGACACCGTGGCGGGTGAGCCACGCGACCAATCGCGACGTGCAATGGGGGGTCAAACCGTCTTCTCTAAGCCCACCCTTCGGTGAGAATCATCGCTGCTGCTATCGAAGCGAGCAGGGCGTCTCGGGGGTTTCTGCGCTTGAACGGAAAGTCCCCGGCCGCTGAGAGCGGCGTCGCCTGCTCACTTGCGATGACGGATGCGGCTTCGCATGCGCCGTTTCTTGCGGCCTACTTTTCGGCGGCCATTGCCGCGACGTCGGCTTCCCATGAAGTTCCTCCATCGCTCCACTCAAGAACTGTTATACTACGCCAAGTTTCTGTCCCGGCAAGCCCTTCCGAAATCGCCCCGCGTTGAAAGTCGGAACCCCGCCTTCCAGCGCAGCCGTGCCTGCTCTCGCAGTCGTCGCTGCCTTTGTCCTTTTGGGAGGGGGTCGAGCGCTTCAGGCGGCGGTTTTCTCCTGTCCCCGCCGATTCCTGGTTTCGCGGCCGAAATTCCTCGTTTCGCGCTCGCTCGGCATAGGGCTAGCACGAACCCATTAATGCCCTAGAAACCGCGCTCCTCGCGGCCCCGCGGCCGGGCCGTACCCACCCGCACAACCGCACACGGGAGGTCCTCGCGTGCGTTGCACGGGGGCCCGGAAAGTCATATAATCCAAATTTCACGGTTGCCCGAAGGCGGTCATTGCCGAAAGCGCCAGCGAACGGAGCCGGACGGGGTATGTTCGAGGGAATCCAGCGGGGTCTGAGCGAAGCCCTAAAGAAGCTGCGCGGGCGTGGCCGGCTTACGGAGTCGAATATTCGTGACGGCCTGCGTGAGGTTCGTCGCGCGCTGTTGGAGGCGGACGTCAACTTCAACGTCGCCAACGACTTCATCAATCGGGTCACCGAGCGTTCCCTGGGACAACAGGTCCTCGCCCGCATCGACCCGAGCGAGCAGATCGTTCGCATCGTCTACGACGAGCTGGTCAAGCTCATGGGGCCGGTGGACCACTCCTGGCGGTTTGCCAAAGACCGGCCCACCGTCATCATGCTCTGCGGCTTACAGGGGAGCGGCAAGACAACCACCGCGGGAAAGCTCGCCTTGACTCTCAAGGAGCGAGGTCGAAAACCGCTGCTGGTGGCAGCTGACTTGCAGCGTCCGGCCGCCGTGGACCAGCTCGCCGTCTTGGGCCAACAGATCAACGTGCCGGTTTTTACCCCGGAGCAGCTGCCGTCGGGCACGCCGCGGACGCCCGTTGACGTTTGCCGCGCCGCGGTCGAATACGCCCGGCGGAACCTCCTTGACACAGTGATCCTCGACACGGCCGGTCGACTCCACATCGCCGACATGCCGATGGAGGAGTTGAAGCAGATTGACCGGCAGACGCGCCCCGACCAGGTGTTCCTCGTCTGCGACGCTATGACGGGGCAGGATGCGGTCAACAGCGCGAAAGCCTTCAACGAGGCGTTGGAGCTGAACGGGGTCATCCTGACGAAACTCGACGGCGACGCCCGCGGCGGGGCAGCCTTGTCGATCAAGGAAGTGACGCGGGTGCCGATCCGGTTTATCGGCGTTGGCGAAAAGCTGGATCGGCTGGAGGAGTTCCACCCGGAGCGGATGGCCCAGCGGATTCTGGGCCAAGGCGACCTGATGGGGCTGATCGAGAAGGTTGGCCGGGTGCAGGCCGAACTCGGACAGGAGGAGTTGCGACGTCAGCAGCAGAAGATGGCCGAGGGAGACTTCACCCTCGACGATTTCCGCCGCCAGTTCGACACGCTGGCGAAGATGGGAGGCGTCCGCGATCTGCTGAGCCGTATGCCGGGCGGCTTGGCGGAGATGATCCCGGAGGGGGAGGACCCGGAAACGGCCCTGAAGCGGATTCGGGGGATGATCGACTCCATGACCAAGGAGGAGCGGCGCAACCCGGACATTATCGACATCAGCCGCCGCCGCCGGATCGCGGCGGGCAGTGGCACTCAGCCCCAGGAGGTCAAGCAGTTCCTCATCCAGTTTGAGCAGGTGCGGACGCTGATGCGGCAGATGGCCCGGATGAGCATGCTGGACCGTCTGAAGATGATGGTCGGCCTGAGCAAGCAAGGGCTCTTCGACCCCGGGGCGCGGATCAAGCTCAAAAAGGGCGACACCGGGCATCGCAAAAGCGCCAAGGAACGCGCCGAGGAGCGAAAAAAGAAGCGAAGGAAGAAACGCTAGGTGTAGTCCAGACAGGCGTCGGCCGCCGGCCGCCGTCGTTGCAGCGAGGTGAAACCGTGGCAGTGCGCATCCGCATGAAGGCGATGGGGCGCAAACATCGCCCCTATTTCCGCATCGTGGCCATCGACGCCCGCCAGCCGCGCGATGGCCGCATCATCGAAGAGCTGGGTTCGTACGATCCAATGGTCAAGGAAACCGACGAGCGGGTGCGACTGCGGCCCGACCGGATCAAGTATTGGCTGAGCGTCGGGGCCAAGCCGACGGAAAAGGTCGCCATCTTACTCAACAAGTACATGGCCAAGTTCGAGCAGCAGACGGCTGGACCCTCGGCGACGACCTGACGCCGGGCGGGCGCCCCCCAAGGGGGCGACCGCCCGCAGGGTAGGCCGCTCCGGCGGGCGCTTGCAGCCATGCGTTTCGACGTCTTGACCCTGTTTCCGGAGATTTTCCAGGGTTACCTGAGCCAGAGCATCCTGAAGCTGGCGATCCAGCGCCGCCTCGTGGAAATCCACCTGTGGAACATCCGCGATTGGGCCAAGGGAACGCATCGCAGCGTGGACGATCGGCCATTCGGCGGCGGGCCGGGGATGGTGCTGATGCCGGAGCCGGTCTTCGCGGCTGTCGAGGCGGTGCAGGCCAAGGCGCCGGAGCCGGGCACCTTGGTCTTGTTGACGCCCGCCGGCGAACGCTTGACGCAGCCGCTGGTCCGCGAGTTGGCCCGCTGCCCCCGCCTGCTGCTGCTCTGCGGCCGGTACGAAGGCTTCGATGAGCGCATCCGCCTGGCCCTGAAACCGTGGGAGATTTCGATCGGCGACTTCGTCTGCAACGGTGGCGAGGTGCCGGCGATGGTCATTATCGATACCGTAATTCGATACGTGCCCGGGGTGCTCGGCGACGAGCAGAGCGTCGTCGAAGAGTCGCACAGCGCTCCGGGCCGGCTCGAATACCCGCAGTACACTCGGCCGCGCGTCTTCCGGGGCATGGCCGTGCCGGAGGTCCTCCTGAGCGGGAACCATCAAGCGATTGCCCGCTGGCGGCGTGAGCAGGCCGAGGCCCGCAGCCGCGAAGTCCGCCAGCGTGAGGCCCGCCGTAGGGACGGCGCTCGGCCAGCGGGATCTGCGCCCGAAGAGGCATCGGCGGCCCTCAAGGAGAACGATAGCCATGCAGAATAGACTCCTGCAACTCGTCGAAGAAAGCGGGATGAAAAAGGAAATCCCCGCTTTTACCGTCGGCGACCAGGTTGATGTGCACCAGAAGATCCTGGAAGGGCAGAAGGAGAGGACGCAGATTTTTAGCGGCACCGTCATCGCCCGCAAGGGGAGCGGCCTGCGCGAGACGTTTACCGTTCGCCGCATCGTCCAGGGCGAGGGCGTGGAGCGCATTTTTCCCTTGCACTCTCCCAAGATCGCCAAGATCGAAGTGAAGCGGACCGGCCGGGTCCGCCGGGCCAAGCTCTACTACTTGCGGGGGCGCGTCGGCAAGGCGACCCGGCTGGTGGAACGGAAAGCCAAGGGAACCGAAACCGGTGCCACACAGGGGCGACGCAAGAAGGCGGCGGCGCCTTCGGCCGAATCCTCATGACGACCCGCGGGCTGACGGCGGGAGGGGCGGTGGCCTTCGACTTCCTGACACGCTGGCCGTGGTGGCGGCGCTGGTTTGGCAGCCGCGGCGAGCAGATTGCCGCCCGCTTCCTCCAGGAGCGAGGTCTGACCATACTTGCGCGGAATTTCCGCTGCCCGCTGGGTGAGGTGGACCTCGTGGCCCGCGATGGCTCCGTCGTCGTGTTCGTCGAGGTTCGTTCGACGGGTGGCCCCGACCCGGAGCGGCCCGCCTTGTCCGTGGACGCTACCAAGCAGCGACGCCTGACGCGGTTGGCCCTGTGGTTCCTGCAACGCCACCGCCTGCTGGGTTGCCCGGCTCGCTTCGATGTCGTGACGGTGCATTGGCCCGACGGACATCATCAGCCAACGGTTCGCCACTATCCCCACGCATTTGAGGCGGCCGGGTCCGAGTGACGGCCCTGTCCATCACGAGGTGCTTGTGAAGTCCGTTGACGAGCAATTGGCCCTGATCCGCCGGGGAATCGAGCAACTGGTTCCCGAAGATGAGCTGCGCCGCAAACTGGAGCGGAGCGTCCGCACCGGCCAGCCGCTCCGCGTCAAGTACGGCATCGACCCCACCGGCATCGACGTCCACCTGGGACACACCGTCCCGCTGCGGAAGCTGCGGCTTTTTCAGGAACTCGGCCACCAGGCGGTGCTCATCATCGGCAACTACACGGCGCTGGTCGGCGACCCGAGCGGCCGCGACCAGGCCCGCGCTCGCCTGACCCCGGAACAGGTCGAGGCCAATGCCCGGGACTACCTCCGGCAGGTCAGTAAAGTCATCGACATTGCCCGCACCGAAGTTCGACACAACGGCGACTGGTTCAGTCGCTTCCGCTTCCTCGATGTCCTGACCCTGACCAGCAAGATGACGATGCAGCGACTGTTGGAGCGGGATGATTTCACCAAGCGCCTGAAGGCCGGTACCCCGATCTACCTGCACGAGTGCCTGTATCCGCTCATGCAGGGGCACGACAGTGTCGAGGTTCGTGCCGACATCGAATTAGGTGGCAGCGAGCAGCTTTTCAGCCTGATGGTCGGCCGCAAACTTCAGGAAGACGCTGGACAAGAGCCACAGGTCTGCCTGACGCTGCCGATCCTCCGTGGCCTGGACGGTGGCCGGCGGATGGGGAAGAGCCTGGGGAACTACATCGGCGTGGGAGAACCGGCCCAGGTGCAGTTCGACAAGACGATGAGCATTCCCGACGAGCTGATGCGGGAATGGTTCGAGCTGTTGACCGACCGCTCGACGGAGGAGATCGAGCGGCTGACCGACCCCACGCGGACGCACCCGATGGAGGCGAAGAAGACCCTGGGGCGTGACATTGTCGGGTTCTACCACGGCGCTGACGTGGCCCAGGCCGCTCAGGCGGAATGGGAGCGGCGCTTTTCGCAGCGGCAAGATCCGAGCGACATCCCCGAGGTGATCCTGCCGCGCTCGGAGGTGGACAACGGGAGCATCTGGGTTTGCAAGCTCCTCACGATGGCTGGCCTGACTAAAAGCAACAAGGAAGCCCGACGGGCCATCGAAGGGGGTGGTGTGACCATCGGCCCGGAGCGGACGAAGATCACCGACCCGATGACCCAGGTCGCGGTGACGGACGGGCTGATCGTCCGCATTGGAAAGCGGCAGGTGGTGCGGGTGCGGCTGAGCTGAGGCTCCGGGGCGCCTGTGTCGGAGATGGTCGCGTGCCCGGCGGGTGGCGGGGACGGCCGGCGGCCGAGTGGCCGCCGGCCCCTTCCAGCCCCCAAAGCCCCGGAGGAACTGTCCATGCCCTCCGATCCCCAAGGCCCGCTGGCGGGCGTCCGTGTCCTGGATGCCTCGCGCGTTCTCGCAGGACCGTTCTGTGGCCAACTTCTGGGCGACCTCGGCGCCGATGTCGTCAAAGTGGAACGGCCGGGTAGCGGGGACGAAACCCGGGAGTGGGGACCGCCCTTCGTCGGCCCGCTCAGTGCCTACTTCCTCTCCTGCAATCGCCGCAAACGGGCCCTTACCCTCGACCTGGCCCGGCCCGCCGGCCACCGCCTCTTTCTCGATCTGGTGGGCCAAAGCGATGTGCTCATCGAAAATTTCCGCGCCGGCAGCGCCCAGCGGCTCGGTCTGAACCCGGAGCAACTCCTGGCGGCGCACCCGCGGCTGATCGTTTGCTCCATCTCGGGCTTCGGCCGCACCGGCCCCTTCCGCGATCGGCCCGGCTATGACTTCGCCGTTCAGGCCTTGAGCGGCCTGATGAGCATCACCGGGCCGGTCGAGGGACCACCCTGCAAGGTCGGCGTCGCCGTCACCGACGTGCTCACCGGCCTCTATGCCGCGGTCGCCATCCTCGCCTGCCTGCATGCCCGGCAGCAAAGCGGTCACGGCTACGCCATCGACCTCGCCTTGCTCGACTGTGCCGTCGCCGCCCAAGTCAACGTCGCCCAGGCTTATCTCAGCAGCCGTCAGGTTCCCCCGCGCCAAGGGAACGCCCATCTTCAGATCGTCCCCTATCAGTTGTTCGCCACCGCGGATGGCTGGCTGGTCTTGGCCGTCGGCAACGACGGCCAATGGCAACGGTTCTGCCAGGCAGCGGGTCGCCCCGATCTGGCCGCCGATCCGCGCTTCGCCACCAATCCGCAGCGCGTGCAACACCGGGCCCTCCTCGTGCCGTTGCTGGAGGGACTGATGGGCACTCGGAGCACGGCCGATTGGCAACAGACCTTGGAAGCCGCAGACGTACCGCACGCTCCGGTGTGGAGTTATGCCGAGCTATTTGCCTCGCCGCAGGCCGCGGCCCGCGGCCTGCGGGTGACGGTGCGCGACCCGGCCGGCCAGCCGGTCGATCTGGTCGGCTCGCCGTTCCACATCGACGGCAGCACGCTGCCGCCCCCCACCATGCCGCCCCGCCTCGGGGAACACACCGAGCAAGTATTGCGCCAATGGCTCGGCCTGGACGATGACCGCCTCGACGAGCTGCGGCGCGAGCGAGTGATCTGAGCCTGCCTTTGGCTCCCGCCCAACCTCCAGTCGTTGACCATAGCGGCGTGGGAGTGGCTTGCCGATCCCGCCGCTCAGCCGAATTTCAGGTCCGACTGGTCGAGCATGGGCGTTCGGCCGGCAATCAGTGCTTCCAACACCTTGCGGATGCGGGCCGCCGGTGGCGGGCAGCCAGGCAGGTAAAAATCGACCGGCACCACGGCATGGACCGGTTGCACCCGGTCGAGGAGCACGGGCACGATCCCCGGTTCGCAGGGGAGTTGCGGCCGGTAGTTCCCGGGGTCCAGGTAGCTGCGATCCAGCACCTCCCGCGCCAGTCCCAGCGGGTTGCGCAGGGCCGTCACGTTGCCGGTCACGGCGCAATCACCGAAGGAGACGAGCGTCCGGGTCCGCTGGCGGACGACACGAATGAGATGGAGGTTGTCGTCGTTAGCAATCGCTCCCTCTACCAGGGCGACATCGACGTTTTCGGGATACTCCTTGACGTCCGCCAACGGTGAGTAAACGAGGTCCACCTGCCCCGCGAGCTCGATCAGCCAGTCATCCATGTCGAGGAACGACATGTGGCAGCCGGAGCAACCGCCGAGCCAGAGGGTGGCGAGTTTCAGACGTGCCATTGCCGTTCCTCCCGTGCCCGGACGAGGAATTCGAGTTTGGAGCGATCGCGCACCGTTTCGGCGACGGTCGAGCCTTGGCGGAAGATGGCCCCGGTGGGGCAGGCGAGGAAGCATTTGCCGCACGACGTGCAGGTGGCCGACTCGCCCCACGGCTGGTTGAGGTCGGTGATGACGCGCGAGTTGGCCCCTCGGCCGGCAACGTCCCAGGTGTGGGCTCCCTCCACCTCATCACACACGCGGACGCAACGGGTACACAAGACACAGCGGTTGTGGTCGATACCGAAGCGGTCGTGCGAGGCATCGAGGCCCCGGTTGGGATGGAGGTACTCGAAGCGGTCGTGGTCCATGCCCACTTCCGCGGCGAGGTCTTGAAGCTCGCAGTTACCGTTGGCCACGCACACGCCGCAGACATGGTTCCCCTCGGCGAAGAGGAGTTCGACGATCATGCGGCGATAGGCGTTCAGGCGCTCGGTGTGGGTCTGGACCTCCATTCCCTCGACCACCTTGGTGACACAGGCGGGCTGGAGCCGACTGCTGCCGCTGATTTCCACCAGGCAGAGGCGGCAACCGCCGTGGGCCGATAGCCCCGGCAGGTAACAGAGCGTGGGAATGCGGATGCCGGCGTCGCGGGCCGCTTCGAGGATGGTTTCGCCTTCGCGGGCACTGACGAGCTGGCCGTTGATGGTCAGGGTCTTGACGGGCATCGGTCACACCTCCGGCCGAGCCAGGAGGGCTTCGTATTCGTGCCGGAAATAGCGCAAGGTGCTGAGCACCGGGTTGGGCGCGGTCTGGCCCAGGCCACAGAGACTGGCGTGGCGGACCAGGTCGCAAAGTTCTTCGAGGCGGCGAAGGTCGTCGGCTTGGGCACGGCGTTGGATGATTTTCGTCAGCAGGCGGTGCAGCTGCACTGTGCCTGCCCGGCAGGGAACGCACTTGCCGCACGATTCGTCCATGCAGAATTCCATGTAGAACCGGGCAACATCGACCATGCTGGTCTGCTCGTCCATGACGATCAGGCCGCCGGAGCCCATGATGGACCCGAGCTGGGTGAGCGACTCGTAATCGACGGGGGTGTCGAAGAGCCAGGCGGGGATACAGCCGCCGGAGGGGCCGCCGGTCTGGACGGCCTTGATCGGGGTGCCGTCGGCGGAGCCGCCGCCGATCTCTTCCACGATGGTCCGCAGGGTGGTGCCCATGGGAACTTCGACCAGGCCGGCGTGGCGGACCTTGCCGGTCAGGGAGAAGACCTTCGTCCCTTTGCTTTTTTCGGTGCCGAAGGCAGCGAACCATTCCGGCCCGCGGCGGATGATGCCGGGGATGTTGGCGAAGGTTTCGACGTTGTTGATCAGGGTGGGGCAGCCCCACAGGCCGGCCTCGGCCGGGTAGGGCGGCCGAGGTCGGGGGGTACCGCGCCGCCCCTCGATCGACGCCATCAAGGCGGTCTCTTCCCCGCAGACAAACGCCCCCGCCCCGATCCGCAGGTCGATGCGAAAAGCGAAGGGGGAGTCGAAGACGTGGCCGCCGAGCAACCCGAGGCGGTTCGCCTGCCGCAGGGCGACTTGCAAGCGGTGGATCGCCTGGGGATATTCGCCGCGGATGTAGACGTAGCCCTGCTCGGCCCCCACGGCATAGCCGGCGATGGCCATCCCTTCCAGGACGCGGTGCGGATCGCTCTCCAGCTCGCTGCGGTTCATGAAGGCGCCGGGATCGCCCTCGTCGGCATTACAGACGACGAACTTGCGCGGCCCGGGGGCCTTGGCCACCATGCTCCACTTGACGCCAGTGGGATAACCCGCGCCGCCGCGGCCTCGCAGGCCGCTGCGGCTGACCGCGTCGATCACCTGCGTCGGCGTCATTTCATGCAAGGCGCGGAACAGGGCCTGATAGCCCCCCGCCGCAATGTACGACTCGATCCGCTCCGGCTCGATCCTCCCGCAGTTCTCCAGCACCACCGAAACTTGCCGGCGGAAGAATGGGCTGTCCGGGTCGCCTCGCTGGGCGTCAGCATGGCCCCCCGTCAGCGCCGCCACGATCCCAGGGGCCTGCTCGGGCGTCACTCTCTCGTACAAGTCCCCTTCCGGCTCGATCCTGACCAACGGCCCGCGGCTGCACAGCCGCAGGCAGCCGACGCCGCAGACCTGCGCCCGCTCCTGCAAGCCGGCAGCTTTGACGCTGTCGTTCAGGGAGCGCTGCACCGCCTCGGAGCCCGCCGACAGGCAGCCGGCTGCGATGCAGCAGTTGATCTGCACCGGTCGCCGGCTACTCCTCTCTCGTTCGCCGATCGCCAGCAGTTCAGCCAGTTCCACGGACAAGCCACTCCTTGAGGCGAGAGCAGACGGACGTCGGCGACTGATGCCCCGCGACTTGGCCGTCGTAGACCACCGCCGGCGCGATGCCGCACGCCCCCAGACAGCGGGCCGTGAGCAGCGACAGCTGCCGATCGGCCGTCGTCTCGCCCGCCCGGACGCCGGCCAGCTCTTCGGCCGCGCGCAGCAGCACGTCGGCGCCTTTGATGTAGCAGGCCGTACCCATGCAGACGATGCAGGTGTGCGCCCCCTGGGGTTTGAGCGTGAAAAAGTGATAGAAGGTGGCGACGCCGTAAACCCGGCTCGGCGGAAGTTTCAAGGCCCGGGCAATGTACCACAGCAAGCCATCGTCCAGATAGCCGAACAGCCCCTGGGCGGTGTGCAGCACCTCGATGAGGGCGTCTTGCCGGAATTGGTGCTTCTTGATGGCTGCGTCAAGCAGCTTGAAACGCTTGTCGCCGCTGGGATGTTCCGGGGCCAACCGTAACGTGGCCGGTCCTGTCACCGTGACTGTCATCCATTCCCCGCTCTTGGCAGCATGCCCGGGCCTCGGGGCCTGCGACATCGCCATTGTATGTCACCGCCACCCCGCCCGCCACCCGGCATGAGGTCAATAGTCGGTCGTGGCAAATTCGTAGGCAGCCAGGACCAGCATCACCAGCGCAAAGAGCAGCTCGCTGGCGATGATCGGCCCGGGGAGAAGGAGGCCGGCTTCGACCAAGGCTCGACCGTCGAGGATGCCGGGAACCCACGGGCCGGCCTGAAGAGCATCGAGCATCAGCAAGGTCGAATCGGCCGGCTTGGGCAGCATCCAATAGCCGGCCTCCACCAGGAAATGGAACGAAGCCGGCATCCCTTCCAGGCTGGCGGTGGTGTGGACAGCGTGCCGGCCAACGTTCATGCCCAGGCAGAGGAGCCAGAATGCGGCCGAGCCGAAGATGCAGACGGCGGCGCTGCGGGTGTAAACGGCCAGGATGGCGGCGAAGCTGGCGACCGCGGCGAAATCCAGCACCAACCACGGCCCGCTGAGAAGGTACGTTGGCTCCCAGACCTGCACGCGAAGCCCCAACGCCAACCACGTGCCGCCAACAAACATCAGGCCCCAGACCGCCGCCAAGGCGACGATGCCGAGGAATCGACCGGCCAGCAGGCTCCAGCGCGGCGGCGGCTTGCTGAGCAAGACCGCCGCCGCACTCGGTTCCAGCGAGGTCGGCAGATACCCCGTCGTTCCCATCAGCAGCACCAGTAGGCCAATCGTCTGGCCCCAGCTGGCCAACGTGGCATAGACGGCACGGACCGCTTCCCTCGGCGTGTCGCGGAATGGCAGCGTCCACTGGCCCCAGAGAAGCTCAACGCGGGACGCCACCGCACCGGCATCGCTCAGCCGGGCCGTCAGGCACACCCCGGCTCCGAGCACCGCCGCGGACAAGAAAAAGGGCAGCAGGCTCGACCCCCAGGCCTGGACCACGGCCATGCGCATCTGCCAACGGAACGCAATCGCGGCGGCGCGTGTCATGACGGCGACTTGGCGTACAGCTCGCGGATGGCCTGCTCGAACGCCCGAGCCTCCCCGGTGACAGGGTCGCGGGTCAATTCACGCACCGGGCCAACGTGGACCAGTCGGCCTTGGACGATCACCGCTACCCGGTCACATAACTGCTCCACCTCTGTCAAGACGTGCGAAACCAGCAGGGTAGTCCGGCCTTTCCGCCTCTGGTCCTCGACGACGTCCCGGAGCAATTGCCGGCCCGCCAAGTCCAGCCCCTCGGTCGGCTCGTCGAGCACGAGGAGCTCCGGCTCGTTCAGCAGCGCCTGGGCCAGACCCAGGCGCTGGATCATCCCTTTGCTGAAGCGGGCGATCGGCTCGCGGCTGCGGTCGTGCAGTTCGACCTTCTTGAGCAAGCGGGGTAAGCGATCACGGACCTTTTCGTAGGGGACCAGGGTCAGGGCAGCGTAATACTCGAGGAGGCCGGCCGCTGTCAGATAGCGCGGAAAGGCATGATTTTCGTGCATGTAGCCGATGCGAGCCAGGGTACTCCGGTCCGACAGGGGCTGACCGAGCCGACGCACCTCGCCGCTGGTCGGCCGACACAACGACAGGAGGATTTTCACCAGCGTCGTCTTGCCTGCCCGGTTGGGACCAAGCAGGCCGAAAACCTCCCCCGCGGCCACACTCAACGTCACATCGTCGACGGCCCGAAGGGTCCGCCTGCCCCAAAGGTCGATCGGATAATCCTTGACGACGTGGACAAACTCGGCGACGGCTTTTTCCGCCATCAGTAATCCAACCGTGCAAAGCGGTACGCCGCCACGACCAAGAGGGCAACAGTAAAGCCCAGCGACGTGGCGACCGAGGCGCTCGGCAGCCAGAGGCCGGATTGCTGCACCGCTTCGGCCAGGGCGGAGCGGGCGAAGAACGCCTCGCCGCGCAGGGCGTCGAACAGCAGGATACCGAGGTCCGCCGGCTTAGGCAGCACCCAGTAAATCCCATCGAGCAGCCCCGCGCCTAGCCCCGTCCACGCCTCGGGCCCGATGCGGAACGAGGCATAAGCGAAGTTTGCCCCCCAACAAGCCAGCCAGAAGAGGATCGAGCCGAGGATGCAAGCAATCGGGCTGCGGGTCAGGACGGCCAACAGGGTGGAGCAGCTAAAAAAAATCACGAAATGGACCAACAGTAAGGGAACGCATAGCCAATAGGCCAAGTCCCAGACCCCCGTGCGCACCCCGAGCGCCAGCCAGGTGCCGCCGACGAAAATCAGCGCCTGGCACGCCACGAAAGTGACGACGCCGAGGAATTTCCCGCCCAGCAGCAGCCAGCGCGGCACCGGCTTGGCCAGGAGTACCAAGGCGGAGCCAGGATCGAGGAACGCGGGAAGGAAACCGGCGGTCCAGACCAAGGCCAACAGGACGCCGCCGGCATCAGCGACCCAGACGGCCAGGAGCATTTCGATGTACCGCACGACGTCGAGGGCATCGCGGCGCAAGGGCACGCGGATGGCCCCGAACGCCAAGCTGACTTCCCCTTCGGCGACGTCGATCCCCTCGCGTTCCACCAGTTCCGGCTTGTACTTGGCCGCTTCCGGGGCAGGCAGGAAGTCGCCTCGGCCATCGCGGTACAGAAGGCGGTCTGGCCCGGAGATATGAACACTCAGGCAGAAGACGATGCAAATTCCGCTGACGACGAGCATGACGGCCAGCAGGCCCGAGGCCTGAGCCTGACGAAAGGTTTCCCGCCAGAGCCAGCGGAGCGCAAAAAAGGCGGCCGGAAGGTTCATTGGGGTGCTGCTAATTGGCGGGGGCAAAGCGCGGCTGGGGAGGCCGCTTGGACGGCCTCCCCAGCCGCCACGCTGTCGCGAGCCGGGACCGCACCGCTGTCAGTAGAGCAACGAGACCTGAATGCCGTCCTGCATGATGCGGTTGAAAGCGTCGCGGATTTTGTCGATTTTAGTATTGTAGTCGCCCCCCGGGCCCGCCACAATGTGCTTCCAGTCTTCGATGGGGTTAGGCAGACCACCGCGGGCTTGGATTTCGCCGAGCATGGTGAGCGCGGGTCCCTTGTTCGGGTCGGTGCTGTTCGGCTCAAACATGGACCCAAAGGCAAGGCAATGGATGAGGACGTTGCGCCCTCCTCTCCTATAGCCTGGCCCCGGGGAAGCGGTGGTTGTGTCTTCCGCAACGATTCGATCGACGATGTCGTAGACCTGCGTGTAATAGTTCGTCCCCGAAGTGCCGGGAAATTCACCCGAGGTCTCTGCGGGGTTGACCCGAATCTGGTAGTAGGACTTGTATGGACCGCCAGAGCTGACGAAGCCCGCAGAAGCGTATTGAGTCGGCCGCCCGTCCGTTTCGAAGACGATCATTTTGCGCGCGCCCCTTCGGCCGTTCCCACCATTGTAGCCTTCCTGACCCGAGGGAGGCGAACCGTAAGTCCAGAGCATGTTGCTGCGGTCACTGGCGAACTGGTTGTAGGCAATCATCAGGCCCATCGCCGGTGTC
>JANWYO010000209.1 GCA_025055215.1 Gemmataceae bacterium
TTTTTTTTTTTTGGTTTTTTTTGTGTGGGGGTGGGGGCGGGGGGGGTGGGGGGGGTGGGGGGGGGGGGCCGCCCCCCCCCCCCCCCCCCCCCGCCGCGGTGGCCACGCCCCCTTCAGCGGATACGGGCTTGGAACGACACCACGCCCTGCTGGCCCGGCAGCAGCACCCCGCTGATCTCCCAGCGGAGAATCACCGAGCCCGCCTCGTTCTCCTGGACCGTAAAGACGGCATCGCGGTCGGACCGGGCCGTTCCGGGGACGTACTCCAGCCGCGGCGTGAGACTGTCCGAGACGGCGATGTCACGAATCGGCTTGCCGCCGACGTTGCTGTACTTGATGTGAAACGTGACCACGTCGCCCACTTGGACGTCGTGTCGGTCCACCCACTTCCACAGCACCAGGGGCTTCTCGGGAGGACACGGCTTCTCGCAGCACACGGTTACATCGCGGACCTCGAGCGTGCCGCTGACGATCCCCAGTCCCTCGACTCGGCCGACCACCGCGGTGGTCTCCAGCTGCTCCCAACCGCGGACGCCTTGCCGGCCACCCAGCTCGATGGCTTTGTCCAACTGGCGTTGCAGTTGGAGCCGCTCGACGTCGCTGAGTCGATGGAGCGCTTGGGTGCCGAGGACATCGCCTGGGCCCAGCGGCAACTCTACGCCTTGAAGGACCTCCAGGCGGACGATGCGGTCAAGAGCTTGCCGCGACACTTGGGCGCTCGGCCGGAGTCGGCCTTTGAGGCCGTCGAGATGTTCCGTCTGCTGCGTGCTGCGACTGGGGAGTCGGCTGTGTAGCTGTCCCTGGGGCTGGACGGCCTCGCGGCCGGCCACCCCCACCGCCATCTCGTATCCCGCCGGCACCGCTGCCATCCGGGCAATCACATACCGCGGCACGCACAAGCAAACGCTGTTGGACGCCACGACGTGCTTGTGGCCGCGACTGTCGGCATACTCGGCGGCGGTGTCGCTCGGATTGAGGCCCAGCAGGCGCCCGTCCGGCGCCAGGTTCAAGCGCGGGCCGCGGTCGCCGCCATCGTGAAAGCACTCTTCAATCAGGGGCTTCGGCCCCAGGATTGGATCGTACACGGGGACGTGCCGCCAAGGTCGAGACGGCGGACGAGCCGGCGGTGACAACATCCCGTCGCCGGGCAACAACACCGTACCTGGGACCGCCGAACAAGCCAGCTCCTGGTCGCTCACCTCCCGCTGACCCAGTCGCACGATGAGCATCGGCCGACCCCATTCCCGTGCCAAAAGCATCGGATCGCGGCCTTGAGGCACATCGATGACCAGCGGCTCCGTCGGCCGGGTGGCCACCCCGGCCGCCGTCTCGGGATTTTCCAGAATGACGATCTTGGTCAGCAGGGCACCTTCCAGGACGCGCTCGATTTCCTCTGAGGAGAAGCGGACCGGGGCCGGGTAGTCGGCGGCCCGCTGTTGCGGGGAGAGCTTGAGCGTGCTAAGCACCTCGAGCGTTGGGGCCAGCGACACCCCAGGTGTGTCAGGCAAATTGCTCAGCTTCACCCGGTAGATGTAGCCCGGCCGCAATCCCACCGCCACCGGCGCGGAGAAGCGTCGGCTGCTCGTGGGGTCTGGGAAGAAGGTTACTACCGTTCCGGGAGGCGCTTCGAGGCGGACGTACAACAGTGGCGATGGTCCGCAGGACGGCAAAGGCAGCAACGCCTGCCCGCGGAGCGCCGGGGCCAATGCCAGCACCAGCAGCACGACCGACACGGTGCGGATCATCTTGTCCCCTTCGCTGGGGTGGGCCTGCCCTGGGGCCACGCCGCGGGAGAAACCGCGGCGTGCCAGGCGCCGAGTGTCTCCTTAGCGCAGCGGCCAGCGCTCGGCCGGCTTGCTCTCCTCCTTCGGGCCGAAGATGTTCCAGCGACCGGCTCGCGTGGCCGGCCGGCTGTCGGTGGTTGGCTCGGTGGCGGCGGCTGGGACCGCCGTCACCGACGGCAGCGTGGCGGTCGCTGGCCGCACCGTCGTCGGCTTTGCCTCCGGCAGTTGCGTCACCGGGCCGCCCGTAGCGTTCGGCTCGGTCGCCGGCGGCGGCTGGCTCGGCTGTCCCGTCGGCACCGCCGGCGTCATCGGTTGGGGCACCGCCGGCGTCATCGGTTGAGGCAGCGTCCCGGGCGGCATCGGCGGCATCATCATCCCGTTCGGCGCCATCATCGGCGGCATCGCGCCCATCATCGCATGGCCTGGAACCATCATCGGCATACCGCCGTGGCCCATCGCGCCCATCATCGGCCCGGTTGCCCCCATCGGCATCATCCCGGGTACACGGGCCATCCCCGTCGGCATGCCACCCGTTGGCGCCATCGGCCGCGCACAGTACGGGCTGGGTGCGTCCATCGGGGGCGTGTTCGGCGCTTCCAGGTCGATGTTACCCATGCGGACCACCAGCAGGACCGAACCGCGGCGGTGGGCTTCGGCGATCGGATCAACGCCCGGCTCCAGACGGGTCGATACCACCTCGTCCGGGCCGGTGGCGGCCAAGTCCTGAAACTGGGGATCGGGCAGATAGATGACCTTCACCAGGTAGTTGCCGGAAACGACCTGATCGAAGTCTTCCTCGGTGAACGAGATCGGCACCGCGCTATGGGCAAGGAACGGATGCGTCTTGACGTTGGCCGGGACGACTTCCAGCGTCGGGTAGAGTTCCAAGCCGGGGCGGTTGGGGATTTCACTGAGCTTCAGGCGGTAGATGGCGCCTTGGACGAAGTTATAGCGGGCCGGGGCATCGAGTTGGGTCGTGGCGAAGCCCTGTTTGCCGTCGCCCGCGGGGGCATACCAGGAAATCTTCATGCCGGCCGGGCCGACGAAACGGACCTCGGTGCGGTGAGAGGGGAACTGCGGGGCCTGGGCATGAGGCAAGGCGCCCAACGCCGCGACGGCACCGGGCGGCCCTTTGACGCCCCCGGGCATCATGCCCGGGGCGAAGGGCACGCCAGGTGGGGTAATGGCCCCGGCGGGAATGATGGCCCCGGGGACGCGGCCATCCATCACGCCGGTGCCGAGCGCGGGCACGACCCCAGACCCTTGACCCGGTGAGCTAGTGGCCGATGCCGGCACGACGCCGGTTTGGGGCGCGGCCGCCACCGGCTGCACCAGCTCCAGTGGCACATGCCGGCTCATCATTTTCATGGCGGCCTGGGCGCTCGGAGGACTGGCGTTGTAGGGGGCAGCCATCGCCACCGGCTCGCCCCACGGCCCTTGCACGCCAGGCACCTTGGGCGGAATCACCGGCCCGGCATTCAGGCTGGGGCCCGCGCCCCCCAACGTCGGCTGAAAGCCCCCTGTCCCGACGCAGCCACTCAGCGTGGCCAACAACGTCAGTGCTCCCGCGGTTCGCTTCATACTTCCCCCTTCACGCCGCTTGCCGGCGGATGGTCGCCCCCTGTGGAGTGAGCAGTTCTCTCTTGGCGTCGTGGGTCTCCGTGGTCGGCGGTTTCCCCCAAGCCCTAGGGACGAGGCGTGGGCGTGGGTTCGCCTTTTCTCCCCGGTCCGTCACGGATATAAGTCGGCGCCCGCAATGTCGGAACTTTCATCAAAATCCGAAGAGACGACCCATGTCCTGGTATCGTTCCCCGTTGCTTTGCGGTGTCGTGGCCGGCGCCGGCCTGCTGTGCGGGGCCGTTTGGCCTCAGGTCTTTTCCCCCGCCGCTTCGAGCGGAATCGGGGCCGGGTCGGGCCGGCCCCGCCGGCCCGACCCGCACACCGCCCACCTCCTCGACCAAGCCCGCCGGGCGTACGACCCCCACCGCGTCCCCTGGCTGAAGACCGATGTCTGGCAGCGGATCAACCTGGACGACTTCGCCTACCAGGCCGAGGGAACCTACCTCTCCGGCCCCGATCACCGCCTCCGCCTCGATTTGGCCATCCGCGCCGGTCGCGTCGCCGGCCGGGTGCTCGCGGTCAGCGACGGCACCACACTCTGGCTCTGGCAACGCCTCGGCGCCAACGAGCCCACCGTCCAAAAGTTGGCCTTGGCCGACATCGTCCGGCTCCTCAATCAGCCGGGTACCAACGCCACGGTGCGAGAGCGGTTTTACCACAGCCACCCCTTCGCCGGCGTGGCTCCGCTGCTCGACGGCTTGCGACGGCAGTTGACATGGACGGATCACGAAGAGGTTCTTTTTCGCGGCCGACCTGCGATCCGCCTCAGCGGTACCTGGAGCCAGCGGCCCGCAGAGGCTTGGCCGGAAGGCCTGCCTCATGACTGCGCCATCGTCCTCGACCGGCAGACGCTCTGGCCTCACCGCATCGAGTGGCGCGATCCGGCGCCGGAAGGAGAACGGGTCGTGGTGGAGTTGGAGTTTCGCGCCCCGGTGTTCAATCAGCGACCGGCGGAGCGGCTCTTTGCGTTCCAGCCCGGCACGGCGCTCGTCGCCGACTGCACCGCGGCTTGGGCAGCGTGTCTGACGGCTCCGTGGCCGCCCTCGCGGCCACGGAGCCCCGTTCCCGACATCTTGTGCCCTTCAAACTAACCCTCACCAACCCATGTCGCTCGACAAGGGCGCACCGGGGACGCTCCGTCCAGACGTGTTCCAGCCAATCACCGTCCCCGCACCAGAGCGAGCGATTGCACCCCATCCCGGCACCAGTTTTTTCCCTCGTTCGCACGATCTTCGTGGCAACCAACCCGCTCTATCAGGTTCGTTTCAGGTGCATATGCCGGCCCAAACTAGACAACAATCCGGTCTCCACGCTTTCCCAAACAATCAAGGGCCTTCCACAGCCGGAGCCGATGAAGCACTCGCAAGAGATTGCGACGCTGCTGCTCCCGTGCTGGCTCGCGTCGACCTTTGAGCGCTAATCGTATGGCTCGTGCCGCCTCAAAGCGGCGGCGTTTTCGCTTCCCGGCCCCGAAGGCGATCGGCCACCGAGAAGCCGGGACAAAAATTCTCTCCGCTCTCATCAATTCACGGGCACCGCGCCGAGGACTCGGGGGAACGCTGGCGCACCGTCCTCTGGATGGCAATCACCTCTGAGTCGGTTTCACTTTCTTCAGGGGCACCAAGGGCGATCGCCACAGCCCCTGCTTGTTTCGGGATCACTCGTGCCCTGGCTCGGCGCACGGCGAACACGGGATCAGGCCACCCGGCAGGGCAACGGCTCGCCGCGCAGCCCCGCCATGAGGTTCGCCACCGACAGCTCCGCCATTCGCTGGCGCGTCTGCTCCGTGGCACTTCCCAGGTGCGGCGTCACCGTGAAATTCTCCAGCCGCAGCAGCGGATGGTCCCGTGGCAAGGGCTCGGGATCGGTCACGTCCACCGCCGCCGCGTAGATGCGGCGGCGGAGCAGCGCCTCCGTCAGGGCTTCCGTGTCGACCACCGGCCCGCGGGCCACATTGATGAGGGTCGCCGTCGGCTTCATTTGCGCGAACTCGGCCCGGCCGATCAGCCCCCGGGTTTCCGGTGTTAAGGGAACGGTGAGCACGATGTAGTCGGCCTCCGCCAGCAATTCCGCCAGGGACGCATACCGCACGGGCAGCACCGCCTCGATCTCCGGCCGACGATGCCGGTTGTGGTACAGGATGGTCATGTCGAAGCCGACTGCCCGGCGGGCCACCTCGGTGCCGATGCGGCCCAGGCCGACAATCCCCAACGTGCTGTGGTGAATTTCCCGGCCGAGCATGTAGCCGGGGTCGTAGTGGACGAACGTCGGCCCGCGAGCGTAACGGTCGCCTTCGACGAGGCGTCGGCCGGCTGCCAACAGCAGGGCCATCGCCATGTCGGCGGTGGCCCCGTTGAGGATGTCCGGGGTGTTGCCCACGGGAATGCCCCGCCGCGTTGCCGCCGCCAGGTCAATGTGATCGACCCCCACGCCGAAATTGCTGATGACCCGCAACTCGGGCAGTCGGGCGATCAGCTCCGCGTCCACTCGGGGATGGCCGTAAGTGTACAACCCTTGGACGTGCTCCAGACCGGCATCGAGGGCAGGCCAGAGGTGGATTTCCACCTGTCCCTCCAGCAGCCGCAGGATGTTCGGCGCCAGCGGCCCATCGACGACGACGCGCGGCAGCGACATCGACGAGTCCTCCACCCCTTGAGGGGACCAGGTTGGTTGGCCACTGGCCGTGTCAACGGGCGAAGTCGGCGGGCACACAGCCTTTGCGATGGCCGCCGTGCTTGAAGGGGCTGGGCCGATAGTCGCCGACCAACTCGACGTTGGCCCGCGGCGGGATGCGATCCTCGAGGCCGACGGCCCAGTAGGCCGCATTGACCAGCAGCCGGCGCAGCCCTTCACTTTGCAGGTCCTGGGCGGCCCCCATCGTGGTCGTGAAGACCCGGCCGGTTTTACCGCTCGGGCTGGTGTACGTCTTGGTCCAGGCGATGGGCATCATCGGGTCGTTTTGGGGGCCGGTTACGGGTGGGTCGGTGGGATTCATGCCGCTGAGGACTTGGCCGAGGACCAGCGGTTGGCTGTCGCCGGGCAAAGGGAGGCGCAGGCCGTAGACGTCGGTTGGTCCCCAGATGTCGCCGTCGTTGATGCCGCGAAGGATGGGGTGCTTCTGCTGGCCCGGGGCGAGCACGCCGCGGGTGCTCTGCTTGCCATGCTGGCCGTGGTGGCTGACCCAAGTTTCGCCGAGGACCTGTTTTCCGAAGCCGCCCGGCCACTCCGTGCTGTTGTATGAGTAGCGGGCATAAGTCGGGCTGGACCTCAAGTGAAAGGCGTGGGTCGCCGTCCGCAGGCCGATGATCGGCTTCCCGGATTCGACGTAGGCGACGATGTGTTTCATCTGTTCGTCGGGGAGGTCGCGGAAGCGGGTGAAGAGGATCATCAGGTCGGCGGAGGCGAGTTTTTCCAGACCGGGGATGTTATTCACCACGGTGGGGTTGACCGTGCCGGTGGCCGGATCGATGGCGAAGAGGACGGTGCAGCGAAAGCCGTGATGTTTTGCCAGGATTTGCGCCAGCTGCGGGAGGGCTTCTTCGGAGCGATACTCCTCGTCGCCGCTGATGAGGACGACGTGTTTCCCTTGGCCCGGACCTTGGCCGCCCTCGACAACCAGCCACGGTTCGGCGGCGGTCGTCGGGGCGAAGGAGCACACGGTCACGAGCCAGGCTCCGAGGTTCGTGCGGTTGACGGTCATGGGTGGACCTCCTGGAACGGGTCGCATGGCGTGTTGGTGGAGGCATGATACCGGAGTAGCGGGAGATGGGGAAGGAGCCGGCGGAAGCGTGGCGGTCGGCCCCGAAGGGCCG
>JANWYO010000273.1 GCA_025055215.1 Gemmataceae bacterium
CCTCCACCATCGAGCGCCCACGTCCCCCGCCAGCCCCCTTGGTCGTAGTACTCCTGCGACCGCCACCATTTGCAGGTGGTTTCCCCGAGGGTCAGGCGGCCGAAGCGGCCGGCATCGACCGCTTTCTTCAGCGTCATGTTCGAGTCGGCAAAGCGCGACGGGAAGATGGTGCACAGCTTGACCTGGTGGCGGTCGCAAGCTGCGATGATCCGGTCGCAACGGTCCAGAGTGATCTCCAGCGGCTTTTCCACGACGACGTGTTTGCCGGCCTCGGCAGCGGCCACGGCCGGCTCCATATGGGCCCCGCTTGGCGTGCAGACGTTGACGATGTCCACGTCCCGCCGCGCCAGCACCTCGGCGAGCGAAGTGGTGTACTGGCACTTCAGCTGCGGGTTCTTGGCGGCGAAGCGCTCCAACGCCGCCGGCACCGAATCGACGACGGCCACCACTTGCGCCCCGGGGATCTCCGCGATGGCTTTGACGTGGAAGCCGGCAATCATCCCGGCACCCACGATGGCGAAGTTAGGCATGGGGACTGGTCCTTTCACAGGCGGCCCGCCGCGCGGGCATCGCTGACCGGGCCACCGCCTCCAGGCGGCGGCCCGCACCTTGCTCCGGCACGAAACCCCCTCCGGCGGCAGTATAACTCATCCCGAACGCGGAAGCAGCAGGCTCGCCCGCCACAAATATTGCAGACCACTCAACGCCGTCACCACCACCATCCCGTAAATCAGCACTCGCGCCACAAGGCCCAACGCTGCGGCCGAACCCCGGCCGCCCACCGCCGCTTCCAAGGCCGCGAAAATGCCAAACAAGGCGGCACATTGCAGCCCCATCTTCAGCTTGCCGAGCCAGTCCGCCCCGAACGACGCCCCGCGGTTCTCCAGAAAGCTCCG
Source organism: Gemmataceae bacterium (assembly GCA_025055215.1). Taxonomy (GTDB): domain Bacteria; phylum Planctomycetota; class Planctomycetia; order Gemmatales; family Gemmataceae; genus JANWYO01. The sequence goes on from JANWYO010000273.1 coordinate 897, forward strand.
CAGGCTGGTGATGATCAACTCCCGGGCGATGACCACCGTGACCATCCACGGCGCCAGCCCCGATCCCTCCACCGGCAGCAGGAAGATATACGCCCCGCCAATGAGCACCTTGTCCACCAGCGGATCCAGGTTCCGCCCCAGGGTGCTGGTCAACTGCTGCTTGCGGGCCAAGTAGCCGTCGAGCCAATCGGTGAGCGCGGCCGCGGCGAAGATCAGGATGCAGCCAATCCAGCGCTCCAGGCTGATGAATACGAACAGGAAAACCGCCAACCCCAGCCGCGCCAGGGTCAGCTGGTTGGGAATGTTCAAGTGCTTCCGCACGGCGGAAGAAGGCGGCACCCAATCCGCGACTGCCGATCGAGCCGGCTTGTCCTCGCTCATGAGGCATCCTCTGTTCCTGGGATCGAGGCTCACCAAACGCGGAGGGCGCGGCCCACGAGGTCGTAACCGTCCGCCGCCGTCACCTTCACCCGCACCAGGTCACCAGCGCGGAGGTGTCGCCCCTTGACGCGAATGACACCGTCGATTTCCGGGGCGTCGGCGTGTCCCCGGGCCAGCACGTGGTGGGCGAATTCCGGGTCGGGACCATCGACAATCGCTTCCACTTCGCGGCCGACCTGACGCTGGCTCCAGGCGAAGGCGACCTCCTGCTGGGCCCGCATGAGCCGATCGCGCCGCTCCTGCTTGACCTCCTCCGGCAGGTGACCATCCAGCCGAGCCGCCGGCGTCCCTGGTTCCAGCGAATAAGGAAACACCCCGACGCGCTCAAATTGCCGTTGCCGCACAAACTCCAGAAGCTCCGCGAACTCGGCCTCGCTCTCTCCGGGAAACCCGACGATGAACGTGGTCCGCAGCGTCAGGTTCGGAATGGCCCGGCGAAGTCGATCGAGCAGTCGCTCCGTCTCCGCCCGGTTGACCCGTCGTTGCATCCGTTTCAGGATGCGATCGTTGATATGCTGGAGGGGCAGGTCAAGGTACGGAATGATCTTCCGCGCCGTCGCGAGGGTGTCGATCAGTTCATCCGTGAAATGCGCCGGATAGGCATACAGCAGCCGAATCCATGCCAGCCCTTCCACCTCGTCCAACCGGCGGAGCAGCTCCGCCAGCCGGGTTTGGCCATAGAGATCGAGGCCGTAATAGGTCAGGTCCTGAGCGACGAGAATCAGTTCGCGGACGCCATCCGCGGCCAACTCGCGGGCTTCGCGGAGCACGTCTTCGATGGGCTTGCTGACGTGTTTGCCGCGCATGCCTGGGATGGCACAGAAGGTGCAAAGCCGGTCGCATCCTTCGGAGATTTTCAAGTAAGCGTAGTGCCGGGGGGTGATGCGAAGGCGGGCGGTGTCGTCCCAGGCACGAACCGGCGCGGGGCGGAAGAGGGCCCGTTGCTCGGCCGCGGCCGCGGCCGAGCGGGCTCGCCGTACCACGTCGGCGATCTCCTCCCGGCCAAACACGCCAACAATCTGATCAACCTCCGGCACCTGCCGCAGCAGGTCGTCCCGCGCCCGCTCCGCCAAGCACCCGGCCACGACCACGGCGCCGACCCGTCCCTGGCTTTTCAGCTCCAGCATTTCGCGGATGACCCCCAAGGATTCCTGCCGCGCCGGCTCAATGAAGCCGCAGGTGTTGATGACCACGACATCGGCACCGTCGGCCTCGGGGACCAGGGCGAAACCGTCCTGCGTCAGCTTGCCGAGCATCCGCTCGGAATCGACCAGGTTCTTCGGGCAACCAAGGCTGATAAAGGCGAAGGTCGGTGGGGTCATGGCTCCCTTCGCCGTGAGGGAGGAACCGGCACACCGGTCGAGTCAGAAGGGGCAAGCCCCGAACGGCTGACCGTCATGGCAATGGTCCAACGCACAAAGCCCAATTTGCGGCGGCACCGCGCAAGCCGCTCAAAACCCGAGGGGGTTTTCACTCATCCGGCGTTTGTCGTTGCTGGTTCGTTATATCGGGCCAGGCGCGCCGCCGTCAAGCCACGGGCCAACGCCGCAAGGCGTCGGCCCTGGCAGCAGATGCTCCCCGCGCCCACCGCATGGTCAGCGAGATTCATCCCGACAGCTGCTCAGATCCTAGACTTCTACACTACCAGCCGGGGCGGGTGACGCAACCGGCCTTGCTCAACCCTCTCGGGCAATCAACTCGGATAGGCGTGCGTCCATCCTCTAGAGGTTAGGTTGGGTTCACTGCCGCCCTTTCATCGAAAAAGGTGCTAAGCAGGCTGATCAACTCGCCGCCAAGGGGGCACGGGTCACTCACGTGCGAACCCATCTCGAATGGCGTTCTCCGCTTGGATGAGCCGATTCACGCGGAAGATTTGCCACACATCTCGCCTTAAGGCCTGGCAGGCGTCGTCGGGGAGAGGCCGCTCTATTTCTCGGACCCAAGCCCGGGGTCTTGCCGCGGCCGCCGGATTGCTCGATCAGCAGATGTGGTGTTGGGGACGCGACATCGAGCGGCCTGAGGGAAATGTGCTGCTCGAGCGGGGAATGCGCCGGTTCCGCTCACCGGACCCAGAGGGCGGCACGCTGTACAAGGCCCTGTTGGAGGGCGATGTCGGGATTTGGCTTTGGGGCTTCGGACTCCTCTGTCGCGAGCCGAGCACGGCCGGCGTGTTCCTGCGACGTTATGACTTCGATCCCTTGCTGGTCGACCGTCTGCCCGACCAACCCGTCCACCTCCCCGCGGACCTGGGGCCGTTGGTCCGTCCAACGCCAACAAGCTGGGCAACGGTGCAGCGCTTGGTCCAGCGTGCAGCCCGGTGGATCGCCAACTACGAACGCTGGGTCGCAGATAACCTCGGCGTCGCGTACCGCCAGGCGGTCTTGGAGGCCTTCGACACGCCGCCGACTGTCCCGGCCACGGCCATGGCCTCCAGCTGGGAATGGCTGGCCGATGAGTCGTTTCGACTTTACGCCACGCCTGGAGTGATCGGTCCCTGGGCGAGGCTGCTGTCCTCGCTTTGGATGGGCAGCCGCACGCTGGCTTCATCCCTCGACGTGCGTCCTCCGGGACGGCGGCCGTTCCAAAACGAAGTGCAACACCGTTCGAGGGGAGGAGAGCGATGGCCAGAGGTAATAAGGAAGCGCGCTGCTACGTGAAATTGCAAGGTTCAGAGAGCGCTCATTGCTACTACGTCCAGAAAAACCGCCGTAACACCTCCAACAAGCTGGAGCTGCGCAAGTACGACCCTGTCGTTCGTCGGCATGTCATCTACCGAGAGAGCAAGTGATGCGTCGGGAGGCAGCCAAACGATAACCGCGGGTCACCATCCCGTCCAGTTCTCTCGCGAAGGGCAAGACCGCTGTTTTCAACCATACTTTGAGCAACCGCGCAGATTGCAAGGCAGTCATCGTGGACGGCATGGCTGATGCGAACATCGGCCATGCCTTGGAGCAAGTGGGTCGAAGTCAGGCACCAGAGGGCGAAGCAATCGCAGTTAACAATGACTGCCTTTGGTGGCGAACTGGTCCATTCCCTGAAATGAGGCGAAGGGTCGTTCGGTGGCAGACGCTCGCCGCGGTCATGTGGCTGATAATGCGAGTCGGGATCCGCAGCTCCTTTACCAATTGTGGGAGCTACTCGACTCTAGACGATCCCCCGGCAATATCAGGGCCAGACGCAGGCTGCCGAGGGCGTTGCGGTCGTCTATCACAGTGCTTATCATCAAGCGGCCATGTCCGTGCGGTCTCGCCTGGGAGTCCTCCAGTGGACCGCTGATGGCCCGGCGGAGAAGCAAATGACGGGCGTCCTGACGCCGGCGCTGAAATTATTCGCCACAACCCTGGGCCCCCTTGGACGCCCAAGGCTCGGGCTGACTAGGCAGCCCTTGGGGCCCGATTTCGAGGAATGATCATGAGCTTCCTCCGACCACTTCAGCTGTTCATCATGGGCGTCGCCCTCGCCGCCGCCGGCATCGGCCTGTCGGCCGATGCCGGCAAAGAGGCGCCAATCGTCCCGCCGCGGCAGGGCAAGTCCGAAACCATCCACCTCTTCAACGGCAAGGACCTCACCGGCTGGGAGGGCTACCCCGACCTGTGGTCGGTCAAAGACGGTGTCATCGTCGCCCGGAATACCGCTCCGCTGAATACAGCACCTACCTCCTGACCAAGCGCAAGTTCAGCGACTTCCGCCTCGTCTTTGCCGCCAAGCTGGTCGAATCCGAAATGCACTCCGGCGTCGCCTTCTGGGGCCAGGTCTATCCGTTGGCCGATGGCAAAGTCACCGACCCCAAGCGCGACCGCACCGAGTACACCTGCAAAGGCCACCTCGTCATGTTCCCGTCCAACTGGGGAATGTACGACCTGTTCGGTCGCCACAACCTCAAAGTGGACGGCGGCCCGGCCAAGAAGGTCGGCAAGCAGCACGATTGGAACGACATCGAAATCCTCGCCCAGGGCAATCGCGTGCGCGTGGCGGTCAATGGCGTGGCCGTGGTCGATTGGCGCGACCCGGAACCCGAGCGCATCCAGGAAGGGCCGATCGGCTTGCAGCTCCACTCCAACAAGGTGCCGCAGGAAGTCCACTTCAAGGGCCTGGTGCTGACGACCTTCCCGGAAGATCGGTTGGTGACGGTGAAATGACGTCGGTCGCTGCCCGGCCTGTCGGCCGGGCAGCGCCACTCACGGCGTCCAGTCCATCTCCGGCGTCAGCCGAAGGCAAAACTCCGCCAACAACTGGGCCGCGTGGTCAAGGTCGGCGAGGCTGACGACCTCGACGGGGCTGTGCATGTAGCGATTGGGAATCCCGATCAGTCCCGTGGCCACGCCGTCGCGGGTGAGCTGGATCGCGTTGGCGTCGGTGCCGGTGGCCCGCGGCACGCCGCGAACCTGCACGGCGATTTCCCGCTCCCGGGCCGTGTCGATCAGCCGTTGGCCAACGTGCGGGTTGATGTTCGGGCCGCGGAAAATCACCGGCCCGGCCCCCAGCTTGGTGTCGCCGAGCGTCTTTTTGTCGTTGCCCGGCGTGTCGGTCGCATGGCAGACGTCCACCGCGATCCCCACCGTGGGATGGATGCCATAAGCGCTGGTGGTGGCGCCACGGAGTCCGATCTCCTCCTGCACCGTCGAGACGCAAAAGACCGCTGCCCGCAGCGGCTTTCCTTTGAGGAGACGAAGCGTCTCCATGACGGTCCAGACGCCGACTTTGTCGTCGAGGCCCGGGGAGGTGATGAGTCCATTCAGCATTTCCTTGCAACCGAGGGCCGCCGTCACGATGTCACCGGGGGTGACGAGGGACTCGGCTTCCTTGCGGTCTTTGGCGCCGATGTCGAGCCAGATGTCGTTGAATTGCGGGACCCTGTTCCGCTCCTCGTTGGTCAGCAGGTGCGGCGCCCTGCGGGCGATGACCCCGACCAGTGGCCCCCCGTTGGCCCAAACGGTGAACTCCTGACCCAGGAGGATTTGCATGTCCCAGCCGCCGATCGGCTGAACATAGAGGAAGCCCGCGTCGTCGATGTACTGCACCATCAACCCGAGCTGATCGCAGTGGCCGGCGAGCATCACGCGAGGTTGGCCTTCGGGATTGAGTACAGCCAGGACGTTGCCGTGGCGATCCGTGCGGACCTCATCGGCAAGCGGCCGGGCCCAGTCGCGGACCACGTCCTGGATGGGCCGTTCGTAGCCGGACGGGCTGGGTGTCTCCAGCAGCCGGGTCAGGAACGCACGCGAGGCTTCGTGCATTAGAGTCCTCAGAAGGGTTATGCAACCAGGGCAACGGATGTTCGCTGCCGCAGAAAATAGGGGGCGCGCTCACCGGAAGCACAAAGGCCCGCCGCGCCGACGTGACTTGTCGGCAGGGCGGGCCTAAAACTGAGCTATCAAACAACAGGAGCCCGTTGGCGGGGCGGGATCGGCGAATACTTATCGGGTCTCCCCAGGGATCATAAGCGCTGATGCGAGCGGAGCCACCGGGGACCGTACAGACCGAAATCCAACCGAGCAACGGACTCCCAATCCCGACGACTGGACCTTTGCGGGCCGAACCTCAACTCTGCCACGGGGACAGGCGTCGGCCGTTGTTCGGGTCGCACGTCTTCCAGCCGGCCGCCGCAACGGCCTTTTTCTCTCGGCCCGATGTCCGCCGTCGGCGTTGGCGCCGATTTTCACAACCTCCAACTATAGCAATGCAATTGACCGGGTCAAGCAAAAACTGCGGTTGTTGACTCGCGAACTCACGATCTCGCCAAGGCTGACCCCACAGATCGCCGGCGGCCTCGGAACCGGAACATCGGGCGCGCTCACGCGCCGTCGCATTCGACTTGTCGGTTCGCGCCCGCGTGCTACCGGCAGCGATCTCGCGTCGGACTTGTCGTTTCGCGCTCGCTGCGTGCCGAGCAAGCACGAAACGATGACTCGATAGCCGCTCGCTACATGCCCCAAGAGCGCTTGATCCCCTTCCGCGAGCGCGAACCGAGGAATCCTCGGCAAGTTCTTCCTCTTGATTTCAGCGGAGGATGGTTTCAAGCCAAGCAGTCCACACGATCTACATGAGGTACGGATACCCACTATCGATCAACTACACGACCGAGGCCGAGCATTCTCGACTCGATCAAGCTTCCGCCCAAGTCCAAGAAATCAACTGGTTTAACGTTACGGGCACGTCATCGACACGCGGAAACTCTTTGCCTTCGGGCGCCCTAACCCCGCCCCGAGCGACAAGTTCGCCGCGTCGGTTGGCCTTGCGTGGGCAAGGCCAACCGCTAACCTTTGGGGAAGGGAGTGCCGAGCGACCCTCAAAGATGCTTTGTCCCAAGCACAGGAGCGCCGAAGCCAATGGCCGATCCTGCCAGTTTCTTCGATCAGGTGAGCGTCGTCTGCCAGAACCTGTTCGACATGAACCAATTACTGGCGACGCTCAGCCGGCCGGACATCACGGCGGCGGCGTTCTTCGTCCTGACCCTGGTGATCTTCATCGAAACCGGCCTGCTGATCGGCTTCTTCCTGCCGGGCGACTCGTTGCTGGTGACGGTGGGGCTGGTCTGCGCCAGCCCGGCATGTGATTGGAACCTGCCGCTGTTACTGACGCTGCTCAGCGTCGCAGCGATTGTCGGGGACAGCGTCGGTTATTCCATCGGATACCAGACCGGCCCCAAAATCTTCTCCCGCGAAAAATCGTTTTTCTTTCACCGGGACCATCTGCTAAAGGCCCAGGAGTTTTACGATCGCCACGGCGGCAAGACGATCGTGCTGGCGCGGTTCATGCCCATCATCCGCACCTTCGCCCCGGTGGTGGCTGGAGTCGGGCGGATGAACTATCGCCTCTTTCTCTTTTACAACGTCTTCGGCGGCATTGGCTGGGTGTGCAGCATGGTCCTGACGGGGTACTATCTCCCGGCGGTCCTCAACCCGCCGCTTCGCCGGCTCTTCGGCAGCCAAGTCGCCGTGGAGCACCACGTCGAGAAGGTGATCATCGTGGTCATCCTGCTCTCGATTTCGCCGGGGATTTATGCCTGGCTGCGTGGCCGGCTGAAAGCGCCAGCGAAGGCGGTCCTTGAGCCGGTCGCCGCCCAGGCGGGCGGGCCGATTCCGTGATGCCGATAGCTCCGTGACGTCGGTGCCGCGGGGCGGCGGCCCGGCGGCCTGGCCGCCGGGCCGCCGCCAGACCTGAGTTCCCACCCGTGCTGCCATGCCACCTGCTGCATCTGACCCCCAGCCCTGCCGAACGCTGATCCTGGGAGCTTCCTACGGCTCGCTTCTGGGGACCAAGCTCCTCTTGGCGGGTCATCCGGTGACGTTGGTCTGCACCCGTTCGACGGCCGAGCTGATCCGTCGGGAGGGGACCGTCGTCCGCTTTCCGCTGCGGGGGCGCGAAATCGACGTGCCGTCGGCGGCGTTGCGCGGGAAATTGTCGGCGGTCACGCCGGAGGAAGCGGACCCCAGCGGCTTTGATCTGGCAGTGCTGGCGATGCAGGAGGGCCAGTACGCGGCCCCGGGGGTCCGCGAGCTGATGCGGCGCATCGCTGGCGCCGGGGTGCCGTGCCTGGCGGTCATGAACATGCCGCCGCTGCCCTTCCTTCGCCGCCTCCCCGTCCTGCGCGAAGAGCCATTCGTCGGCTGCTACGCCGCCGAGGAGGTTTGGGCCGCCTTTCCGCCGGAGCAGATGACACTTACCAGTGCCGACCCGCAGGCGTTCCGTCCGCCGGATCGGCCGAAAAATTGCCTCCAGGTCTCGCTGCCGACCAACTTCAAGGCCGCTCCCTTCGAGGAGGCCGCGGCCACCGCCCTGTTGCGGCGGCTGGCCGCCGACATCGAAGCCGCTCGCTTCGACGCCGGCGACGGCCCCCTCGAAATCCCGGTCAAGCTCAAAGTCCACGATTCACTCTTCGTCCCCCTGGCCAAATGGCCCATGCTCCTGACGGGCAACTACCGTTGCATCCGGCCGGATGGGATCATTTCGATCCGGGACGCTGTCTTGCAGGACGTGGAGCGCGCCCGGGAGATGTACGCCTGGGTCTGTGAGCTGTGTCACCGGCTCGGGGCGGACGCTGCCGATCTCGTGCCTTTCGAGAAATATGCCCAAGCGGCCGAAGGGCTGACTCGGCCCGCCAGCGCCGCCCGGGCGCTGGCGGGCGGGGCCACCCAGATCGAGCGCGTGGACCGCCTGGTGCAGACGATCGGTCTTCGGCTCGGCCGGCGCTCGCTCCTGCTTGACGAGATCGTGGCCCTGGTGGACGCTTGGCTGGAGCGCAACCGCGCCGCGGCCGGGGACGCCTCCTCAGCGGACTGACGCCCCGTGGGCGTCAACCCGCCCGGCGGTCGCTCCTCGTACCTTTCCCCCGCCCGGCGGTCCCTCCTCAAGTCTCGCCCGAGTCGAGGACCGGCGAGTACACCGCCTCCGTTCCGTCAGTGCTCCCCTTAAACAGCCGGCGCTGCAACGCCTGGTTGAACGGCGTCCAGGAAGAGGTGGCGTTGCGGTCCTCGCGGATGTCGCGAGTGAAGCTGTGGACTTTGGCGTCGAGATTGTCGAGATGGTGCAGGGCAATGGCTTCCGGAGTCATCGGCAGCCGGGCGCTGCCGAATTCATAGCTGCCGTGATGGCTTAGGATCATGTGCTTGAGTCTTAGGAGGAGTTCGCTGGGAAAGGGCTCGCCGGTCAGGTCGGCGACCTGGCCGATTTTCTCGTTGAGCATTTCGACACCGATGACGAGGTGGCCGACCAACTGGCCTTCGTCGGTGTAGGCGAAGGCGCGGTCGTAGCTCAGCTCGCGGACCTTGCCGATGTCGTGGAGGAAGACGCCTGCCAGGAGGAGGTCGCGGTCGAGGCCGGGATAGAGCGGGGCCACCCGGTCGGCCAAATCGAGCAGGGAGACGACGTGTTCCAATAAGCCACCGACATAGGCGTGATGGTTACGGACCCCAGCCGGGGCCTTGCAGAAGGCCCGGACGAATTCATCGTCCATGAGGAAACACTCAGCCAAGGCACGAAGGTGGGGGTTGGCCAGCCGCAACAGATAGCCACGGAGCCGTTCCAATAACTTGCTGACGTCTTGTTCGGTGTGCGGCAGGAAATCGGCCAGTTCGACCTTTTCGGTTTCGACACGCTCCAGCTGGCTCAGGATCATCTGGAGCGCTCCCTGGAAGAGTTGCACCTTGGCCCGGACCAGGACGAAGTCGCCAACCTCGAACGACCGAAAGAGGTGCTCGCTGGCGTTCCAGAGTCGGCCGACGATCGATCCGGTACGGTCGCGGAGTTCGACCTGCAAGTAGAGGTTGCCATTCCGATTGACGCGCAACTGCTTATCGGCGACGAGGTAGACTTCCTCGACCGCGTCGCCGTCAACCAACTGTTGGACGAATCGTCGTTTCATTGGAGGTGCCTTTCCCAAGTCGATGGGGCGGCGAGCGGCCGCAAGGAACCGCGGGGCGCGCCGACGCCGCCGGAGAACTGTTGTATGCGCCGCCCACGTCGGGGGATTACTGGCCTCAAGCCGCAAACTTCCGGGCCGCCTCGCCGAGTGTTGCGAGCAGTGCGAGCGGGGAGGGCCCGGGCACCGGCGACGTCTGGGCGCCGCGGCCGTCGCGGCGCCCCGATCTCAGAGCCTCCACGTCCACTGACTCATTTTCTGGAGCATCGCCTGGTCGGTGAGGTTGAATTGCAGCGGCGTGACAGTGATGTAGCCGTCGCGGAGGGCATCGACGTCGGAATCGGGATGCGGTTCCGGACAGCCGGTGCCCGGGCCGGTCCAGAAGTACACGCGACCGCGGGGATCGACGCGGCGGTCGAAGGTCTCCTTGTACGGCACGGCATTCTGGGGCACGGTGCGGATGCCGCGGATGGGGCCTTTTTCCAAGCTCGGGATGTTGACGTTGAAAAGGCTCCCCTCGGGGGGGCGGTGCGCCAGGATTTGCTCGATCACCTGGCGGGCGATGCCGGCGGCGCGGGGGAAGTCGAGCGGTTTCAGCTTGGTGTATTCCAGCGAGACGGCGATGCTGGTCTTGCGGAAAAAGGCGCCTTCGATGGCGGCCGCCACGGTGCCGGAATAGAGGACGTTGATCCCGGCATTCGAGCCGGCGTTCAGGCCACTGACGATCAGGTCGGGCGGCTCCTTGAGCAGCTCCAGCAGCGCCAGTTTGACGCAATCGGCGGGTCGACCTTCGACGGCCCAGCCCATGAACTGCTGCTGGTCGTCGAGCACTTCGGCGACCAGCAGCGGCGTCAGCAGCGTGATGGAATGGCCGGCGGCGCTCTGTTCCGTGGCCGGGGCCACCACCGTGACGCTGCCGAGCTTTTGCAGCTCCAGCCGCAACGCCCGCAGGCCGGGGGCGTAAATGCCATCGTCGTTGGTCAGTAGGATTTGCACGGTTAGGGTCCTTCCAGGAAGGCCCGAGCCTGCCGGGACCGTTAATCGGCCGGCGGGTCGGTGAATTTCTTCCGCCGCAGCAGGTGGTGATAGTGCTGGGCGAAGCGGTGGGCTTCGTCCCGGACGTATTGCAGCAGCCGCAAGGCCGCCGAGCGTCGGCTGAGTCGGATCGGCTCTGCTTGGCCGGGGCGGTAGATTTCCTCCTCGCGCTTGGCCAGGGAGATGAGGCAGGGGGGGTCGACCCCGAGGAGGCGGAACACTTCCAGGGCTGCGTTGAGTTGCCCTTTGCCGCCATCGATCAGGAGGACATCAGGGAAGATCTGCTCCTCCAGTCCCAAGGTCGGCCGCGTCGCCGGGCGGGGCCGAAACCGCCGCGCCACCACCTCCCGGATGGACGCGAAGTCGTCGATGCCGGCGACGGTGCGGATGCGGTAGCGGCGGTAGCCGGGCTTGAACGGCAGGCCGTCGATGAAGGCCACCAGGGCGGCCACGGTCTCGTGGCCGCCCAGATGGGCGATGTCGATCCCCTCGATGACCCTGGGCGTCCGCGACAGGCCGAGGACTTTGCGCAGGCCAAGGATGCCTTTGCGAGGCTCCAGGGGAAAGACCTCGGGCTGCACGTCCTTCTCGACGTCGCCGCGCAGGCCGAGGTTTCGCAGAGCGGCGATCTCGTCGCGCAGTCGGGCCGCCTTCTCGAACTGCAACGCCGCACTCGCTTCGGCCATCTCCTTTTCCATCTCGGCGATGAGCCGATTCTTTTTCCCTTCCAGAACCATTCGCAAGGAGCGGATCTGCTGACGATACTCATCGCGGCTGACGCGGAGGTTGCACGGCGCCGTGCACTGACGGATGCTGTGCAGCAGGCAGGGGCGGAACCAGCGCCAGCGGGGATCGTCGCTGCGGATGTCGAGGGAACAGGTACGGAATTGCAGGATTCGCTGGAGGACCTGGATCGCCGTCCGCAGCCCCCGGGCGCTGGTGAAAGGTCCATAGAGCTTGACGCCATGACGTCGCGGCGAGCGGGTGAACTCCACCCGGGGAAATTCCTCACGGATGCGAATCTGCAAATAGGGAAACGTCTTGTCGTCTTTCAGCTCGACGTTGAAGCGCGGCTGCAAGTCCTTGACCAGACGCGCTTCCATCAGCAAGGCATCGACTTCGGAATCGGCCTCAAGGTAGTCGATGTCCGCGATCAGCTTGACGAGGTCGGCGGTGCGCGGGTCTTCCGCGGCGGCGGCGGTGAAGTAATGGCTGGCGCGATGGCGAAGGTTCTTCGCCTTACCGACGTACAGAACCCGCCCCTGGCGATCCTTCATGAGATAGACGCCGGGCGTCTGCGGAAACTGCTTCACCTTGTCCGCCGGGGGCATCACGCCGGAATCGGCCGGCGGCGTGGTCTCCGACATGGCAGGCCTCGGGCACAATTCCTTCGTGCCGTCCCGCGTTCCGATCCGGGGACGATGCGCTTGTTATACCACATCGTCCGAGGGGGACGAAAGCGAAGCCCCGACCAGAGGTGCACCTATCGTCTGGGGCCGGGTTGAGCGCACCCAGCGGCGGTTTTTGCCCAACCCCCGACCAATCCTTTGTTCCGCGCTTACGATTGATCGTTTCGCGCT
>JANWYO010000010.1 GCA_025055215.1 Gemmataceae bacterium
GAGCCGACGTCTTCGGAAGAGGTACCACGATGAATAAGTCCCTCGACCTCAAACTCGCCCGCATCCATGCCGATCCCCACGGCTCCAAAGACTTCATCCTCGCCGACGCCAAGGACGCCGACATGGCCCTGGCCATCGGCGCCCCGGGCAAGTCGCCGGAGGCTTACAGCGGCGAGCTGCGGTACCGCAGCCTCCAGGAGTTCCGCGATATCATCGTGGAGATCGTGGAGCAAAAGCTGGTGGACATCATGTTGATGTCTGCCAGCACCAGCGAAATCCTCACCCTGCACCGTCGGCTCTTCGACCACAGCCCCGTGACCCCCGCCGTCCGCGTCAACGACACCACCGACATCCACATCCTCCGCGGCGGCTCCTATGCCTCCGCACCCTCCCTGCCGTTTCGCACTGCCACCCTCGACCACATCCAGTGCGGCCACCTCGATTGCACCCCGGAGGAGCGCCGCCGCGGCGTCGATCTCGGGTTGTACAGCATCACCTTCAACAACGACGCCGCCCTCGACCGCGCCGCGCTCGAAGCTTACAAGGAATTCCGCCTCGAGGCCGAACGCAAGGGCTTCCGCCACTTTCTCGAGGTCTTCGACCCCAATCGCCCCGAGGCCGTGGCGCCGGACCTGGTCCCGGGCTTTATCAACGACGCCATCGTCCGCACCCTGGGAGGCGTCACCCAGCGGGGTCGGCCGCTCTTCCTGAAAATCGTCTACCACGGCCCCAAGGCGCTGGAAGAGTTGGTCCATTACGACCCCCACCTGATCGTCGGCATTCTCGGCGGCGCCGCCGGTACCACCTACGACGCTTTCAAACTCCTCAGCGAAGCCAAAAAGTACGGCGCTCGTGTCGCCCTGTTCGGCCGCAAGATCAACAACGCCGAAAACCAGCTCGCCTTCATCCGCTTCCTTCGCCTGATCGCCGATGGGGAGATCACCGCCGAGGAAGCGGTCCGCGCTTACCATGGAGTGCTGCAACGGCTGGGAATTCGGCCGCATCGGCCCCTGGAGCAGGACATGCAACTTCAGACGAACATCATGAATTACGCTGGCAACGGTAAGGTCATTAGCGTGCCGGCGAGGCCCAACCCGGCCGCCCGCACCGCCCCCGTCCCGGACTTCGCCAAGATGACCGCGGCGGAAAAAGTCGCCTATCATAAGGCCCGCTGGGACCGAATCCTCGGCTGACGCTCACCGCCGCGGCAGCCGCCCTTCGTCCCATTCCACCAGCTTCCGTTCGACCAATTGCTGGATCACGATGCTCGGCCGTTCGCGGTCGATGCGTTGTAGGTCGAGTCCGTAGCTGGGGAGGCAGACCAGCCGGCTGAAGTGCTCGCCGAGAAAGGGAGCCAACGGCTCGCCGAAGGAGTCAAACAGGAAGACGCCGCGTGGTCCCCTGCCCCCATCAAACACGACGGGCCGGAGGTGGGCTAGGCGGTGCTCGTCGGCCGCGTTGGGGGCCTCGAAAGTCGGGCGGGCTTGGCGGGGATGGCGAGGTTGCAAGTAGACATCTTCGTCGCTTAGCTGGTCGCTCAGCCCCAGCATGATCGCCAGGTCACCTCCTGAGCGCTCGACAACGACTGTTTCAAACGCCGACGGGGGCCAAGGGTGGAACGAGCGATCGAAACGGGCCAAGTTCCGCAGCAGGGTGTCGTAGGCGACATACACGCCGCGGCCGTTCCAGTGGGTATCAGTGCGCAGGTACAACGGTCCGCTCCCCTTAGCCTGCCGTAGGCACGGGCGAAGGTCGAGGACGTCGGTTGCGCTGTGGTCCCGCAGGTGGGCGAGGAGCTGGTCGAGGGGGGTGCTGGCGGCGGCCGGTCGGCCGCCGCCAGGCAGCTGCTCCGGGTAGATCGACTCCTTGTCCGGCGCAAAGACCACCAAGTAGTGAATACCTCGCCCCGCCAGCTGGCGCCGCCGGCCTTCGAGCAGCTCACGCCAGCGCTCCAGCAGCGTCGCCGACAGCGGCGGCGGGTGGAGCGGCACCGCCGACTTCGGGAGTGGGTTGTAGAACAACCAGCCGTCCTTCCCCACGAGCACGCGGGATGAGCCGGACATGCCGAGCCAATGAAATTTGACGAGGTTGTGCCAGCGGATGAGCCGGTGACGGCCGCCGAAGTGGTCGTTGAAATACGCTTCATAGCGGCGCGGGAATGTGACCAGGTCTCTCAGCGATGTCAGCGGCGGGCTCGGAGCGACGGGACGGTTTTCGGACAGCGTTGCCGACGACGCCGCGGAAAAGCACGACAGGATCGTCGGCAACCACAACGCGACAAGGAGGAGGGCAAAGACCGCGAGATCGCCAAGCCGCCGCAACGGCCGACGACGCGGCTTGGTAACCGCCCGGGCATGGCGGAACAGGCGAGGCCACGGCAGGGCCAGTTGCATGCTCCGACCTCAGAAGCGGAAATAGATGAACGGGTGGTGGGTGCTGGCGGCCAGCACCATGCCTGCCGCCACGAGCAACCCGCCCAGCCACGTCAGGCGTGCGACGGCCAGCGCGGCATGCCGCAGGGGCTCCGCCCGGCCCGTCGGCCGGGGGAAGCCAACCACCGCAGCCGCCCAGCCTGCCATCCAGCTCCCCGGTGCCGTGGCCGCCAGGCCACCGACCAAAAGCGCCAGGCCGACGTCGTTGGTCAAATAGAGACCCACGGCATGGACCTCCCCGTTGCCGGCTGCCATGCCCAGCATCGCCTCGATGATGCCCCCAGCCTGCGCTAACGTCTCCGCGCGAAACAGCACCCAGCCGAAGACGACGATCAGCAACGTGTACACGTGGCTCGGCAGCCTCCCGAGGCGTTGCAACCAACGGCTCAGCCCCAGACGCTCGACAACCAGGAAGAAACCGTGGTACAGCCCCCAGACGAGAAACGTCCAATTCGCCCCGTGCCAAAGACCGCACAGCACAAAGACGATCACCAGGTTGGCGTAAACCCGCAGTGGCCGGCAGCGGTTGCCGCCCAGCGGAATGTACACGTAGTCGCGGAACCAGGTGGACAACGAGATGTGCCATCGCCGCCAGAAGTCGGTGATCGACTCGGCAGCGTACGGGGCCCGGAAGTTCTCCCGGAAGCGAAAGCCGGACATCCGGGCCAGCCCGATGGCCATGTCCGAATAGCCGGAGAAGTCGAAGTAGATTTGCAAGGCGTAACAGGTGCTCGCCAGCCAGGCCAGGCCGAGGCTCAGCTCAGCCGCAGGCAGGGCAAAGAGGGCGTCCGCGGGTCGGGCGAGTGTGTCGGCCAGCAACAGCTTTTTGGCCAGGCCGACGATGAAGCGTTGGCTGCCCGCAGCCAGTCCGCGAAGGGTCACTCGGCGATGGGCCATCTGGTGGACCACGTCCTGGTAACGGACAATGGGGCCGGCAATCGCTTGGGGAAAATACGCGATGTACAGGGCAAAGGCGGTCAGGCTGCCCGCCGCGGGCACGGTGCCGCGGTAGACGTCGATGACATACGAGACGGCTTGGAAGGTGAAAAACGAGATGCCCAACGGCAGGGGCAAGGTCGGCACTTCAAGGCGTTGACCCAGGAGCAGCCCGAGGTTGTCACCCAGAAAATGAGCGTATTTGAAGGCAATCAGCACGCCGAGGTTGACGATCACCGCCAAGCTGAGGATCCAGCGCCGCGAACGGCGTCCCAGCCATTGCCCGAAGCCGAAATTCACGGCGATGCAGCCCACAAGAAGGCCCACACCGATCGGCTCGCCCCAGGCGTAGAAAACAAGGCTGGCCGTGAGAAGAAGGAGATTATGGCTGGCCCTGGGCAGGACAAATTGCAAGGCAAGAACGAAAGGCAGGAACCGGAAGAGGAACAACGGTGAGCTGAAGAGCATCCCTGCCCCCCGGCGCTCCGCCGATTCGTCCCGGAAGGCTCGCGTTGCCGGCTACTTGGCGGCAGGGCCGCGGCTTTGCACCGTGAAGATGACATCGCCCGTGCCGACGTTGCCGTCGGCGTCGCGAACCCGGAGCACGCCGACGTACGTTCCTGGTTTCAAAACCTCGGTCAGGAACCGGAACGTCTCGGTCCTGCTGTCAAACAGGCCGTCGGTAGGAAACACGTTCACCCACTTGCGCCCGTTGAGGGCGAATGACGCGGCCGTCAGTCGCACCGAGGGATCGGTGGCGGTCGCTTCGATGATGGCCCGGTCGCCGTCGGTGCCGACCACCTTGACCGTCACCGTCGGGGGGACGTGGGCAACCACAAAAGGAGCGCTGATTTTTTCCCCCGTCAGGGCTTCGTCGTCAGGATTGTCGCGGCGGTCGCTGGCCACCACCCTCAATTGGTAAGTCCCAGCCGGGACCGTGGTCGTGTCCCACTCATACTCGCGCTTCTCCCAGTCGTCCTCCAGCTCCACCCAGTTCCGCCAACCGTCCTTGCGGACGAGCAGCCGATAAGTCAATTCGTCTTCGTTGGCATCGACGGCAGTCCACTTGAACTTCAGCTTCTTGGGCTGCTCCAGGACCACTTGGTCGAGATCAGGGACCTCGATGGCGGTGACTTCCGGGGCGTGGTTAGTGGTCGCGTAACGGACGGACAGGTGGTGCAGCGAGGGCGTCGTCCGCGGGTCGTCGGTGGTCAGGGTGACGCGATATTGCAGGAAGCGGGCGGGAGGAGCCGCCACTACCGCCTGAGCGGGGTCGGTCTGCTCGGCCGACCAATCGCTCCAGGTATCGTCTGGTTCAGCCACGTTGCCGCTGCGGCAGGCGACACTGACGCGCGTTCCCTTCGGCGTGTCGGCGTGCCAGCGAAGCGAGCCCCAGCGGCTGACCAGCTTGGCATCCAGGACTTCGGAGATCATCGTTCCCCGAGAAACGAAGTGATCCTGAAGGACGTATAATCGCCCTGGGTCGCCTGTTCCCAGCACGATCGATCCGTCGCGCCGGCGGCAGATACAGTGGATTTGGCCGTGGTCCAGCCGCGCCAGTTCGCTGCGCTCGCGGCGGGCTTCGTCGATTTCGAACAGTTGACCGGCCATGCCGGTGCCGACGTACAGTCGGCCACTTTGCTTCAAGAGGCAGAGCATCAGGGCTTTTTCGCGGAAGAGTTCCCGCACTGTTCCATCGGGGCGGATGTGATAGAGCGAGTTTTCGCCGCTGGCGGGGGCGGCGGGGGCCGCCGCGGCCGCCGGTTTTTCCGCCTCCTTCTCTTTGTTGCCCGCGGTGGCGGAACCAGTTGGCTCGCTGGTGGCCGCGCTGACCTTCGGCTCACGCGTCGGGACCGCTGCCACCGGGCTTCCGCGCTCCAGGCCGGAACCACTGCTCGTGCTGAGGCGACGACGCGTCGGGGCGCTGGTGCCGGCGTAAACACCTTCGGGAGTCACCAGCAAGCTGCGCACCTCCGGCTGCGGGGCACTGTACAGGACGAATCCTTTGCCCTGGCGGTCGATGCGGTAGACCAGGCCGTTTTTGTCGGTGCCCGCGTACAGCGTGCCATCAGGACCGGCGGCCAGGGAGAGGATGTGTTCCTGCCGGGTCCGGTAAAAAACGCCGCACTCGCCTTGTGGGGTCACGCGGTAGATGCGTCCCTTGGGCCCGGTGCCGGCGTACAGCACCGATGCGGTGCCGTCCCACACTAAGGCCCAGACGTAGCTTTCGCCCGTCTGACACAAGACGCGGGCGGTGCCGTCGGGCCCCAGGTGAATGATGTGTCCGCTGGGGCCGGTGCCAGCGTAAATCGAACCGTCACTCCCTTGAGCGAGGCAAAGCACCTGGCTGTCCTTGGCCTGGTAAGCGACGGAAACCACCTGATCGGGAGTCACTTTGTAGAGGCAGCCTTCGTCGCCGGTGGCCACGAACAGGTTGCCGTCGCGATCCTCCACCACGTCCCAGACGTGCATGGCGTCGAGGGAAGCCAGGGGTCGGAGCTGCCGGGCCAAGCGAATGGTCCCCTCGCTGCTGACGACCGTCTGTTTGAACTGGGCCTTGTCGCTAGCGGCGGGCTGCGGCTGCCACACCTTGACCTTGGCGGCCAGCGCGGTGCCGGTCAGGCCGAGCAATCCCAGGCCGCTAAAGGTCAGCCAAGCGGCAACCAATTTCCGGTTGGTGATCGGCGCTCGGGGCATGGTGATGGGTCCTTCATGTGTCAGAAAATCGCGATCCCTCAGCGGCGGGACTCACGGTTCGGCCAACGTTCGCTTGTTCTTGCTGACGGTGAACTTCACCGACTCGGAGCCTTGGACTACCCAGGGGGTGTTCTGCCGCGCCACTAACGCCCCGCTCATTGTCTGGGCCCCAGTGCGACGGGTGTTGGAAAAGATTTGCACCATGCTGGGCGGCAAGCTGGGCAGCGACTTGCCGTCGAGTGCCACGCCCACGGCAGGCAAGGGCAAGCGGACCACCAGGTTGGTCCGCTTGGCCGAGGTTTGCAGCTTCAGGGCCTCGAAGACTTGGTCGAGGTTCTGCGGCGAACTCAGGTTCGGGTTGTCACGCAGCTCCTGGCGGACGTTCGTCAAGTCGTCGCAGACCGTGACGGTGTAGCTTCCTTCCGGGAGGTCGCTCGGCAGCGGTAAGGCGATCGGGAGGCGCTGCCGCAGCCCCTTGTACGGTCGCAGGTAGGCCGTGCCGCGCAAGGTCTCGCCGGGCGCGTAGGTATCGCTGTCCAACTCGATGGCCTCAATGTCGGCGGTCAAGCGCCCGGGCCGGATGCGCGTGGAGCATTCGATCCGTTCGATGCGGACCGGCTGATAGCTGTTGAACGTCAGCAGGTGGACGACGTTGGCGACCTGGTTGTACAGGGCCACGGGCGCCCGGCCGCCGGAATAGCTGGAGCCGGAAAACGTGTCTTTGAGCACCACCGGCGGGTGGCCCGCAATTTCGATCCGTGCCTGAAGGTCGGCGGTGAGGTCTTCGGGCAATTCGCCCTCCATGTCCACGGAATTGGTCAGGACCGTGAGCACCAGCGACGTCAGAAGGGAACGCTGGCGAACAATCCGCACCTGGAAGGTCTTGCTATCAGCGTCGGTGTCCTCGCGGGATTCGCGGACGACCTTCATGCGGATGGGCAACAGGTCGGGTTGGCGGCCCAGCCAACCGGCGATGCCGGTGCTGACGTCGGCGTTGATGACTCCCACCGTCCGCAGGGGCGAGCCAAGCTTGAAGCTGACGCTCTGCCGGGGGTAGACGGTATGGATGTAGCCGGTCATCAGCGGAAACTCACAGGTCCCTAGGCCCATGAAGGGATGTCCCCAGCCGTAGACGCGCTGCCCTTCGATGTGCGTCACGGTCCCGATGCCACTGAGGTCAAAGTCGCCCGTGACGAGGGCGACGGCTAAGGGGCTCCCTGGTTGCAGCGGCGTATTCTGTTCCGCCTCGGCGATCGGGGCGCTGACGCCTCCCCCCTCCATCGGCACCAGCCCCGCCTGGCGGAAGCGGGTCCGCAGCAGCGACAGGCTGTGGGGGGTAAACCCCGTGGCCGTCACCGGCATGCGCAGCGGCACCAGCCGGAGAACGCCGTCGTCGTCCGGCAACGGGTCGTCGAACCCCTGGCTGACGGCGACGGCCGCGTAGTCCCGACCGCCCACGCGCAGCGGCTCGGCCAAGCCGACCCGCGGCGGTGCCTCTCCCTGCTCCACCAAATCGCGTCGCTCGTAGGCCTCGACGTAATCGTGCATCTGACAGAAAGGAGTCACGCCGGCAATCGGCTCTTTGCCGAATGGCCAGGTGTAGGCGACGGCCCCCAACAGCTTGCCGTCGATGTAAATCGGGCTACCGCTCATGCCCGCGATGACGCCCGTCCGCTCCAAGTCGAGGCCGGAGAGCCGACAGACCACCAGGTCCCGACCGGGACTGGTGTTCTTGAGGATGCCGAGCACTTCCGCGTGGAACGGCTCGATACGCGTGCCTTTCATGACGGTGCGGCCCACGCCCTTCATACCGGGGCGAAGGTCATCGACCTGCCAGTAGCTATCGCGTTTGGGAGCGGCAGGCGTTGACGAACACGCCAGGATGCCGAACAGACCGACGATCGGCAGCGACCATCGCAGCGTGAGCGTGGAAAGGGTCATGGTCACGCCTCCGAGCCAGAAAAGAACCGCTCCATGCCGAGCTTCCTCCATGAGCCTACGGCATTGTCACGGAACGGGGCCTGCGTCAACTCCGGGAGAGGACGTTGCGGATGACCTGAAACCAGTCACCCCGTCCGTGCGGGCGCTGCTGGGCGGCCAGGTGGGAAAGGCATGGGTGTGCGAATCCATCCGCACCTGAACTTGGGGAGTATATCCGTCGTTCGGCTTCCGATACAAGGGCAACCGAACTGACCGCCGCTTCTCCATGTTCCGCAGTTTCTGCCCGCGGCTCCCCCGATTCAGGGAGCAACGCTTGCCTCTACATTGAATTTTAACATTCAGAAACGGGCCGGTCCAGCGCCGCCGCGGCCCGCCAAGGCTCAGTCGTTCCCCGGACGGGTCTTGGCCAACTCCCGGCGGAGTGAGCGAACCTCGTTCGAGATGGCAGGGGGAAGCTTGGCACTCAAAAGGTTCCCGCCGTCAAACCATGCCTTCGGCTCCACGAAAAGCGTATGCGATTCGATGAACAAGGCGCCTTTGGGCTGGGCCAGGCGGGTCACTTTGACATAGCCGCCCCCGCCCCGGTAGGGGCGCGGCGGCCCCAGGCGAGTCGCGTCGTCCGGGTCGAGCAAGCGCCACTGATTGGGATATTCCCTGTCGTTGACAAAGCGACCATCGACCCGGCTCGCCAGGACCAAGGAGTCGGCCGTCCGCGAGGTGACCGAATAGGATGTCGTGTGCAGCTGCACGCGATCGAGGATGACGGCCACACTGTAGCTGTAACCTTCGTCGGGGTTTTGGGGAACGGCAATACCGCGCTGAGTCAGGTCTTCCGCCTTGAGCCGCTGCACCTTGCGGTCCCGTTGGGCCTGTTGCAGCTTCTGCTCCAGGTAATCCCGCCGGGTAACGGTCGCAAAATCGCCATAAGCGACAAACCAGACATCGATCCGATGGACCGCGGCGTCGGCGAGGCCCACGGGTAACGTCTCGACCCGGTAGATGTGCGGGGCGACGATCGACGGTTCCAGCAAGTCATCCAAGGCGTAATCCTGCTTGGCCAGGGCTTTGATGGCCGCCATCTGGCCCTTGGCGTCGAGGCCGTCGCTCAGGCTTGGGGCCACTAGCCGCAGCTTTGGGGCCCCGCCGACGTCCACGCCGGTTTCGACCATCTCCCGATAGAGCGGGTTGAGGTGTTCGTGGGCGGGATCGCCGGTCGGCGACCAGAGGATGAGCAGGGTCAGAAAAGCAGGCATGATCGGGAAATCCTGGGGATGATGGGCTCAGCGGGCCGTGCGCAGGGCCTCGCGCAACTGCGCTTCCAGGCTACGGGCGGACTCCGCCGCGAAGCGGGACGTGGCGGCCACGGCCTGCAACGGCTCCGTCCAAGGCAGCTGCTTGTGCCCCTTCGGCATGGCCACCATCGCAAACGCCATCTCGCTCGGGGCCCCCAAGGTGAACTCGTTGCCGTCCACGTGCAGCACACAATCCTCGATCTTGTTTGGTGGCAGCCATTCCAACGGACTGCTTATTGCCCAGCCGCCACGACCCTGCCCCTCCAGCTGCCATAACAGCGTGTCCAGGCGGCCGTTCGTGGGGTCGAGGACCAGCGCGTACCGCAACGTGACCGGGACATGCCTGCCTTGCCGGGCGACCAGCGACGGAGCATCGATCACCACCATAGTGTTGGAGCGTGCCACGAGCTGCACCTGTTCGAGCCGATCTTCGGACTTCGACAGTACCACCCGGGCGAGAAACCCCAAGTTCGCCCCCAGCTGCCGCTGTGTGTCGGAGGAAATGATCGTGTCCCGGCCGTTGATCGACGTTCCCAGGCCGATGCCCACCTGAGCGATGCGTAGGGGCGTGCGAGGCTCAGCCTGCACCCGGGCCACGATCGCCGTGAACAGGAAGCTGGACAGCTGCGCCGTCAAGCTGTTGACCTGGTTCAAGTCGCCGGCACCCAGCCGCGGATGGCTCTTGATAATCAGGTGGGTCCACCCTTGCGGTGGCTCTTTGCCGATGACCGTCCCTGGTTCGATCCGTGCCAACCGCCGCGGGGTGACGTCGTAGGCGGCGGCGGGTGCAGCCACCTGAGCGACGAGCGGCCCCGCCCACACGAGCATCGTCAGGCTGGCAGCCAGTTCCCAGGCGGAACGTTGGCCTCCCCAGATCGACGTGTTTCGCTGCATCGGGTGCCTCCTTACGGCGCAGCCCCTTCGGATCGTTCCCGGGGGGCGGTGGTCCAACCGCCCTGGGAATTGTGGTGCGGTTCGGAAAAACTGTCAAGCCGATGGTTAGACCCCACCGCGGGACTCGATCTCTCGATTTCGACACGGCGGGGGTGTGGCCGCGGAGAGCGATTGGCCGGTTCGCGCTCGCGGGGAAATGTCTCACGCTCGCCGGGCACGCCGCAAGCGTGAAACGACCAACCGGGTGCGCGAACCAAATGGCTGAGCCTGAAACGATCCATCGGCCGGAGGCGGGAATAGGCTCCCCGCACACGAGGGCGAGCTTTGCCAGGAGCCGGCAAAAAGCACCGACTCAGCGGCTCAGGGGAATCAGGGCGCGCGTTGACACCGTGGAGGGCGTCGGCTATCGTAATCGTTCCTGTTGTCAACCGGTTGGTCCAGGTATCGGTGAGGGGATCGATGGTTCGCAAAAAGCTTGGCCGGGGCCGGAAGAATCGCTGTCGCTTTTGCACCAAGGATGGCTGTCCGCGGCCGGCGTTCGTCGATTACAAGGACGTGCAAGGGCTGAAGAAGCTCTGCTCCGGCCAGGGGAAGATGTTCGGTCGGAAGCGAACCGGTACATGTGCGGCCTTCCAGCGAGCCGTCAGCGTGGCCATCAAGCGCGCCCGGTATATGGCCTTGCTGCCGTATGTGGGCGAGTGATTAAGCGCTGGGGCAGGCCGATCGGGAAGGGCCGCCCTATCTCTGGAGCAGACTGTCACGGCGGAATGCCGAGCGTCGTGGAACGATGTTGACCCTGCGCTTACCGGACGGTTCCCGCCGTCAGGTCGCCCCTGGCACCCGGCCGCGCGACGTGGCCGAGGCCATCGGCAAGCGTCTGGCCCAAGCGGCGGTCGCCGCCAAGGTCAATGGCGTGGTGGTGGACCTTGACCGGGAGCTTCCCGTCGACGGGCAAGAGGAAGTCGCATTTCAGCTCCTCACCGACAAAGACCCAGAGGCCCTGGACGTCCTGCGCCACAGCTGTGCCCACATCATGGCCCGGGCCGTGATGCGGCTTTTCCCCGGGGCCAAGCTGGCGTTCGGCCCCACGATTGAGAACGGCTTTTATTACGACATCGACGTCACACCCCCGATCCGGGAGGAAGATTTTCCCCGGATCGAGGAGGAGATGCGCCGCATCATCCGCGAGGCGGAACCGTTCGAGCGCTTCGAGCGCCCGACGGCCGAAGCGCGGGCGTTGTGTGCCGACCTCGAGCAACCCTACAAGGTCGAGCACATTGACGACGATCTGAAGCAGTTTCCCACGCTCAGTTTTTACCGCCAGGGCGAATTTGTTGATCTGTGCCGGGGACCTCACCTGCCCCATGCCGGAAAGGTGGGGGCGTTCAAGCTGTTGAGCATTGCAGGGGCGTACTGGAAGAATGACGCCAGTCGCAAGCAGCTCCAGCGACTCTACGGCACGGCCTTTTTCACGCAGAAAGAACTGGACGCCTATCTGACCCAACTCGAAGAAGCCAAGAAGCGGGACCATCGCCTGCTGGGGAAGCAGTTGAAACTCTTCACGATCAGCCCGGCCGTGGGCAGCGGGCTGATCCTGTGGATGCCGAAGGGGGCGATCGTTCGCGGTCTGCTGGAGAGTTTCATCAAGGAGGAGTTGCTGAAGCGCGGCTACCAGCCGGTGTACACGCCGCACATCGGCCGGTTGGAGCTGTATTTCACCAGTGGCCACTTCCCCTATTACCGCGATGCCCAGTTTCCGCCGTTGCACGGCCATCCGCTGGGGGCAGTGGTGGAGCAGTGGCTGATTCGCATGCACGCGCGGCAACGTGGTGAAGGAAGCCTGACCGCCGCCGAGGAGGAGGAGTATCTCGCCGAAGTCGAGCGGAAGAGCGCCGACTTTCCGGCCGCTGCGTATCGCGCGGCGGCCGATGCGACGCAGAAGATGGCTACCCTCCAGGACTGGCTGGTCAAGCAGGATTCGTACCTGCTGAAGCCGATGAACTGCCCGCACCACATTCAGATTTACAAGGCCGAGCCGCGCAGTTACCGCGACCTGCCCGTGCGATTGGCGGAATTCGGCACGGTGTACCGTTTTGAGCAGACCGGCGAGCTGTCCGGGATGACTCGGGTGCGGGGCTTCACGCAGGACGACGCTCACCTGTTCGTCACCCCGGAGCAGATCGAAACGGAAATGCGGGCGAACATTGATCTGGTCCTTTTCGTCCTCTCGTCGCTAGGTTTGAGCGATTACCGGGTGCGGGTCGGCCTCCGCGACCCGAAGAGCGACAAGTACGTCGGCAGCGACGAGGACTGGGCCACGGCCCAACGTATCCTCGTGGACATCGTTAAGGGCCTGGGGATGACGTACAGTGCCGAGGAGGGCGAAGCCGCCTTCTACGGGCCGAAGATTGACTTCGTGGTGCGTGACTGCATCGGCCGGGAGTGGCAGCTGGGCACCGTCCAGTTGGATTACAACCTGCCCAAGCGGTTTGAACTGGAATACATCGGGCCTGACAATAAGCCGCACCGGCCGGTCATGATCCATCGGGCCCCCTTCGGCTCGATGGAGCGGTTCATGGGGATCCTGATCGAGCACTTCGCCGGGGCCTTCCCGCTCTGGCTGGCCCCGGAGCAGGTCCGTATCCTGCCAGTCAGTGACAGGTTTGCCGAGTACGGCCGCAAGGTGGAAGCCGAGCTGAGGGCCAGGGGCTTCCGGGTGAGTGGGGACTATCGGCCGGACAAGATCGGCTATAAAATCCGGGAGGCCCAGCTGGACAAGGTGCCGTACATGCTGGTGGTCGGCGAGAAAGAGCAGAGCGCCGGTACAGTGGCGGTGCGCGAGCGCAGCGCGGGCGACTTAGGCGCCATGCCTGTGGCCGAACTGCTGGCGCGGCTGGACCAGGAGGTTCGGGAGCGGCGGATTCGCAAGTAGGCCGCTGTGCCCCGGCGGTGCCGGGGCACAGCGTATGATCCCCTCATGCCTCGCACTCACGCTGGGGAAAAGCCATGACGACGCACGCGGCAGGGCAGTTCCCGGTCGTTCGCCCGCGGCGGCTGCGAGCGCATCCCCTCCTGCGCGAAATGGTCCGGGAAACGACGCTGTCGGTGCGCGATTTCATCCTGCCGCTGTTTGTGCGACCCGGCCAGGGGATTCGCCGCGAGATCCCGTCGATGCCGGGACACCATCAGCTGAGCGTTGACACCTTGGTCGACGAGGTAGCCGCCGCTGTCGAATGGGGCATTCGCGCTTTTCTCCTGTTCGGCATCCCGGTCCACAAAGACCCGGTGGGTGACGTTGCCTTGCGAGACGATGGCATCATCCAGCAGGCCCTGCGGGCCCTGCGGAAGGAGTTCGCCGACCGGGTGCTACTCATCACCGATGAGTGCTTCTGTGAGTACACCGACCACGGTCATTGCGGGGTGCTGAGCGAACGCGGCGGGCGCTTGGATGTCGATAACGACGCCACCCTGCCGCGCCTGGCCGAACAGTGCGTCAGCCATGCCCGCGCGGGTGCCGACGTGGTCGCCCCCAGTGGCATGCTCGATGGCATGGTCCAGGCCATCCGCGGCGCGCTCGACCGGGCCGGCTTTGCCACCCTGCCGATCCTCAGCTACGCCGTCAAGTACGCTTCCGCCTTTTACGGACCGTTTCGCGATGCCGCGGAGTCGCCGCCGCAATTCGGCGACCGCGGCAGCCATCAGATGGACCCTGCCAACACTGACGAGGCGCTGCGGGAAGTGGCCCTCGATCTGGCCGAAGGGGCTGACATCATCATGGTCAAACCCGCCTTGGCCTACTTGGACATTATCCGGCGGGTCAAGGACCACTTTAGCGTACCCGTGGCTGCCTACAACGTCAGCGGGGAGTTCGCCATGATCAAGGCGGCCGCCCAGAAGGGATGGATCGACGAAAAGCGGGTGGCGCTTGAGGTGCTGACCAGCATCAAGCGGGCGGGGGCCGACCTGATCGTCACCTACTTTGCCCGCGAGGCGGCCCGCTGGCTGCGCTAAGACCCGCGACCGGCCCCGCTTTGGGACACGCACCGGGTGCGGACAGCGGACCCCTGATCCGGCCTCGGGTTGAAAACTCCGCCGACTTACAGTAGACTCTCGAGCCGCGTCCGATGCGGGGACGCAATCGGAACCGCGACCCAGGCCCGAGCGTCATCCCAGGCCATCCTCCCAGCCGGCGCGGTAACCCTATCCCGTGAAGGAATGGAGTCCTCCATGCGCGGAAAACCCCTCCCCTGCGTCCCAGGCGGGCTTACCCTGGGATTGTCTGTGGTATTGCTTCACGGCCTGGCTCCTGCGATCCAGGCCGGGTACGTCTCACACCACTTCTCGATGAACCAGTCCAACGAACTGGCCGATGGCGTGGTCTATGGCTCGGTCCACTTTGAAGCTTACGACGGCATCGGGCCGGCAGGCGGGGGCCTTTCGGCCGGGCAGGTCCGCTTGACCCTCTCCGCCACTCAACCCCCCGCCTACGGCGGGGTCGGGAAGAACTTCGGTATCCAGAAGTTTGGTTTCATGACCAGCCTGTCGATCCCGGCCGACGACATCTCCGGCCCGGCGGGTTGGTCGGTCGGCTTCAATCGCACGATGGACGGTTTCGGCAGGTTCTCGGTCGTCCTTTCCGGCACGGGGAGTAGCCGGGTGAATCCCGCCGTGATTACCATCAGCAACCTGGGCAGCGGGGCGCGCCTGGAAAATTTCCTGGTGGGCTCGCGAACCAGCAGCGGGGACGTCCCGCCCGAGGGGGCAGCGTATTTTGCGGCCCATGTGGCGGGGTTTAAGTGTCAGCCGGGCAGTCATTACATTGCCGCTCCGGCCGTCGTGCGCGAGGCCCCCGTCCCACCAACGTGGGCTTTGGCACTGGCCGGGTCGGGCTGCTGGGGTGTCTGCAGCGGCTGGCGTGGGTGGCGGCGCCGCGACCTTCCGGCCTGCTGAGCCAACGAGCGGCTGCCGTTCGCTGACTCGGGCCGGGCGGCCCGAGCCAGCGGGCAGGCGCCATCCACGGCCGAAGCGGGGACGGGGCGCGTTCACGGCCGAAGCGTGGACGGATCGCGGAGGAGCGTCAACCCTGCATTGAGCAGCTGCTGGAAAATCCGGCGAACCTTGCCTTCATTGACCTCCGCCCACAGGCAGCGCACCAGTCCGACCGCGGCGGCTTCTTGCAGGCGTTCCACAATCGCCGGCAGTACCCACTCTTGAATGCCGAAGACCTTCCCTTCCCGCAGGCACGCCGGCACCACGGCCACGAGCCGGGCGCCGAATTGCTCCTGGACGGCCCGCAGCGCCTCTGCCAGATGCACCTCCTTGGGCCGCTGCGGATGCCGCCAATCATACGGCGGCGCCCATTCCATCGCTGGCGTGAGCAAATCGACGTGCGTGACGACAGCCAACACGGGCGGCATCTTCAGGTGCGGCCGGGCCTGGAACCAGTCGCGGATCTGGTTCAAGGCATCGAGGTCGACCTG
Organism: Gemmataceae bacterium; assembly: GCA_025055215.1. Lineage (GTDB taxonomy): Bacteria > Planctomycetota > Planctomycetia > Gemmatales > Gemmataceae > JANWYO01. The sequence continues at coordinate 15,673 of JANWYO010000010.1, forward strand.
CCGGGCAGGATTCAGAACATGGAGCACCAGCAGCAGCAGGTCCGACTCTTGGGCCGCCTCGAGGGTAGCTTGCAGCTGGTCAGCCTTCGGCCCGGCGCGACCGTAGCCCACCGTGTCGAGCAAGACCAGCTTGGCGTCGGCCTCCGGGGCCGGCAATTCGTAGCGCGTGACCTGAGCGGTGGTGGGCAGTACATTCGTGGCCGCCCGCCGCTCACCCAGCAGAGCATTCACCAGGCTCGACTTGCCCGCCTTGACTTGGCCGAGGAGGGTCAGGGTCACGGAGCGTGCTGCGGCGGAGACCGACGCGGTCGCCGCCGCCTCGCGACGGCCAAGCGTTTGCCCCATCAACTGCCGATACCGTTCCGCACCGACGCGGAGCCGGCCACTGTGGAGTTCGATCAGGTATTTGCCCAGCCGATAGACAAAATGGACGTAGAACCAGGCGATGAGGTTCTGCTTGAGCAGTTCCGCAGGCTTGGACAGGCCTGCCCGATCGGCGGCCAGACGGGCGGCGGTCTGGACGGGTGAGAACAATGCCGACACCGCCCAGTAGATTTTGCTGGCAGTCTGCCACCACTCGGCGGCCTTGCGGGCCCGCTTCCAGTCGGCCACGGTCAGCAGGTGGCCGGCAGGCAGGGTCGTGTGGATCAATTCCGCCAACTCGTGACTGGCCAGCTCGACGACTGCCAGAAGCTCCGGGATCGTCAACGGGTCGATGGGGTCGGCCACCCCGGGGTAGTAGACCTGAGCCAGCTCCAGGGCCATCTGCTTGGCCACGTCACCGTAAAACGACAGCTGGCCGAGCTGTTCCGCCTTCAATTGCTCCACCTTCCGAGCATATTGCTCGACCACTTTCCACGCTTGGTGGTCACGCTCGGTCCAGGTCAAGGGAGGGGTGAACTCGGGACGAGGAAGCAGGCGGTGCTGGCGTTGCCAGTACCAGGCCAGGAGCAACCCCAAGACGATGGAGGCGACAAACCCCCATTGGAGGTACACCTCCCAACCGCTGACCCACAGGGCGTAGGAGCCGATGCCCGCCAAGATCAGCACCGGCGCCAGCAAGAGAATGGCAACGACGGCAACGCGCCAATAACTCATGGGCCTGTGTGTTCGGCAGCGGGCGCCGCCCGCTGCGGGGTCCAAAGGGTCATGGCCCGCTTCAGCTCCTCGTGGTAGAGGCGCTTCAGTTCGTCAGCCGGCGGCACGTGGCCCTGATGGACCGCACGATAATAGCGGCAACAGGCCTTGCCCAGGGCGAAGGTCGAGGCCCCGGCCAACGCGGCGGCGGTCACCGAGCCGGCCACCGGGATCAACTTGGCCACCTCCCGGATCGCCTGACGGGCCACCAAGCCCACCCCCAGGGTGCCGGCCAGTTCCAAGAACCGCCGAGCGTTCAAAGGTTGCCCGTGTAACCGGGCCAAGTGGTAAATCATCCGTGTCTGAATGCCCGGCAGAATGAGTAAATCGAGCCACGGCACGGGAAGGGCCCCGGCCGCGGCCGCCAATACGCTGTAACCGACGATGTGCGGTAGCACCCGCGCCAGGGTAATGTCTTCCAACTCCTTCCGTGCCTCAGCCAGCGTCACCAGCGTTTGGCGATAGGCGGCCGGTAGCACATCGATCAACACCTCCCGAAGGTGGTCGCCGCCGTAGTTCGGCGCCGCCAATCCCTCCTCCGGGCGTGTCAGGTCGACGGGGACCACGGCATCCACCAGGCCCTGGAACCGCCGAAGATGTTCGGCCAGGCTGCGCGACAGGTCGTCGTCGCCGGCAAACTCATCGGGCGTCGGTTTCCGGTGGCGGAACGGATACGGCTCCGGGTGCTGCTGCTGCGGGTAGGCCTCATGCAGGCACGTCGGGACCAACACCACCGGGCGAGTGGGTTGCGCTTGGCGGATGGTTTGCAGATGCTGCAAGACGTGTTCCTGAGCATGGTCAAGGGCCTTGACCGTGACCAGCACTGCCTGGGTTGACTTGTTGAACTCGGCCAAGTCCTCGGCGGGGTCGTAACCGGGCTCGTCCAGCCCGCGGGTGTCGAGAAAGATCAGCAGCGGGGCTTCAGGCGTGGGAAAGTGATACCGTCGCGAATGCCGGGTGCACGGGCGAAAGCCTTGACCGATCTCGGCGTCATCGGCCCCGGTGAGAAAGCGGATGATCGACGTTTTCCCGCTTTGGGTCTTGCCGAAGAGCCAGAACACCGGGACCGGGAGTTGCTGGCGAAGTTTGCCCAGCCGCGCCTCGAGTTCCGGGTCCCGGCGCTGCTTGGAGAACAGGTTGCGGATGGCGTTGAACATGAGGTGCTCGAGGATCCTTAGCGCGAGCGGTCCATGCTGGCGGAAGCGGGGCGGTCGGCGATGGCCGACCTTCCCGCGACCGGTGTTCTCCGTCCATTCTACCGGCCTGGTTCCTCCGGGCGGCGAGAATTCCAGCCCGGGAACGATGGCCGGGCCGCGGTCATCACCGCCGATCAACTGAGGCTGGCCCGCACGACGGCTCGCATCTTCTCCAGCCCGATTCGAGCCACGGTCAAAGCATCTTGCATCCAGTATTCCCGGTTAAACAGCTCCAGCGACAACATGCCGCGGAAGCCGATGTCGCGGAGGTCGCGGAGCAGGGGCCGCAGGGGGGCCACGCCGTCGCCGGGGTAGACGCGGTGAGCGTCGGTAATGGCGGCGCGCGGCGGATCGGCGGGGTAATCGTTGAAGTGCAGAACGGGCAAGGCCGCGCCGTTCAACAGCCGCAGCCCCTCGAGTTTGGAGCCGCCCTTGTAAAGGTGATAGACATCGAGCAACAGGCACGCCTTGGGATGGCCGGCTTCGATCGCCACTTGGGCGACCTCGCCGAGCCGGCCCAACGTCGTCGAGAACCCCCACAGTTCCAGCTCGGGGACGACGCCGATCGAGTCGCCCACCTCCAGCAGCGCGCGGTAGCGCTCGGCCGCCTTGGGGAGGGAGAGGTCGCGTTGCTGCGTGGCACCGACCGGAGGCGCGGCGATGCGCGTGCCGCCGATCTGCCGCACCATGTCCATGCACCGCCGCGCCTCTTCCAATCCCTTGGCACGACGTGGGTCGTCGTCCACGATCCACTCAAAAAAGCCGATGACGCTCTCCACTCGCAGGCCATGCTGCCGGATGCGCTTACCCAGGTCGGCCAGCGAGCCGCCCTCCTGGACATACTGGTCCAATTCCCGAACCCACGGCTCGACGCCCTGGTAGCCGGCCTTGGCGATGACGTCGATTTTTTCCGGCAACGAGAGTTTCTGCTCGCGGATGGTGCTGGTATTGAGGCAGTAGCCGAACGGCTCGGCCGCGGGCCGCTCCGCGGCCGTCGCCGTGCCCGCCCACGGGCTGGCGCTCGTCATGGCCGCCAGAGCCCCCACGCAGACCTCCCGGCGCGTCGGCAAAAGATCGATCATGGCTGCTCCTCACCGCTGTCGCGGCTGGCTCCGGTGCCGCGCGGCCGCCAACCGTCGGCCGCCGCCACCCCTGCCCCCGGCCCTGACCCGTGAACCTCGATTGCGCCGCAGCTGTCGGAACCGAGGCCAGTTCGTGATATAATACCGGCACATCTTCGCCGCGGAGCATGTTCCATGCAAGCGACCCTGTCACCGTCGTTGCCGGCGCTGGACGATCCCTCGCTGTACATCAATCGGGAACTGAGCTGGCTCGAGTTCAATCGCCGCGTGCTCGAAGAGGCCCAGGACCCAAACGTCCCCTGGCTGGAGCGGCTGAAATTCCTGGCGATCTTTAGCTCCAACCTCGACGAGTTCTTCATGGTGCGCGTCGGCGGTCTGGTGCAGAAGGTGCAAGCCGGCATCCGCCACGGGTCGGGGGCCGACCGGATGCCGCCGACGGAGCAGCTGGAACGCATCCATCAGGTCGTGCGGCACATGGTGGCGGAGCAGTACGAGTGTCTCACGCAGGAGGTCCTGCCGGCGCTCGAGCGCGAAGGAATCGTCCTTCGCGGGTTGAGTGAGCTGAGCGAGGTCGATCGCCGCCACCTGCGGGACGTTTTCAGTCGGGAAATCTTTCCCGTCTTGACGCCGCTGGCCATCGACCCGGGGCATCCCTTCCCTCATCTGCTGAACAAGTCCCTCAACCTGGCCGTGCTGCTAAAGCGGCCCCACCACGATGAGCGTCTGTTCGCCGTGGTTCAGGTGCCGGCGGTCCTGCCGCGCTTTGTGCAGCTTCCCAGTCAAGGCCCGGGGTATGCCTTCACGGCCTTGGAGACGGTCATCCGCATGCACCTGCCCGACCTGTTCCCGGGCATGGAGCTGGATCGGGCCACGGTCTTCCGCGTCACCCGCGACAGCGAGTACGAGATCGACGACGACGAGGTCGAAGATCTCCTCAAGACCATCGAAGAGGAAGTGCGCAAGCGGCGGCGCGGGGCCGCAGTCCGCCTGGAAATCGAGGCCGACGCTCCCCTAGAGGTGGAGCAGATCCTGATGGCCGCCCTCGACCTCGATAGCAGCCATGTTTACCGAATTCCAGGAATGCTGGATCTCACGGGGCTGTTCCAGATTTACGGTCTGCCGGGCTATCCCAACCTCCGCGACCCCCACTTCACCCCTCAACCGGTGGCCGAGTTCGTGCAGGCCAGCAACCTCTGGGCGGCCATTCGGGCCCGCGACATCCTGGTCCACCACCCGTACGAGTCGTTCAGCCACGTCGTCGATTTCATCGAAGAGGCGGCCCGCGACGAACGGGTGCTCGCCATCAAGCAGACCCTTTACCGCACCAGCAGCGATTCGCCCATCGTCCGCGCCTTGCAGCAGGCCGCCGACAATGGCAAGCAGGTGACGGCCCTGATTGAGCTGAAGGCCCGCCTGGACGAGGAACGCAACATCCTCTGGGCGCGCGAACTGGAAAAAGCCGGCGTTCATGTGGTGTTCGGTTTCGTCGGCTTGAAGACCCATTGCAAGGTCGCCCTGGTCGTCCGCCGCGAAGACGATGGCATCCGCCGCTATGTCCATCTGTCCACGGGCAACTACAACCCGCAAACCGCCCGCATCTACACCGACCTCGGCTTCTTCACCTGCAACCCCGACTTTTGCGAGGACGTCTCGGCATTGTTCAACTATCTGACCGGCTACTGCGAACTGCCCCAGTGGCGCAAACTGGTGGTGGCCCCCAGCCGGCTTCAGGCGTTCATGATCGAAAAGATCGACCAGGAAAGGGCCTACCAGAGTGCGGGTCGGGAAGGGCGGATCATTGCCAAGATCAACGGCCTGCTGGAGCCGGCCGTGGTGCAGGCCCTGTACCGCGCCAGCCAGGCCGGCGTGCGCATCGACCTCATCTGCCGCGGCATCTGCGCCCTCCGTCCCGGCATCCCCGGCATCAGCGAGAACATCCGCGTCATCTCCATCGTCGATCGCTTTCTGGAGCACAGCCGAATTTTCTACTTCGGCAACGGCGGAAACCCCGAGGTCTACATCGGCTCGGCCGACTGGATGGATCGTAACCTCAGCCGCCGGGTTGAGGTTGTCTTTCCCATCGAAACACCCGAATTGAAGCATCGCTTGATCCACGAAATCCTGGCGACCTCCCTGGCCGACAACCTCAAGGCCCGCGAACTGCTCCCCGACGGCAGCTATCGGAGGGTGATCCCCGAGCCAGGGCAGGAACTGGTCCGCAGCCAGGAACGCTTCCTGGCGCTCGCCGCGGCCAAAGCGGCGCGGCGGCTGAGCGAACTGCCCGCCTCGGCGCCCATCCCCTATGCCAAGGTCCGTGCCTTGCAGGAACGCCGGCAACGCAACGGCCAGAAAACCTGACTCAAGCCGGCCCGCGGGGCGGGGCTTCAGCCGAGTCGGTGGGCGCCAACCAGTCCACCGCCCACAGGTCGCGCAGCGCGTGCCAACTCCAGTAGACCACGGTCAGCACCGGTACCATCCAGACAAAGTCGAACCAGTCGGCGCCTCGGCTCATTTGCCGCAGGAAACCGACTTGGATCAGCACATGGATGGTCACGGCCCCGACCAGGGGGAGCCTCCCTCCCCGGGCCATGTCAGCCAGGGCCGCCAGCCACGGAACCAGGAGCACGGGCAAGTCAAAGGGCCAGGCGGCACACGGCGCTGTGAGCGCCGAGCCGAGCAAGAGAAACGGGGTCTGTTCCTGCCAGTCCCACTCCCAACGGTGCAACCCCCAATGGCGTAGCAACCAGACTGCACCCACGAGCAGCGGTACCTGGCCGAGCCACCACGGTCCCGATCCCACGAGCCGCCGCAGGGCGAACCCCACGGTGGCCGGAGTGGCGCCGCCGGTGCACGGGCCCATTTCCCAGCTCGGCACCAAGCCCGACAGCCAGACTCGCCAAGCCACGGCCCCGACCAGACCGATGCCCATCCCGAGCATCACTCGGCCACGGCGTTCGCGCACGGCCCAAAGCACTGCGGCACCGACGAGCAGGCCAATGAGGTACGGAAGGCCTACGCCCAAGCCAAGGCAGAGGCCGGCCGCCAAGTCGCGCTCGGTACGGCGGAACCACAGGAAGCCCGTCACGGCGAGCAGGACCCAAACGGCCGGTTGGCCCCGGTCCAGGGCCAACACGGTTGGGGCGAAGGTCAGTGCCACCAGCCACGCCAGGCCCCGGCACCATCGGGGGCCCCCGTATAGCTGCCAACCTGAATCAGCGGCCCACAGGAGGGCGGCGGTCTGCACGGCCAGCCAAATCCAGGCGATTGGCCCGCCCGTCGGCACCGGCAACGCCAGCCGAAGCGGGCCTCCCGGTGGCCGGCTGGCGGTCCAGCCGGCCACCGCGGCGGCGATGCCGCCGCCCAGACCCAGGGCGATGACCAAGGCCAGGCGGCCTTCCGTGGTGCGGGGAAAAAAACGCATCGGCTCGAAACCGATCTCTCCGGGATGTCCGGCGATAGCGGTGAGAACGGCCCACCGCGGTGACGCTCACAACCCATTGCTGCGGGTAGCGCTGGGTCGGTCAGGACCGGGTCAGCACCTTGCCAGGGCCGGGCGCTCGGACTCCCGGCCCCGCCTCCCACGCCGCGCAGCTTCCCAGACAAGCGGACTGACGCCACCCCGCTTGCCGGCGCGGGCGGCGGCGTGCTTGCCGGCGCGGCGCTACCCCGCTTCCCGGGGGCTTGAAATTGCCAGCCGCGACCCGCTTGTTTTATAATCCTGCGTGGCGGGCAGAAGGATCCAGTCAGGAAAGCGGGTTTCGGTCGAGGAGTGGACGTGAGCATGGATCGGTACTTGTTCACCAGCGAGTCGGTTTCCATGGGCCACCCGGACAAAGTCGCCGACCAGATCAGCGACGCCATTCTCGACCACTGCCTCAAAGCGGATCCCTTCAGCCGGGTCGCCTGCGAGACCCTTGTTACCACCGATCTGGTGGTCATCGCTGGTGAGGTCACCAGCAAAGCCGACCTCACCCCGGGTACCGTCGATCGGTTGGCCCGCGAAACCATCAAGGAGATCGGCTACGTCGACCCGACCATCGGCTTTGCCGCCGACACGTGCAACGTCCATTCGCATCTGCACACCCAGTCGCCCGACATCGCCATGGGCGTGGACGCGGGCGGAGCCGGTGACCAGGGAATGATGTTCGGTTTCGCTTGCGACGAAACCAAAACCTTGATGCCATTGCCGATCTTCCTGGCCCATCGCCTGGTGGAGAACCACGCCCGTCTGCGGCGCAGTGGAGAGTTGTCGTTCATTCGGCCCGATGCCAAGAGTCAGGTCACGGTCGAATACCTCGCCGACGGTACGCCGTATCGCATCCATACCATCGTCCTGTCGACGCAACACGACCGCAGCGTCCTGGTCAAGAGGGGCGACCGCGAAGTCTTTTCGGACGAGGCCCGGCAGGTCCTCATCGACAAATTGATCCTGCCGACGCTCCAAGCGGAGCGGCCGGACCTGATCAAAGGACCGTTGCAACTGGTTCGGCCGGGGATGTCCGCCGACGAGATCGACGACGAGGCCATTCGCTGCCACATCAACCCCACGGGGAACTTTCTGGTTGGGGGACCGCATGGTGACTGTGGCCTGACGGGGCGGAAAATCATCGTCGATACCTACGGTGGGCGCGGGCGCCACGGTGGCGGCGCCTTCAGCGGCAAGGATCCCACCAAGGTGGACCGCTCGGCGGCCTACATGGCCCGTTACATCGCCAAGAACATCGTCGCCGCCAAGCTCGCCTCCCAATGCGAGGTGCAGCTGTCCTATGCCATTGGCTATCCGGACCCGCTGAACATCTGGGTCAACACCAGCGGCACCACGGCGCCGGGCGTTAGCGACGAGCAGCTGGTCGACCTGATCCGCGCCCATTTCAAGCTGACGCCCCGCGGCATCATCGAGACCCTCAACCTCCGTCGGCCGATCTACCGGGAAACGGCCCGGCACGGGCACTTCGGCCGAGAATTGCCCGACTTCACCTGGGAACGCACGGATAAAGTCGAAGTCCTGAGGCGCGCGCTGCGGGTGCCCGCCCGCGCCTGATACAGCTTCGGGGCCGGCCGACCCCACGTCGGCGGCCCCGTCAGGGAGGATGCGACCGATCGAACTCTTCCGTGACGCGCACGCCGTTCGACGCCGCCAAGCCCGGCCCTTGGCCACCCGCATGAGGCCACGTTCCCTCGAGGAGTTCGTCGGCCAAGAGCATTTCCTCGGGCCCGGTAAGCTCCTCCGACGCCTTCTCCAGGCCGACCGGCTCGGCTCGATGGTCTTCTACGGCCCGCCCGGCACCGGCAAGACGGCCCTGGCCCATGTCATCGCCCAGCAGTCCCAGGCTCGCTTTCGCCCGCTCAATGCCGTGGCCGCCGGCGTCCAGGAACTTCGCGGCGTCCTCCAGGACGCCGCGGTCGAGTGGGAAACCACTGGCCGGCGGACCATCCTCTTCATCGACGAAATCCACCGCTTCAACCGCGCCCAGCAGGACGTGTTGCTTCCCGAACTTGAGGAGGGCCGGGTCATCCTCATCGGGGCGACGACCCAGAATCCGTTTTTTGCCCTCAACGCGCCGCTCCTCAGTCGCAGCCAGATTTTCACCTTCGAGCCGTTGACGGCGGAACAGATCAAGACGTTGTTGCGGCGGGCCTTGACCGACATCGAGCGCGGGCTTGGCCAATATACCGTGGAAGTGGACGAAGATGCCCTCGACTTCCTGGCCGAAACCTGCGACGGCGATGCCCGGCGGGCGCTCAATGCCCTGGAAGTGGGCGTCCTCTCGGCGGATTCGTCGCCCATTCGCTTCACCGTTGAGGTCGCCCGCGAGTCGCTGCAGCGAAAGACGCTCGTCCACGACGCCGCCGGCGACGCTCACTACGACCTGGCCAGCGCGTTCATCAAGAGCATGCGCGGCAGCGACGCGGACGCGGCGCTGTACTGGCTGGCGCGGCTGCTGGAGGCGGGAGAAGACCCGCGCTTCCTCGCCCGCCGGATCGTCATCTGCGCCTCCGAAGACGTGGGCAACGCCGACCCCCAGGCGCTGCTGGTGGCCGTCGCGGCTCAACAGGCGGTGGAATTCGTTGGCCTGCCGGAGTGTCAGCTGGCCTTGGCGCAAGCGGTGACCTACCTGGCAGCGGCCCCGAAGTCCAATGCCGTCACCCGGGCGATCGCTGCGGCGCGGGAGGACGTTCGCCGTGGACGTACCTTGCCAGTGCCGGAGCATCTTCGCGATGCTCATTATCGCGGAGCAGCCCTGCTGGGGCATGGGACAGACTATCAATACAGCCACGATTTTGCCGATGGCTGGGTGGACCAGGACTATTTGCCGGAAGAGCGACAGTACTATGAGCCGACGGACCGGGGCGAGGAGGCGCTGATTCGCCAGCGCCTAAAGGCGCTGCGGCGCCGCCGCGGCGTGGGGGGGGGGGGAGCCCCGCCCCCCCCCCCCCCGGCGCCCCGGCGCCCGGAGGGTCGGGGCGCGG
>JANWYO010000069.1 GCA_025055215.1 Gemmataceae bacterium
TCACCAGGTTCACCATCGATGTACCGGCCGCGCGGCCCGACGAGCGGTTGTCACTCGTCACTTATACCCGCCCCAGCCGACCTCGACCGGAGATCACCGTCTCCCTCCGCGTCAACGGCCAAGAGGCTGTGCCGGCCATCCGGCAGCAGCCGCTCGGTTTGCCAACCCATGAACTGCTCTACGTCACCCTCGGCAGCGACCTGCCCGGTTTGCGGCAAGCCCTGGGCCGCGGCCCGGACCCTGCGGAAAACGTCGGCTGCCTCACCGCCGTGGAGCAGATGCCCGAGCATTGGTTCGGCTACGGCGGCGTGGACCTGCTGATCCTGACGACCAGTAACCGCGATTTTCTCGTCGCCCTGGGGGCTGGTCGAGACGAGCGCATGCGGCGGCGACGGGCCGCACTGGCCGAGTGGGTCGAGCGTGGTGGCCGACTCCTCGTGAGTGTTGGCCGCAACGTGCAGCTGCTGGACGACCTGGCCGACTGGCAAGAGTTGTGGCCGGTGGAACTGGAGGGGACCGTGTCGGTGCCGCTGCTGCGGCCGCGATGGCGGGGAGGGAGGTCGGAGTTGTTGGAGGCCCTGGCGAACCGTCGGCCGGGGCCGGCCTTGGAGCCGGCCCCGGTGGAGATCGCCCGCTTCCGGCTAAAGCCGGAGCGCTCGCCCACCGTGTGGATGCAGACCGCGGACGACGCCCCGCATCCACTCATCGTGGCGGCACCTTTTGGGCTGGGACGCGTGACCGTCGTGGCCTTGGAGATGGATCAGGCTCCGTTCACCGACTGGCCGGCTCAGGCTGAGTTCTGGCGCAAGCTGCTGCCCGAGGCCGGCCCTTTTCGACCGATCCGCGACCGCGGCGATGCCGCGGTCGGGCCCACCGCTTCGAAGGGCGCCGCCCCCGATTGGTGGGGCCTCATCGACACCGACTTGCAGACGTTCGACACCATCCCCGTGGTTCGATTCGGCTGGGTGGCCGCCTGGGTGCTCGCGTACATCCTGCTGATCGGGCCTCTGGACTTGGTGATCGTGAAGTATCTGCTCCGTCGCCCCGAGTTGACGTGGGTTACGTTCCCCCTCATGGTCGCGGTCGTCAGCTTGGCGACGTATCTAGCGGCTTCCTGGTTGAAAGGGTCACAGCGGCGCGTCAACAAAATTGACCTGATCGACATCGACCTGGAGCGGAATGCCGTCTTCGGGCAAACTTGGCTGACCCTTTTCAACCCCAGGGCCGAGCGCCAGACCATCGGCTTGGAACCGGTGTCGCCGGCCTGGGGCCTGACCACATCGGAAAAGCCGGCCGCTGCCCTGGTGTCGTGGTGGGGGGACGCCTCGGCTGGCTCGGAAGGTTGGTCCCGAGGCCAGGGGCTGTTCCGACAACCGTATGATTACGAGACCCATGGCGCTCATGGGAACCTGCGGACGGACGGTGAGCCGATCGGCTTGCGCGGCGTCCCCGTGCCGATCTGGTCCACCAAGTCGGTCACGGGCTGTTGGCGGAGCCAGCTGGGGCCTGGCCAACAGCTGCTTCGGGCCGAGTTGGAGCGACGCGGAGACGGCGACCGGGGAAACCGGCTCCGCGGAAAGATCCTCAGCCGGCTCCCCATCACCCTGGACGCCGCTTTCCTGATCGACGCGGGGCCAGCGGACATCGAGGTGTACGAACTGGGCGAATTGGCGCCGGGAGAGGCACGGGAAGTCTCGGGCCGAGCGGTCCCGCTGTTCCGCTGGTTGCGGGACACAGCGGAAGCTCTCGGCGGGACTGACGCCGCGCCCGGCGAACCCCGGGCACCGGCGGCATTAGGGCGGCATTTCTGGCACATCCTCTGGGACGAGGCCGCCGCTTCCTTGGGCGGCCGCACGACGAGACGGCGCGATCATGCCACGCGGCACCTCGACCAGTCGTGGCGACTCCGATACCACCGGGAAGAGGCGCTCCTGTTCGGCTGGGCCCGCGCCGTGCCGGAAGACGCGGCTCCCAGCCGGCTCTGGCTCGGCGCCGTGCCAACCGAGGGCCCCCGACCTCCGCTGTCGGCCGAGCTTCGCCAGGAGGTGTTCGTCCGTGCCTTCGTGCCGGTACGGAGAGGTCCTTGATCCGACCGCCGCCCGGCGCGGTAACGACTCAGCACCATGATCGAAACGCGCGACCTCACCAAGATGTACGGCGACCTGTACGCCCTCGACCGGCTGACCATCAAGCTGGAGAAAGGAGACGTGTACGGGTTCATTGGCCCCAACGGCGCCGGCAAGACGACGACCATGCGCATCCTGGCTACGCTCCTGAATCCGACCTGGGGCGAGGCCACGATTTGCGGATACTCGATTTACAACGGGGCCAAGGAGATCCGCCGATTGATGGGGTACATGCCGGATTTCTTTGGCGTCTACGATGACATGACGGTGATCGAGTACCTCGAGTTCTTCGCTGCCGCCTACCGCATCAAAGGGCCGGAGCGGCGGAAGCGATGCGAGCAGGTCCTCGAACTGGTCGATCTGGGCTACAAGCGCGACGTGCTGGTCACGAGCCTGTCGCGCGGCATGACGCAGCGATTGGGGCTGGCCCGCGTCCTGCTCCACGAACCGCAAGTCCTGCTCCTCGATGAGCCGGCCAGCGGCCTGGACCCTCGCGCCCGCATCGAGATCCGCACCTTGCTCAAAGAGCTGCAAAAAATGGGCAAAACGATCCTCGTGTCGAGCCACATCCTGCCGGAATTGGCCGACATTTGCAACAAGATCGGCATCATCGAGCGGGGCAAACTCCTGTTCGACGGCGACGTGCAGAGTGCCATCCGACGGGTACGCCGGCGGACCGTGTTGCGCGTCGCCGTGGGCAACGGCCAATTGCCCCGGGCTGCCGAACTCCTCGAGGGCGACGAGCGGGTCGAGGGGGTCGAGCACGCCGAGGACGGTACCCTGCTCGTCACCCTGCGGGAAGGTTGCGACGACGGCAGCTTCATTGCCGACTTACTGGTGACGAACCAGATCCGACTGCGCATGCTCAAGGAGGAAGAAATCGACCTGGAAGACGTGTTCATGAGCATCACCAAGGGAATGACCAACTGACGGCCGGGCAGCGTCGGGCGCCTTGAAACCGAGCGTCCTTCGCCGCCCGGCCTTGGTGCCCAGGGAACGACGATCATGCGGATTTTGGTCACTGGCGGGGCCGGCTACATCGGCAGCCATGTGGTGCGGCTGCTTCTGGAGCACGGTCATGACGTGTGGGTCTACGACAACCTCTCGCGCGGGCACCGCCAAGCGGTGCCCGCGGACAGGCTCATCGTCGCCGATTTGGCGGAGAAAGAACGGCTGGACCAGGTGCTGGTGCTCCAGCGCGTCGATGCCGTCATGCACTTCGCCGCCTGGTGCCATGTGGACGAATCGGTACGGGAGCCGGCGAAATATTACCAGAACAACGTCGTCAACACGCTGAACCTGATGGACTGCCTGCGGCGACACCGTATCCGGCGCTTCGTCTTCTCAAGCACGGCGGCGACCTACGGCGTGCCGGAGCAAGTGCCGATCACGGAGGAGACACCCCAGCGGCCGATCAACCCGTATGGCGCGGGCAAGCTGGCGGTGGAACGTGCCCTGGCGGACTACGCCACGGCGTATGGCTGGGGGTATGCTGCCCTGCGCTACTTCAACGCCGCCGGGGCCAGCCCCGACGGCCGCATTGGTGAACACCACGAACCGGAAACCCACCTCATTCCCCTGGTGCTGATGACCGCGCTTGGCCAGCGGCCTCACGTCGCCATCTACGGCACGGACTATCCCACGCCGGACGGCACCTGCATCCGCGATTATGTCCATGTGGACGACCTGGCCGAGGCGCACCTGCGGGCGTTGGAGCGGTTGGAGCCGGGCAAGGGGTGGTGCTACAACGTGGGCATTGGCCGGGGCTACAGCGTGCGCGAGGTCATCCGGGCCGCCGAGGAAGTCACGGGCCGACCCATTCCCGTGGTCGCGGCGGATCGCCGACCCGGCGACCCGCCAGTGTTGGTCGCCTCGTCAGAGAAGATCCAGCGCGAGCTGGGCTGGCGGCCCGGCTACACCGACCTGCGGGCGATCATCGAGACGGCTTGGACATGGCACCGCTCGCACCCGCGCGGGTATCGTTGAGCGGCTCTCTCCTGCGGCGGCGGGGACCAGGTGGCCTGAGGGCCTCAGTCGCTACCGGAACTTTCCATGGCGACCCTGCGTGAAGTCTTTGAATGGGCCACTCGCCATCATCAAGCCGGGAACCTGCACCAGGCAGTGGCCTTGTACCGCCAGGTCGTTGAGGCGGAGCCTCGTGCCGCCGAGGCTTGGGGCCTGCTCGGGGCCGCCTGCCAAGGCCTCGGCCAGTTGGCGGAGGCCGTCCGCTGCTACCAACAAGCCACACAACTCAACCCCGGCAACAGCCGGGATTGGAACAACCTCGGCCTGGCGTTGCTGCATCAGGGAAGGCTGCCGGAGGCGGCCGAGGCCGTCCGCCGGGCCTTGGCCGTCGATCCAAGCTATGCCCTGGGGCATTTCAACTTGGCCGTCATCCTCGCCCGGCAGCGCCACGACGAAGAAGCGCTGACGCACTATCGCCGGGTCGTGGAGTTGAAGCCGGACTTCGCCGAGGGTTGGCATCGGCTGGGGCTTCACCTGCTGGCATTGCGCCGCGCCAGCGAGGCGGCCAATTCGCTGTACCAGGCCGTGCAGCTGCGCCCCACCTGGCCCGAGGCTTGGACCCACCTCGGCCATGCCCTGGGGCAGGCGGGGCGATGGCGCGAGGCCGAGGGAGCTTTGGGCGAGGCCTTGCGGCAACGGCCTGACTTTGCCGAGGCCCACACCCTCCTGGGGAACGTGCTGGTGGCCCAAGGGCGTCTGGAGGAAGGCACGGCCAGCCACCAGCGGGCGATCCACTTTCAACCGGGATTGGCGGAGGCGCACCACAACCTGGCCAATGCCCTGGCCGCCCAGGGAGAGACCGAAGAGGCCCTGACGTTTTACGCCCAGGCCGTCCGCCTCCGCCCCGATTTCGCCGAGGCCCACAACCACTGGGCCTTGGCGCTGCGAAACCTCGGTCGCTTGTCGGAGGCCGCCGAACATCTCGAAACCGCTCTGCGCCTGCGGCCCGAGTATGCCGAGGCCTGGACCCACCGGGGTAACGTCCACCTGGAGGAGGGCCGTTGGACCGAGGCCGAGCACTGTCATCGCCAAGCCCTGCGGCTCAATCCGGAGCTGCCGGAGGCCCATGTCAACCTGAGCAATGCCTTGGCGGCCCAGGGACGCTGGCCCGAGGTCCATGCCTGTCTAGACGAGGCGCTCCGTCTGCGTCCCACCTTTGCCGACGCCTATTGCAACCGCGGGTTGGCGTTGCATGCCGAGCGCCGCTTCGCCGAGGCCCTGGCCGCTTTTGACGAGGCCTTGCGCCTGGCCCCTGACCACGCCGACGCTCATGTCGGCCGGGCAATGACTTGGCTGATACAGGGCGATTTCGCGCGTGGGTTCGCGGAGTATGAGTGGCGTTTCGCCCTCCGCGGGGCCTTCGTCCGCCGTTTGGCCGCGCCCCGGTGGGATGGTTCGCCCCTCCAGGGGCGAACCATCCTGCTGCACCACGACCAAGCCCTGGGCGACACCCTGCTGTTCGTGCGCTTCGCCCGGCTGGTGCAAGAGCAGGGGGGACGGGTGCTCCTCGGCTGCCCCTCGGTGCTCGCCCCGCTGCTGAGCCGTACACCCGGCTACGACGTCCTCGTACCGGGCGGCTCGGCCTTGCCCCCATTCGACGTGCACGCCCCGTTGGGCAGCCTGCCGGGGCTGTTGGGCATCCGACTGGAAACCATCCCCCGGAATGTGCCCTACCTCTTCGCCGACCCAGACTTGGTCCGGGTCTGGGCAAAGCGGCTGCGGAGCGTGCCGGGGTTCCGGATTGGCATCGCCTGGCTGGCGAATCCCGCTCACGACAAATGGCGGCAGCGGTCGATCCCGGTGCGTCAGTTTGCTGCACTGGCTACCCTGCCGGGAGTGCATCTTGTGTCCCTGCAAAAGGACGGCGAGGCGGCGTTGCGCGAAGCCAGGATCCCGGTGGTGGATCTGGGCCGACCCCTGGACCAGGAAGCCGGCGCTTTCATGGATACCGCCGCCATCATGACGCACCTCGATCTGGTGATTACTGCGGACACCGCCTTGGCCCACTTGGCCGGCGGCCTGGGTGTACCGGTGTGGGTGGCCCTTCCCTTGGTGGCCGACTGGCGCTGGTTGGTGGATCGCGACGACAGCCCGTGGTACCCAAGCATGCGCCTCTTCCGGCAGCGGCGCTGGGGGGACTGGGATGACGTCTTCGCGCGGATGGTCGCGGAGCTGCGCTAAGCCGGGCCCTGGGCCGACGGTCACGGCGCCGACGGATCGCGGCCGACGTTGGCTGACATTCGCTACCGATCGACTAGAATATTCGTTCAACTCATTCCGGATGCGCTGACGATGAATGGGGAACCGCTGCGCGTTTTGGTCATCGACGATGAAGAGTTCCACGCCGAGGCGGTCGCGGAGAGCCTCCGCCGGGTCGGCTACGAATGCGTCATCGCCACCAGCGGGGCGGCCGGGGCACGGAAGATCGAAGAGGAGGATTTCGACGTCATCCTCACCGACCTGCGGATGGAGGGCCGCGACGGTCTCGACATCCTGCGCAAGGCCAAGCAGGAATTGCCTGACAGCGAGGTGATCCTGATTACGGGCCACGGCGACGTCAAGACCGCCGTCGAGGCCATGCGCCAAGGCGCCGCCCATTACCTCCTCAAGCCGGTCGATCTCGCCGAGCTGCGGGCCATGGTGGACAAATCGGCCGAACGCCTCCGCTTGGCTCGCGCCAACCGCGAGCTGAAGCGGCAGATCGACGAAAAATTCGGCTTCGAGGGGGTCGTCGGCAGCAGCCCGAAAATGCGCGAGGTGATCGCCAAGCTCCAGGCGGTGGCGCCTACCAGCGCCACCGTCCGCAACCAAGGGGAGACCGGCACTGGCAAGGAGCTGGTCGCCAAGGCCATCCATACCAACAGCCCCCGCAAGAACAAGCCCTTCGTGCCAATGAACTGCACGGCCCTCAACGAGAACCTGCTGGAGGACGAACTGTTCGGCCACGAAGCCGGCTCATTCACTGGGGCCGACCGGGCGCGCAAGGGGCGCTTCGAGCACGCCCACGGCGGCACGCTGTTTCTCGACGAAGTCGGTGACATGCCGCCGGCACTTCAGGCCAAGCTCTTGCGCGTGCTGGAAAACCAGGAAGTCTTCCGCATCGGCAGCAACGAACCGATCCGTGTCAACGTCCGCCTCATCTCGGCTACCAATCGCGACCTGGAAGCGGCCGTCGCCGAGGGCTCCTTCCGCCCTGACCTCTACCATCGACTCAAGGTCGTGACCGTGAAGCTGCCCCCGTTGCGGGAGCGGCGCGAAGACATCCCCCTGCTGGTCGCCCATTTCATCAAGGAGTTTAACCAGCGCCATGGCAAGCACGTCACTGGTGTCGCCGAACCGATCCGCAAGGCCCTGGCGACCTACGATTGGCCGGGAAACGTCCGCGAGCTGCGCAACCTGATCGAAAGCATGGTGGTCCTCGACCAGGACGGCATCCTCGGTCCTGACGATGTGCAGGAGGGAGACACCCTTCGCCGGTTGCACTTGGCCGGTCCTACTAGCCCTGGCCCCGACAGCCTGGTGGGTCGGCCCCTAACCGAGGTGGAACGGTATTACGTCGAGCAGGCCCTGCTGCTGACCAACAACAACCGCGAGGAGGCCGCCCGGATGCTGGGCATCGGTGAGCGCACCCTCTACCGCGTCATGCAGGACTGGAAACTCCAGGACCGCATTCGCCAAGCCTTGGCGGCCAACCAGGGCGACGTAGCCGCGGCCGCGAAGCAGCTCGGCCTTACGGAAATGACATTACTGCGAAAGATCAAGAAATGGGGGATCCAGGTAGGGACCCGTTGACCGCGCCGGCAGGCGGTGGCGGGGGGGGCCCCACGGGGGCGCCCCCCCCCCCACCCCCCCCCCCCCCCCCCCCCACACCCCCCCCCCCCCCCCCCCAACCCCCCCCCCAACACACCCCCGAAGCACTCCCCACCCGACCAACCCCCCCCCCCCCCTCCAACCGACTACCCCCCCCAACGCCTGCGCTACCCCCCACCACCTACCCCCACGACCACACCACC
>JANWYO010000076.1 GCA_025055215.1 Gemmataceae bacterium
GTGGGTGCCGCCGCAAAATTCCACCGAATGCTCCAGCGTCACATCCGCCGGCTTGTCTGCCCCAATCATCAAGACGCGCACCGGGTCGGGATACTTCTCGCCGAACACCGCCCTTACCCCCGGAATTTTGCGGGCCTCGGCCAGAGGCAAGACCACCGGTGTGACCGGCAGATCGGCGTAAATCTTCTCGTTGACCAAGCGCTCGACCGCGGCGATTTCCTCGGCCGTCAGCGGTTTGTGATAGGAAAAATCGAAGCGTGTCTTGAGCGGATCGACCAGCGAGCCTTTCTGATCGACTTCCGTCCGCAGGACTTTCCGCAACGCCCAGTTGAGCAGGTGGGTGGCGGTGTGATTGCGCATGGTGTCGGCGCGGAGCGGGCTGACTTCCAGGATCGCCGGCTGGCCGACCGCCAGCGTACCCTCGGCCACCCGACCCCAGTGGACGACGGTATCGCCGAGCCGTTGCGTGTCTTCGACCTCGAACAGGCCCGTGCCGGTGCGGATCACGCCGACGTCGCCCACCTGGCCGCCTTGCTCGGCGTAGAAGTTGGTGCGGTCGCGCCCCAGGCCGGCCGGCTCGCCTCGGGCGAGCCGGCCGGTCTCCACCCGATTGTCCCTGATCCAGACCTGGATCGTGGCTTCGGCGGTCAGACCCTGGTACTTGAGGGAGTCGTCGGTGGGGGGAAGTTCTCCCTCGACAGCAGTAACGACGACTTTTTTTCGGGCCTCTCGGGCCTTCTGCCGCGCCTCGGCCATCGCTCGCTCGAAACCGGCACGATCGACGCTCAAGCCGACCTCGCTGGCCATTTGCTCGGTGATGTCGATGTAGACGCCATAGGTGTCGTGCAGGCGGAAGGCGTCGCTCCCGGACAGCATGGAAGAGCCGGAGCGGCGTGCCCGCTCGGCGGCTTCCTCGAAGAGCTTGATGCCGCGGTCGAGGGTGCGGATGAAGCTCTCTTCTTCCTCGCGGATCACGGCGATGACGTGCCGGGGATCGCGGGTCAGTTCGGGGAAGGCCCCACCCATCAGCTCGACGACGGGCATCACCAGTTCGCAGAGGAAGGGTTTGGTCGTGCCGAGGTATTGTCGGCCGTAGCGTTCGGCGCGGCGAAGGATGCGGCGGAGGACGTAGCCGCGGCCCTCGTTGCCCGGGAGGGCACCGTCGGTGAGGGCAAAGGTGAGGGCGCGGATGTGGTCGGCGATGACCCGGTACGCGATGTCTTTGAGGTCGTCGAGCCGGCCGGTGTAATCGGCGGCCCCGGTCGTCCGGCGAATGGCCTGAAAGAGGGGCGTGAAGATGTCGGTGTCGTAGTTGCTGTTCTTCCCCTGGAGGATGGCGGTGATTCGCTCGAAGCCCATGCCGGTATCGACGTGCCGGGCGGGGAGCGGGGTCAGTCGGCCGTCGGGGCCACGGTTGAACTGGATGAAGACGAGGTTCCAAATTTCGATGACGTTGGCGGAGCCTTTGTTGATGAGTCGGCCACCGCTTTTGTCCGGGGTGCGGTCGTAGTGGATTTCACTGCATGGCCCGCACGGGCCGGTGTCGCCCATCTCCCAGAAGTTGTCTTTCTTGCTGCCGCGGTGGATGTGCGACGGGTCGATGTCGGTCATCGTCCGCCACAACTCGGCAGCCTCGTCGTCCGCGGCCAGGTTTTGCCCGGGGTCTCCCTCAAACACCGTGGCATGGAGCCGGGCTTTGTCGAGTCGCCAGACCTCCGTCAGCAGCTGCCACGCCCAGGCAATGGCTTCGCGCTTGAAGTAGTCGCCGAACGACCAGTTGCCGAGCATCTCGAAAAACGTGTGGTGGTAGGTGTCCTTGCCGACATCGTCGAGGTCATTGTGCTTGCCGCCGGCACGGATGCATTTCTGGGTGTTGACAGCTCGCTTGTACGGCCGGGTCTCGGTGCCGAGGAAGACGGGCTTGAACTGATTCATGCCGGCGTTGGTGAACAGCAGCGTCGGGTCATCGATCGGCACCACGGGCGACGAGGGGACGAAGGTATGGCCGTAGCGCTGGGTGAAGAAGTCAAGGAACTGCTGGCGAATGTCGTTGGCCCGGAGCATGAATCGTGGTTCCGCCGCGGTCACTGAATCAGACGGACGAGGAAGGGGTATTTGTAGTATTGCCCCTCGTTGGCCCTGATGCCGGCGACGATGGCCATCACCACGCCATAGATGATGGCCGCCGCCAGCGTCGCGATGCCGACGAAACAGAAAAGCAGCGGCACGCTGATCAGGATGTACGCCATGATATTCAACTGGAAGTTCAGCGCCTCCTTGGCATGGTAGTCGATGAATGGCGACTGCTCCTTTTTCATGATCCAGATCACGAGCGGCCCCACAAAGTTGAGGCCGACCAGGCCGGTGATCAGCCCGGACAGGTGGGCGAACATGGCCCATTGCCGGTCGTCAGCCGTCAGGTTGGCCGGCGGTTGCTCGGGAACGCCACCAGAGGTTGGGACCGTGGACATGCGCGGTGACCCTCGGGACTGCATGATGCTTGCCAGGGGGCGGACACTTGGGGCATTGTCGGCCCAGGGGGCCAGGGCGTCAACGCGCGGCTTCATGCGCAGAGTTGTCCGAGCCGGTAGGCGGTCGCCCATGGGCGGGCCGGGGTTCCGGCCCCGGCCCGCCGCATCGTCGGCTGCTCACGGGCTGGCGGGTTGTTTCGGCGGCGGCTCGGTCCAGTCGAGCACCTGCTTGTCCTGTACCAGGCGTTGCCTGAGAGCGCGGTAGTCCACCTGCTGCACGCTGGTGCCGCCGTCGATCGCCAGGGCGGCTGCCGTGCCCGCCGACTGCCCCAGGATCATGAACACCGGTTCCATGCGGATCGAGCCATACGCGATATGCGACGCCGACAGGCACACCGGCACTAGCAGGTTGGCGCACTGCTCTTCCCGCGGCACGATGCTGCGGAAGCTGATGGGATACGGCTTGGGGCAGCGGACCTGGACATCTCCCTCGTTGCGGACCTTGCCGTCGATGACCACGCGCTGGCAATTGTGGGAATCCATGTTGTAGCTCGCCAAGCCGACGGAATCCTCGGCAACGATCTTGCTGAGGCAGTTGTGTTCGGTCATGACATAAGCCGAGACCATCCGCCGCCCCTCGCGGACGTACAACTCGTGCGGCCAACCGTCGGTTTCAGGAAATTCATCCTTGTGCAAACCCCAGGCACGCACCTGGGCTTGCAGTTCGGGCGGCACTTCGGGATCGTGGGTCCAGAAGTACATCAGGCCCTGTTGGTAGAGAACATGGTCCTGGAAGATCCGCTCGCGCGTGGCGTAGTCCCCTTCCGGCCAATCGTAACTGCCACCGATGTAGTCGGTGGAAAACCCGCCGTCATTGTTGGAGTCGCCTGGCCGGAGCTGCAACGGGATGTGTGGCTTGGCCTTGATGTAGCGCAGCAGCAACAGGTAACGATCGCGGTCGTAGCCGGCCGGCTTAGGGAACGGCCGGCGATCAGGGCTGTTCGACAGGCACATGCGGAAGTTATAGGCCTGGACCTTCTTGTCTCCCTGGCCCGGCTTCCCGGGGTCGGCCGGCGAAATTCCCCACAGCAGGCCGCTCTTCGGATCTCCCGGAACGCGGTACGGATCGACCGGAACCACGAAATTGTGCTTGTCGCGGAACTGGACGCCATTGAGCGTCTCGTTGTAGACGCTGTTGCCTTCACGGCCGACGTGATAGGAGACCCCGGCCTTGGCCAACAAGTCGCCTTCGTAGGTGGCGTCGACGAACATCTTGGCGCGAAACGTGTGGCCTTTTTCCGTGCGCAAGGCGACCAGCCGGTTGCCCTCCTTGACAACGTCTTGCAAGCGATTCTCGAAGTAGATTGGCACGGCGGCCTCGCGCAGCAGGGAGCGGAAGGCCTTTTCCGCTTCGCTGGGAAGGTAGCCGCGCAACTTGCCCACGCGGTTGAAGAATTCTCGGGCGATGCCGCCGATGGCGGCGCCGTTGCCGATGTCGGTGGCGGTGAGGCCGCCCGAGGTCATCCCGCCGACGTGCCGCCGGAAGACCACCAGCACGGCGGACTTGCCCAGGCGGCGGGCCTGCACCGCCGCCGCCACCCCACCTGGCGTGCCTCCGTAGACGCACACGTCCACGTCCACGGTTTGCGGCGCCGACGGCTTCGGCACCGGATAGTAATACCGCAACCCGGGCGACTCCGGCATCGCCGGGTCGCCCACCGGCGGGGCGGCCAGGGCGGCGGCCAAGACGGTCACAGGATGGATCATGAGGCGATCTCCCGGTAGGATTCTTTGAGGATTTCCGCGATTACAATCTATGTCGCCCCGCGGCCGGCTGCCACACGATGCGCCTGCCGACGCCGGCCGCGGCCGCCCGGTGGCGGCGGATGGGCACCACGATCTCGGCGGCGCCGCCGCAAAATTCAGCTGGGAAAATCCAATGACCGAACTACACCGCCGGCAGTGGCTCCAGGGCATCGCCGGGGCGGGGATCATGGCGGCCTTGGCCCCCGAGCGACTCCTGAGCGCGGGCCCTCGCCGCGACCTCATCCGGACGGAAAACGAGCGTCAAGGAACCACGGATTGGCAGCTGACCTATACTCGGGTCGATCCACGGACCCGATATCGCTCGGTGATGATCGAGGGGTATGTCTCTCACGCCAGCGTCGCCGTCGGCCAAAAGCTCGACTTCTACGTCAGCACCAATCCGCCCTCACCGTTCGTCATCGACCTTTATCGCCTCGGCTACTACCAGGGCAAAGGAGGTCGGCACCTCCTCCGACTCGGACCGTTCCCGGGCAAAGTCCAGCCAACGCCCCCGGTGGGCCAAGGACGGGTCCGCGAATGCCAGTGGGAGCCGTGTATCAGTCTGGAGGTTCCACGCGACTGGATCAGTGGCGTTTACCTTGGCAAATTGTCGGCCCTGAAGCACCGCTACCAGAGCTATGTCATTTTCATTGTCCGCGATGATCGGCCGGCCGATTTCGTCTTCCAATGCAGCGATAACACCTGGCAAGCCTATAACAAGTGGCCGGACAACTACTCCTTGTACACCAACGATCGGCCCGACGGCAAACCGCACGTCGGCGGCATCAGCGTCAGCTTCGACCGCCCTTACGGCAAGTACGTCCAGATCATGGACAATCCCTTGTCGCAAGGCTCGGGTGAGTTCCTCCTTTGGGAGTTTCCGCTGGCCTTCTGGATGGAGCAGCACGGTTACGACGTCACCTACTGCTCCAACAGCGACGTCCACCGCGATCCGCGCTGCGTCACGCGGGCCAAGGCGTTTCTTTCCGTCGGCCACGACGAGTACTGGAGTCGCGAGCAGTACGACCACGTCCTAGCGGCGGTGCGGGCCGGGGTCAACGTGGCCTTTCTTTCCGGGAACACCTGCTACTGCGTGACGCCATTTTCACCCTCGTCCGGCAAGGTGCCCGACCGCATCATCACCCGCCGAGGCCGCTTTGGTGGCGTCCGGCCCAAGGAAGAACCGTGGTTCGCCGACATGACCGTCGAGGCCCCAAGCGAAGCGCTGTTGATCGGTGCTCAGTCGGTCATCCCGTTTAACGGCTCCGGGGACTGGATCGTGACCCGCCCGGACCATTGGCTCTTTGAGGGAACGGGCATGAAGAAGGGAGACCGCATTCCTGGCTTGGTGGGCTGGGAATTTCATGGCGAACCTGCCGACATCCCCGGCCTGGAAGTGGTGGCTGAGGGGCCAACGTGGACGGGGGGCGACCTGGAGTCGCATTACACGGCGACGATCTATCCGGGGCCGAAAGGGAATTTCGTCTTCAACGCGGCCACGATTTTCTGGTCGCAGGGGCTGTCGGCCCCACCGGGCCACATGCCGCCGATCTCGCACCACGGTCGGCCGCACGGCCCCGACCCCCGGGTGCAGCGCATCACGCACAACTTGTTCGAACGCTTCCGCGGCTGAGGGCGCTTCCCCGAGCCATCGGCCGGGGAAGCGGCTCCTTGCAAAGGCCGGCCTCAAACCGTATAGTTCATTGCCGTGGCCGCCGACGATCTCAAGCAGCCGGCGGGCTTCCCCCTCAGTGGCCGGGCCGTGACGCAGGCGCCGCCACCAGGGGCTGCCGCAGCTAATCTGATCCGGTCGTCCACGCGGCTGCGGCGCGTCCTCTCCCCGAATGATTTTCGGCACTGGGCACCTGCCCCGTGCGCGCTGGCTTTGGAACGGCCAAGGCCTATCGACAGAGACGGAACTCGAGGGTTTTCTCATGCCGACGATCAAACTTCCCCGCCTCGATAGCTCGGTCGCCCCGTTGACCGATCAGCTGGCAGCGCTGCGCGACCGGGTTCGGGCGCAGGGAGACGTGGTTTCGCCACGCGGCCGGCAGTTGACGCAGGCGGTCTTTGGCGCTGACCTGAAGCCCGCCGAAGTCGTGGAACGCATCTGCGACGACGTCCGCACTCGCGGGGTGGACGCCGTGGTGCACTACACCGAGCAGCTGGACGGCGTGCGCCTTCGGCCCGAGGAGCTGCGGGTGCCCGCAGCCGAGCTGGCAGCAGCGCACGCGGCGGCCGACCGTGGCTTTTTGGACACCGTTCGTCGCGTGCGGGCAAACATCATGCGCTTCCAGCTCGGGCTGTTGCACACCGACGCCCGCCTGAGCGTCGCCGGCAGCCACGAGCTGAGGCTGCGCTATCGTCCCATGCGCCGGGTAGGGGTCTGCGTCCCCGGCGGGGCAGCGGCTTATCCTTCGACCCTTCTGATGACCGTCTGCCCCGCTCAGGCGGCAGGTGTGCCGCAAATCGCGGTGGTGATGCCCCCCACGCGAACCGGTGCGGCCAACCCGGACCTCTTGGCGGCCTGTCACGAACTGGGTGTCAGCGAGGTCTACCGCATCGGCGGTGCCCAGGCCGTCGCGGCGCTGGCCTACGGCGTGGCCGGGATCCCCGCCGTAGACATGATCGTCGGCCCCGGCAACATCTTCGTATCCCTCGCCAAGAAATTCGTCTTTGGTCAGGTGGCCATCGACTGCCTCGCAGGCCCCAGTGAGATCGTGGTCCTGGCCGACGACTCCGCCCCACCCGAATACATCGCCGCCGACCTGATCGCCCAGGCCGAACATTCCCCTGGCGTCAGCCTGCTGGTGACCTGGTATGGGGGATTGGTCGACAAGGTCGAGGCTGCCTTGGAACATCAGCTTTCCCAGCTGGAACGGGGCGACTTGGCACGCGACAGCCTCGAGCGCTTCGGCGCGTTCATCCTCACCAAGGACGTGCGGGAGGCGTTGAGCTGCGTCAACCAGATCGCGCCCGAACACCTGCACATCGCCACCCGCGACCCGCATGCCTTGGCCGAACGGATCGACCATGCCGGAGCGATCTTCCTCGGCCACTACGCCCCGGTCGCCTTGGGCGATTATGTGGCCGGCCCATCCCACGTCCTGCCCACCGGCGGCACGGCACGGTTCGCCAGTGGCCTGACAGCCAATGATTTCCTGAAGCGGACGAGCATCCTGTACTACACCCAGGCCGGCATGGAAGCGGTGGCCGACGACGTGTGCTTGTTGGCTGACAAGGAGGGATTGCCGGGACACGCCGCCAGCGTGGACGTTCGCCGCAGCCCCTCACGGTCGAAGGAGGCGTGGCGTCAACGAGAACCGGACGCTGCCGAGTGCACCCGTTGACAAGAAGAACAGTCTCGAGGGTGTCGCCTCCGACCTCTCAGGATCCTGCGCATCATAAAAAGGAAGGGCACGGGGCATGGCTGAGACTCGCCATCAGCCGCACCCCGTGCGCTTTGAGAGGAGAGAGGGTGAAGTGTGGGCGATACGCAGATCCCCTGGGACTCGCAACCAGGGGCTGCTCATTTCCAATTATAGCAACCCATGTGCCATGCAAGTCAACACCCACGCGAAATTCAGAGAAACGTCGCAACCTCTACTTCAAAACTCGGTTGCTACCGGGGCAGTTCGCGGCGACGGAAGCTCGCGTTCCAAGCCGGGCGTGAACAACCGAATGTTTGCATCATTACGCCGCACTTGGGTGCCCAAGTATGCCTCAATCCGGGGTTTTCCCTGGTCCACGCTTCACTCAGTCGCCATGATACTCGTCGTTCGCCTTCTTCCGGCGGGCCTGTTGGTCTTAGCTGGTCGTCGAACGAGGTTTGAGGTGCTACGATATAGCCGAGTCGGCGGCTGAAGCGGGCCTCTGGGGCAAAAGAAAGGCGAGGAGCCATGCGTAGCATTTTCCTGGCAGGCATTGGGGCGATCGTCGCGGTGGTGGGGACACCGAGCGCTCTTCTGGCCGAAGGTAGCGATGGTTTTCGGCTCCTTTTCAATGGTAAAGACCTTAGCGGCTGGGACACGTGGTTGGGCCGGCCGTTGGGCGAGAAAGAGCCCATCGGGCTGAACAAGGATCCCCGCCAGGTATACAGCATCGTCCAGGTGGACGGTCAGCCGGCCATTCGGATTTCCGGCGAAATCTTCGGCGCGCTGACGAGCCGAGAGGAATTCGAGAATTATCATTTGCGGCTGGAGTTCAAATGGGGTGAGAAGAAATGGCCGCCGCGTGAGAAAGCAGTGCGGGACAGCGGTTTGCTCTACCACTGCATTGGGCCCCATGGGGCTCAAAGCAGTTTCTGGATGCAGTCGCTGGAGTGCCAGATTCAGGAGCGGGACTGCGGCGACTTTTACAGCGTGGCCGGCCCGGTCGTCGATGTCGAAGGAGAGCGACCCTCCGACAAAGGCCCCATCGTTTATAAAAAAGGTGGCATGAAATTCACCGGCTACCGGGGTCGCATCATTCGCGACGTCGATCACGAAAAACCGGTCGGCCAGTGGAACACCATCGAGGTCCTCACACTCAACGGCACCTGCGTTCATGCGGTCAATGGCAAGACGAACCTCGTCCTGACCAACCCCCGGGGCCGACTTGATGGTAAGGAAATTCCGCTAACCCGGGGCCGAATTCAGCTCCAATCGGAAGGGGCAGAGGTGTTTTTCCGCAACATCGCGATCAAGCCGATCATGCGGATTCCCGACGAATATCTCAAGTAGCCTGGACGTTAAGGCGCGAGGCCGCCCCGCCACGCAAACCGGTCGGCCTCTCGGGGGCCACCCGGCCCGGCAACCGGTCAAAACTGCATCTGATTTTCCTTTGCAGCGGCGGGCAAACCCGTTTAGAATCGGACCCTAATCGGGGCGCCGGGCGGCGTTGGAACGACCGCTCTTTGACCTAGTCCTAAAGGCCAAGGCCCTTCCCGTCAGGGCAACGCCCGCCGGACAGAAGCGGTAAAGCCCGCAGCGTGCCTCTTTGGGAACGCCCACGTCGCGGGGATGGCGCACCTATCGCCTGCCGGCAGGCCTACCTGTTATACTAGCTGGGGGAAGCACCGAAGGTGGCACATCGGTCCATGTGCCCTGGATTCGTTTGAGGGATGCCTTCAACATGGCGACCACCGACCTGGGAGCGTGCGAATGGTTCGTGTGGGACCTTCGGCGAAGCAATCTCATTGATCGCGGCCGACTGGATCAGATCGTCGGTGAATTCCTGCGGCGGAACCCGGGTGCCGAGCCTCCGGCGTTGGCCGACTATCTGGTTTCGCAACAGATCCTGACTCCGTTCCAGGCCGAACGCATCCTTCAGGGTAAGACGCAAGGGCTGGTGCTGGGGCCCTACACGCTGACCGACGCCATCGGCACCGGCAGCATGGGTACGGTCTACAAGGCAATCTCCAAAACGGACAAACGGTGGTATGCCGTCAAGGTCCTTCCGCGGCGGAGCATGTGGAACGTCCGGCTGGCGCGGCGGCAAGTCCGGGCCTTCGAGCAGTTCCAACACCCGGCCGTGGTGCCGTTCCTGGACGTGGGCACGGCCGGCGGCCTGCATTACCTCGTCTGGCCCTTCGTCGAAGAAGGGGAGACCCTCGAAGCGATCGTCCAGCGAGAAGGCAAACTGGCGCCGGAACTGACGGCGAATTACGGCTTACAAATCGCCGCCGGGTTGAACGTCTGCCACCAACATGGCGTCTTCCACGGCTTGTTGAAGCCGTCGAACGTCATGGTGTCCTCGGACCATCAGGTCCACATCCTGGATTTCGGCATCGGGTCGCTGCTGGCGGAGAATGAGGGAGAGTCGCTGGTAGACACAATGTCCACGGCGAACACGTTGACCAGCGGGCTGGACTGCGCCAGCCCCGAGAGCATCATGGAGCCGACCAACCGAACACCGGCCGGCGATCAGTATAGCCTCGGGTGCGTCCTGTATTATTGCCTGGCGGGGCGGTATCCCTTCCCCAACATGAGCGCCGTCGAGAAGATGATGGCGCACCAGATGAAACAGCCGACCCCTCTCCGCGAGCTGAACCCGGACGTGCCGCCGGAACTGGCCGCGGTCGTCGAGCGGCTGATGGAGAAAAACCCTGAAGCCCGCTTTGCCGGGGCGGATGAGGTCATGGAGGCTCTGCGGCCGTTCGCACCGAGCACGCCGCTGGCCAAGAAGAAGCCAGTGCGGGGGCCGGAAGCGATGGTCGCGCCGGCACGAAACGTGGACAACGGCCAACGAGGGGCGGCGCCGGCGCCGGCGACCATGTCCGGGACTTCGCCGCTGCCGAGCCGGGAATCGCTCCGGGGCGGCGGCACCGGGCCGGGATCCCCGGGCAAGCGCGTCATCCCCGGCGGTGTCGAAGCGGATGAAGGCTCCTTCCTCGGCGGCCGTTTCGGCCCCATCGTTTTTGTGCTCCTCGTCGTCGCTGTCGGCGTGCTTGCCTGGGTGTTGTTCCAAAAGTATTATCCTGGCGGCTGATGCCCCGGCCCGATGTCGCCGCCGTGTGCCTTCTCCGATGGCCCCTGCCGGCACGCGCGACGGGTGGCGGACACCTAGGATGTCCTCGAACCGTCAGACCACAACGGGTAACGGGTGGTGGTCAAGTCCCCCTGTTCGTCGAATTCGTCTCGTCGCCGGGTCGTCGTCCTCGGCTCCACCGGGTCGATCGGTACCGCCTGCCTTGAGGTCATCGCCCATCTGGAGCACCGCCTGTCCGCCGCCGGTCTCAGCGCCCATGCCCGATGGGATGTGCTGTTCGCCCAAGGCCGTCAACACCGTCCCCGATGGGTGACCTTGACCGACCCCGCCGCCTTGGAACGGTGCGACCGTCGTCTGCTGCCGCCGGAGACGCAGCTGCTCGCCGGCGACGACGGGATTGCCACCATGGTCACGGACGACGACGTCGACATCGTCGTGACGGCCATCGTGGGCGCAGCCGGACTCACTGGCACCTGGGCGGCCCTGCAAGCCGGGAAGACAGTGGCGGTGGCCAACAAAGAGACCCTGGTGATGGCCGGGCCCCTCGTCATGGAGTTGGCGGCGCAACGCCAGGCCCGGGTCTTGCCCGTCGATAGCGAGCACAGTGCCATCTTTCAGGCGCTGGCGGGTGGCCGCCGCTCCGAGGTGGAACGGATTGTCCTGACTGCCAGCGGGGGGCCGTTCCGGGGCAGAGCCGCCGCCGAGCTGACGGCCGTCACCCCGGAACAGGCGCTTTGCCATCCCACCTGGCGCATGGGCCCGAAAATTACCGTCGATTCCGCCACCTTGATGAACAAGGCCCTGGAAATCATCGAGGCCCGGTGGCTGTTCGACCTGCCGCCCGAGCGCATCGACGTCGTCATCCACCCGGAATCGGTCATCCATTCCTTCGTCGAATTCACGGACGGTTCCATCCTGGCCCAGTTGTCGCCGCCGGACATGCGGCTGCCGATCCAGTATGCCCTCACCTACCCCGAACGCCTTTGCGGGCCGGCGCGACGGCTCGATTGGGGCAGCCTGTCGGCGTGGCACTTCGAGCAGCCGGACTACGAGACGTTTCCCGCCCTAGAATTGGGGTATGAGGTCGCCCGCCGCGGCGGCACCTGCGGGGCGGTGTTAAATGCCGCCAACGAAGCGGCCGTCAGCCGCTTCCTGGCCGGCAGCCTGGCCTTCCTCGACATCCCCCGCGTTTGCCGGGCGGTGTTGGAGAACCACCATTTCAGCGCCCGGCCGACGCTGGCCGAGTTATTGGCCTTGGACCGTTGGGCGCGACAGGAGGTAGAGCGTTGGACGATCAAGAACTCCCGGATCAGCCCCGCGAGGTGACGCCGGCGGCGAAGCCAGCCGAGCCGGCCGGCCGCCGCTCCTCCCCTTGGCTGTTTCTCGCGGCCCTTGTCGCCTTGTATGCGTGGTTGCTGGCGCGCTATGGCCTGCAATCCGTCATCGAGGAAACCAAAATCTGGGGCCTGGTCGCCCTCGGTCTGGGCTTCGTCATCTTCATCCATGAACTCGGCCATTTCCTCGTCGCCAAATGGTGTGATGTCCACGTCGAGACCTTCAGCATCGGCTTCGGGCCCGCCATTCCCGGCTGCCAATTCCGCTGGGGCGAAACTACCTACATGCTGGCGTGGTTTCCCCTCGGCGGTTACGTCAAGATGGTCGGCGAAGGGACGGAGAACGACGAGGAAGAGGACGATCCACGCTCGTTCCGCAAAAAGCCGGTCTGGCAACGGATGGCCATCATCTCGGCCGGCGTGATCATGAACGTGATTCTCGGCTTCGTCTGCTTCATCCTGGTGTACATGACCGCCGGGGTGAAGCGGCCCACGGCGATTGTCGGCCAAGTCGTCGCGGGCACGCCGGCCTGGAAGGAAGGACTGCAAAGCGGCCACCAGATTTACCGGATCGGCAACATCGAGGACCCGTATTTCGATGACCTGCAAGTGGCCGTCGTCCTCTCCGGCCGCGATGCCAAGCTGCCGCTGGTCTACGGTTGGCCGGGACGCCAGCCGATCGAAACCGTCATCGAGCCGCGGCGCGACGAGGACGACGACAAGCCGGTCATCGGCGTCCGTCCGGCGGAGTCGTTGACCCTGGCGGAGAAGCGGCAGCTGCGGGAACGGAAAGCCCCGGTGAGCATCGGCAGCGCGGCCGCCGCCGCCCAACCCCCCTTTACCTTCGGCGACCGCATCATCGCCACCACCGACCCGGCCCGGCCCGGCGAAGTCACCCCGCTCCCGCCTGACCCGCGCCGTCCCGGCAGCGACGCCCGGGATTTCTTCGAGTTCCAAAAGCGCA
Organism: Gemmataceae bacterium; assembly: GCA_025055215.1. GTDB lineage: Bacteria > Planctomycetota > Planctomycetia > Gemmatales > Gemmataceae > JANWYO01. The sequence goes on from JANWYO010000076.1 coordinate 13,044, forward strand.
TGCGCCTTCTGGCCGGCCAGCCCGTGGTCATCCGTGTCCTCCGAACTCCCTCCGAGGGCGGTCCGCCCACAGAGGTCGATATCCGCGTGCCTCCCGAGTTCCATCGTACCCTCGGGACGCGCATGCGCATGGGTAAAATCGCCGCCGTTCGCCCGGATTCCAGCGGCCGAATGCCGGATTTGCAGATCGGTGACCGCATCACCCAGGTCGAAGTGACCGACGCAGACGGCCGCACCATCCGCTGGACCACCAGCCGGCCGGCGACGCCGGCTGCCGACGTGATCGAAGACGACCTGGATCCGCTCAAGCTGCCCTACGAGTTGGCGCGGTGGGCGGCGAGTCTGCCGCCGGACCGACCCAAGGTGGTGACCCTCACGGTGCTCCGACCCAATCCGGTGACGCACAAGGAAAACGAGCCGGTGACGGTGCGGCAGACATGGGACGCCGGCCGACCGCATGACGATGCTGCCCCGCTGGGTCTGCACGCCCCGCTGCCGATTGCGGGGCTTAACATCGCTTACCGGGTGGAAAACACTATCGAGGCCGTCAAGCCGAATTCGCCGGCCGCCAAGGCCCGGCTGCTGAGCACTGAGGAACCGTTCCCCTTGCAGCCCGGCGACGTTATCAAGGCGGTGCGCTTCTACCATGCCAAGCCAACGGGCGAGGCCGAGGAGCCGGCCAAGCGCTGGACCAGGCTCGACGAAACCGCCGATCCCAAACGGCGGCGCGACGCCGACCAATGGGCGTACGTCGCTCACGTGATGCAGTTGGTCGATGGCAAGCGAATGGACCTTCGCCTCGAGCGGGGTAACGAAGCGGTCGAGGTTTCGTTGGAGATGGTGGCCGATCCCACTTGGCCGCTGGACGACCGCGGCTTGGTGTTTCAAGTCGATCGCCGCGTGCAAAGGGCCGAGGGCGTGTTCCAGGCCATCGGCATGGGGCTGACGCGAACGGCCACGTCCATCCAGCTCATTTATCGGCACTTGGCGGCCGCCCTGACCCGGCGGGTGTCATTGAACAATTTCGGCGGGCCGATCATGATCGCTTCGCTGGCCTACGACTCGGCCACGATGGACCTGGCGTCGTTCATCTTTTTCATCGGGTTCATCAGCGTCAATTTGGCCGTGGTCAACTTCCTGCCGATCCCCGTGCTGGACGGGGGCCATATGCTCTTCCTGGTATACGAGAAGCTCCGTGGCCGGCCGCCCTCGGAGCAGGTCCTCCGCTATGCCACGGTCGTCGGGCTGGTTGTGATCCTGTCGCTGATGGCGTTGGTGATTTTTCTGGACGTTCGGCGGCAATGGTTTTGACCAGGCGAGTGCCCAGGGCGCATGCACCGCTACCTGATCCCCTTCGGTCCGAAGCAGACGCCGCACCGCTTCACCGACATTCTGGTGATCGGCGCCGGCATTGCCGGCTTGCGGGCCGCTCTGGAGGTGCCTCCGGCGCTTGAGGTGCTCGTCGTCACCAAGGACAGCATCCAGCAGAGCAACAGCGCCTACGCCCAGGGCGGGATTGCCGGAGTCCTCTCCCCCGAGGATCGTTTTGAGAACCACATCGAAGATACGCTCCGCGCCGGCGGCGGCTTGTGCGACCCCGAGGTCGTCGAACTGGTCGTTCGCGAAGCCCCCGAGCACATCCAGCAGCTGATCGATTGGGGTACCCGCTTCGACCTGGAAGATGGCCAACTCGCCTTGACCCGCGAGGGAGGTCACAGTCATCGCCGCATCGTCCATGCCCTGGGCGACGCCACCGGTTACGAAGTCATGCGGGCCATCATCGCCCGCGCCCGCCAGGCGCCGAACGTCACCCTTTGGGACAACACCTTCACCCTCGACCTCTTGACCGACGACGGCCGGTGTCGTGGCGCGGTCGTCGCTCATCCGGTGCGCGGCCCGCTGCTGATCTGGGCCAAGCAGACGATCCTGGCCTCTGGCGGGGCGGGCATGGTCTACCGCGAAACCACCAACCCACCCGTCGCCACCGGCGACGGCATGGCGGCGGCCTACCGGGCCGGCGCCGAGCTGCGCGACATGGACTTCATGCAGTTCCACCCCACGGTCCTCTACGTCGCCGGCTCCAGTCGCTATCTCATCAGCGAGGCTGTCCGCGGCGAAGGCGCGTACCTGCGGGACAAGGACGGCGTCCGCTTCATGCTCGAGGAAGACCCCCAGGCCGAGTTGGCGCCGCGGGACGTCGTCGCCCGAGCGATTGTGCGTCGCATGGAGCGGACGCAACACCCGAGCGTCTACCTCGACCTGTCGCATCTGGATCCCGAGCGTGTGCGGCAGCGCTTTCCAGGCATCGCCCGGGTCTGCCGCGGCTTTGGCCTCGACATCACCCGCGACCGCATCCCGGTGCGTCCCGGGGCCCACTACATGATCGGCGGCGTGAGCGTCGATGCCCGCGGTCAGACGACCTTGCCCGGTTTGTGGGCCGCCGGCGAAGTCACCAGCAGCGGCTTGCACGGGGCCAACCGTCTGGCCTCGAACAGCCTGCTGGAGGGGTTAGTCTTTGGTGCGGCGTGCGGCCGCGGGGCCGCCGCCGCGGCGGCCGGTCAGCCCAACGACTTCCGCATCCCGCCCCTGGCCAATCCCCCCACTCCCGAGCCAGCCGACGACCTCGACGTGGCCGATGTCACCAATTCGCTCCGTAGCCTCATGGTCCGCCGGATGGGCGTCGTCCGCGACCGCGCCGGCCTGGAGGAAGCCGCCCAGACCGTCGATTTCTGGTGCCGCTACGCCCTGGCCCGACAGTTTACCTCTCGCCCCGGGTGGGAATTGCAAAACCTCCTCACCATCGCCCGCCTCATGATCCGCGCCGCCCTGCTGCGGGAGGAATCCCGCGGCGTTCACTTCCGCAGCGACTTCCCCCACCGCGACGACGCCCGCTGGTGCCGGCACTTAACCTGGTCGCGAGCCAACGATCCAGCGTGGGACCCGATGCTGTCGCCCGGCTGCCGGCCAATCCCATTCCGGTAGAATAACGCCGATCCGTGGCCGCCCGTTCCCCCGGAATAGGTTGCGGAATAGGAGCGCGTGGCCTTGAGGTCAGCGATTTCGCGCCGTCGCCGCCTGTCCCCCGGGACAG
>JANWYO010000098.1 GCA_025055215.1 Gemmataceae bacterium
CGCCAGGCACCTGCTCGACCGTCTCTGCTGCGCCGGGGGGCCCCATTCGACCGGCACCCGGGAAACAAGCGACCGCTCCGCTCAACTCAATAAGCATTGCGGTGCCGGAAACCGCGGAACAGCGTCATCCACAGGATGCGCAGGTCGAGCATCGGCGTCCAGTGAGTGATGTAGTACAGGTCGTATTCGAGGCGCTTGCGGAGCGAGGTATTGCCCCGCCAACCGTGGACCTGGGCCCAGCCGGTGATCCCCGCCTTGACACAATGCCGTACCATGTAATTGGGGATTGTCTGGGCAAATTTCTGGATGAACACCGGCCGCTCTGGCCGCGGACCGACCAGGCTCATGTCCCCCTTGAGCACGTTGATAAGTTGCGGCAATTCATCGAGGCTGGTGCTGCGGAGGAAGGCCCCCAGCCGGGTCCGCCGCGGGTCGTTCTCCCGTGCCCACACCGGCCCGGTCTCCTTCTCGGCATCCACCCGCATGGTGCGGAATTTGAGCATCTGAAACGTGCGACCGTTGAGGCCGCAGCGTTCCTGCCGATAAAAGATCGGCCCGGGAGTCAGGATCTTGATGAGGATCGCCACCACGAGCATGACGGGAGAGAGAAGGATCAGAGCGATCAGCGACAGGACGATGTCCATGAAGCGTTTGATGACGATGTTCAGCCCGAAGTGAGGGCTCTCCCGCAGGCCGATCACCGGCAGGCCGTCGAGGTTGCTCGTGGTCAACGACAGGCCCGCGAGGTTGGGGACGTCGGCGATCAGGTGGACTTCGACCAGGGAGCGGGACAGGACATCGTAAACGCGGCGGACTTCGTGGAAGCGGTTCAGGGGGAGCGAAATGAAGACATGGGCCACCTTGTACTTCTCGATGAGCTGTGGCAGGTCGTTGATGGTGCCGAGGATGTCGAGGTCGCTGCACCAGCGGTTGGGATGATCTTCGATGAACCCAAGGTTCTTGATGCCCATCCAGCTGGCATGGCGGAGGGCGCGGGCGGTCTTGCGGGCAACCCGGCCGGTGCCGACGATGATCGCCCGGGCCTGGTTGAAGCCGTTGGCCCGGAGCCGGCGGATGGCGGCCCAGGAGCAGCGACGGGCCACCAGCAGGGCCGTGGCGGTCAAGCCAGTGAACAGAAGCATCGTCGCCCGGGATTCATACGGATCGTGCAGGAAAAAAATCGTCGCCATCACCAACAGCGACAACAGCAGCGTCCCTTTGACGACCGCCACCACTTCCTCCCGAAAGCGCCGCAGTCGGTGGATGGTGTATTGCCCGGTGATGTGGTACGCGACGGCACTGAGCACCAGGACGAGCGGGACATGCCGCCAGCAAAGGAAGGACTCGGGCTGTTCCTTGTGGACCGGGAACCAGCCGCTGTGGAAGCGGAGATGGTAGGCGCCGACCCAGGCCGCCGCGGTGAGGACCAAGTCCCAGAGCAAAAACCACAAGATCAGGATTTGGCTGCGACGCTTAATCATGGCAGGCCCCATCCCTGGGGAGCGGAAACCGGTCCGTCGATCGATGCCTCGGCGTGCGCGGCCTGTCTTGTAGCACGCCGGTTTCCTCGCTGTCAAGCCGACGGGGATTGGAGTGCGGCATGCACCGATCGTTTGGGGTGGGGTTGCGGACTCCAAGCGGCGGTTTGTTTCTTCTCGCTGATTTCTCGTTTCGCGATGATTTATCGTTACGCGCCCGCTGCCTGCCGCGCAAGCGTCTCACCTCCTCGCGTCAGCCCGAACCGATCGATCGCCGTCCGCTGCTGCACCGTCGCGCCGCTGAAATCCCAAGGGCACCCGGGATCGCGCCGCGGCGTGTCGTCACCTCCCCCGGCAGCAGGCATGGCCTCAGAGCAGGATGGGCCAAACGGGCTGCCGCGGCTCGACGCCCGTCAGGCGCACATCCAGACCCTGGTAGCGATACGTCAGGCGCTCGTGGTCGATCCCCAGGCAGTGGAGGATGGTGGCATGTAGGTCGTGGACGTGGACCGGATCACGGACAACGTTGAAGCTGAAGTCATCCGTTTCGCCGTGGGTGATCCCAGGACGGATGCCGCCGCCTGCCAGCCAGGCGGCGGCGCAGCGCGGATGGTGCTCGCGACCGTATTGCCGCGGCGTCAGCGTCCCCTGGCAAAAGATGGTTCGGCCGAATTCCCCGGCCCAGATGACGAGCGTCTCTTCGAGCAAGCCGCGCTGCTTCAGATCGGTGATCAGGCCGTAGCAGGGCTGGTCGCTTTCCTGGCACTGGATGGGGAGACGACGGGGGAGGTTCAGGTGGTTGTCCCAGCCCCGATGGAAGATCTGCACGAAGCGAACGCCCTGCTCGACCAGCCGGCGGGCCAGCAGGCAGCTGGCGGCGAACGTCCCCGGCCGGTCGACGTCCGGGCCGTACAAGGCACGGACGTGGGCCGGTTCCCGCGAGAGATCGACCAGCTGCGGCACGCTCATTTGCATGCGGAAGGCCAGCTCGTACTGGGCGATGCGCGTCAGGGTCTCGGGATCGCCGACCTCGGCGAAGTGCTTCTCATTGAGGTGGGCGAGGCTGTCGAGCATCCGCCGCCGGGTGCTGGCATCGACGCCGGCCGGGTTGCTCAGAAACAACAACGGTTCTCCCTGAGCGCGGAGCAGCACGCCCTGATGCCTGCCGGGCAGAAAACCTGCACCCCAAAGGCGGGCGGTCAGCCCGTTGCCCAGTTTCTCCGCGCCGACCGGCGTCATGACCACGAACGTCGGCAAATTGGCGTTCTCGCTCCCCAGGCCGTAGCTCACCCACGCGCCCAAGCTGGCGCGGCCCGGGATGGCATGACCGGTGCACAGAAATGTCACCGCCGGGTCGTGGTTGATCTCGTCGGTCTGGAGCGACTTGATGACGCATAGCTCATCGACGACCCGAGCCGTCCAGGGCAACAGTTCGCTGACCCAGGTGCCGCTGCGGCCGTGCCGCGCGAAACGATAAATCGACGGCGCGATGAGCAAGCGTTGCTGGTTGGCGGTCATGAGCGTCAGCCGCTGGCCGTCGCGTACCGAGTCGGGGAGGTCTTTGCCGAACCAGTTGGCCATCTGGGGCTTATAGTCCCACAGGTCGAGCTGCGAAGGGCCGCCGTTCATGAAGAGGAAGATGGCGCGCTGGGCCCGGGGCGGGTGATGGGGCGATGGTGGTTGGCGGCCGTTGGCCTTCGCCCTCGGCGGTCCCAGGACCGCCAGGGCGGCCGCTCCCAGACCCAGCCCCGCCCGCCGGAAAAAGTGCCGTCGCGTCATCGCTTGGATGTATGCCGAAATCGGATGCATGTCGGCCCCCGGCCGCTATTCCCGTGTCACGACCTCGTCGAGATTCAGGATCAGGTGGGCAAGCATGGTCCAGGCCGCCAACTCGGTCGGCTCCACCGCGACCCGCACCGGCCGCTCGCCGACGCCCACCAGCTGAGCGGCGGCCGGCGGCCGCCGCTCAAAAGCGCGCCGCAGGTCGCCTAACGCAGCCTCCAGCTCGGCCAGCTCAGCGGCGTCCGGCCGCCGCACCACCGCCAAGCGGAAAAGCCACACCAGACGCTCGCGCTGCGACTCTGCCTTCGCCCAAGCTCGCTCCGCCATGCCCCGCGCCGCCTCGACCCACTGCGGATCGTTGAGCATCACCAGCGCCTGGAGCGGCGTGTTCATCCGCTCCCGCCGAAAGACGCACGTCTCCCGCGACGGTGCATCCAAGATCGTCATCTGCGGCGGCGGGGCCGTCCGCTTCCAGAACGTGTAAAGGCTGCGACGATAAACCTTCTGCGGACCAACGTCCGCGACGAAGCGGCCTGTGTTGCTGTTAGCCGTCACCACCGCTTCCCATAGTCCCGGTGGCTGCGGCGGCTTCACGCTCGGTCCGCCGATCTCCTCGACCAACAACCCGCCACAAAACAACGCCTGGTCGCGGAGCACCTCGGCGTCCAGCCGCAGCCGCGAGCCCCGTGACAGCAATCGATTCTCCGGGTCGCGCGCCCGGGCTTCCGGCGACGCCCGACTCGTTTGCCGATAGGTCGCCGACGTCACCAGCCAGTAGACGAGGTGCTTGACGTTCCAACCATCGCGTTGGAAGCGGCAGGCAAGCCAATCGAGCAACTCGGGATGGCTGGGCGGCTCCCCGCGGAGGCCGAAATCGTCCACGGTGCGAACCAGCCCGGTGCCGAAAAACTGCTGCCAGAAGCGGTTGACGATCACCCGCGCGGTCAACGGTTGCTGCGGGCTGACCAGCCAGCGGGCCAGGCCGAGCCGGTTGCGCGGCGCATCGGCTGGCAAGGGCGGTAAGCACGCCGGCACCGCCGGTTCAACCCGGGATCCTCGTCGGTCAAACTGACCACCGCGGAGGATGAACGTGGGCCGCGGCATGGCCGCGTCCCGATAGACCGGCGCCTGCGGCAGCTCGGCATAAAACCGGGACACGGCGTCCTCATGCTCTGCCAGCCGGGCGAGGAGGGGTTCCAGCACCTCTCGATTGCCGCGGTAGGCCCGTTGTAGGAAGAAATCTCGCAGCTGCCGCCGCTGCTCCGGGGTGCGTTGGTTGTCGGGCTTCAGGGCGAGTTCGCGAATGGCTGGCGGCAATCGGGCGCCGTTCAGCCGCCGCTGCACCGCCAGCCACTCTGCCAGGGTATCGAACGTCTGCTGGTGCACCGGCAGCCGCGTCCGGCTGCCGGTGGCGTCCCAGTACACGGTGCCGTCGTACTGGGCAAAACCAATTCCATCCACCACCGCCCCCGGTGCCAGACCGACTTCCTCGGCGGCCACCTCCAGCCGCACCCATTCGCCGCTCTTGGGCAAAGCACCGAAGTGGCGGATTGTCGGCCGGCCGGCGTCGGTGTGGGGAATAAGGTCTTCACCCCAGGAGGCACGGTGGTCGAAGTCCCGAGTCCGCCACTGGAGCATGACCTGCGCCGGGGGGTCGTCGGGATCGAGATAGACGTAGCAGAAGAGCCGATCGCCCGGGCCAATCACCAAGGGCGGATCAATCTGGATGACGTAGTGGCGGCCAGTCTCCCGCGACTTGATGCGGAGAGCACTTTCACCGCTGAATACCGGGCCCTCAGGCCGCCGCACAACGCGGCATTCGTCTTCGGCGACGCCGTCCTGGAGGATGCGGGCTGAGCGGGGGAGTTCGTCGTCGAACCAGACGTAATCGCGGGGTTGGTCCGCCAGCGGAGCGACCTCGCCACGATCCGGCCCAACGTCGTCGCGGCATCGGGCGCACGCCGCCGCAATCTCGCGGCGGAGGGCCTCACCACGCTGGTACAACTCCTGTTCCCGCTGTTGCTGCCGCGGCGAGGGCACGGCGACGGCGGGCGGTGGCGCCGGCAGATGAAAGTTGTAGGGCGAACCATCGAAGCTGTTGAAAAAGGCGTAGAAGCTGTAGTAGTCCCGCATCGATAGCGGGTCGTATTTGTGGTCGTGGCAGCGCGCACAGCTGAACGTCAGCCCGAGTGTTACCGCCGCCGTCGTCTCGGTAATGTCCACCATGTTGCCGACGCGCACCTCCTCTTCGGCCAAGGCGGCGTCTGTCGAAGAGAGGTGGCAGCGGAGAAACCCGGTGGCGATTTGCTGTTCCGGGGTCGCGTGGGGAAGGAGGTCGCCAGCCAATTGTTCGATCAGGAACTGATCAAACGGCAGGTTGCGGTTGAAAGCGGTGATGACCCATTCGCGATACGGCCAGACGGCACTGTAATCGTCGGAGTGCAGGCCGTGGGTGTCGGCGTACCGGGCGGCATCAAGCCAGTAACGGGCCATGTGCTCGCCGAAGCGCGGCGATTGCAGCAGCCGGACCACCAGGCGTTCGTAAGCCCGCGGCCGGGTGTCGGCCAGGAAAGCATCAACTTCTTCGGGCGTCGGGGGCAGGCCGGTGAGATCGAGGGTCACCCGGCGAATGAGCGTCGTCCGGTCGGCCTCGGGGCTGGGCCGGAGCCCCGCGGCCTCCAGGCGCTGGAGGATAAAGTAATCGATGGGATTCCTCGGCCAGTCAGCCTGTTGCACGGAGGGGAGTCGGGGCATTTGCGGCGGCACGAAGGCCCAGTGCCGCGCCGAGGCGTGCTCGGTGGCCGGCGACCGGGCGCCGCCCGGCCGTCGGCCTCGGCCTTCCAGGCCGACAACTCCCAGTGCCAAGGCCGCGCACACCAGCAGCCAGCGGACGCCGGCGCGCCTCGAGCTCCAACGATTGTTCGTGAGGTGACCGGTCATCTTTGACGATCCACGTCACCAAGCAATCGCCACAATCGGTCCGCCAAGCGCTCCCAGGTATGGGCCGCCGCATACTCCCGCCGCTGGTCCACCAGCTGCGGCGTCGGTCGGCCCGTTAGCAGCATGCGGGCCTGGGCCACCGCCTCGGCCGGGGAGCAATACAAGGCCGCATGGCGGGCGTGACCACGCATCTCCGCAAAATCCGCCGCCAACACCGGCAGCCCGGCGGCGAGATACTCATAAAGCTTGACCGGGTTGACCGCATCGATGCCCGGACTGCGGACAAAGGGGATCAAGCCGAGATCGAAGGCCCGCAAGATCCCGGGCAAGCGCTCCTGCCGCACGGCGGGGCAAACGTGGACGTTGGCCGGCAAGGGCGGCACCGGCAGGTCGCGCGGCCCGACCAGCACGATCGAGCCGTGCGGAAATGCCGCTGCCAGCGCCCGAATCACCTTGAAATCCATCCAGTGGGAAAGCATCCCCACATAGCCCAGGCGCGGTGAAGGGAGTGCCAGCAATTCACGGTCCGGCTCGACCGCCGAGCAGGCCCGCCAAAGCTGCTCGCTGACGCCGTTGCCGAGGTAGACCAGCCGACCCGCCAAGTGGCGGTGTCGGCAGTGGAGAACTCGCGAGGAAGTCAGCACCAGGTTGGCCCGCTTCAGCAGCGCCGCGTGCATGGCCGCATACCGCCGACACTGCCAGGGCCGCAGGAAAAGGATGAAATCGTCCATGATGTCGTACACCACCGGGACCTCGGGCGGCAGCCGGCGGATCAGCTCCCACTGGTCGGGGAAGGTGGCGACCGCGGCACGGAGGCTGTGGGCCAAGGGACGGGGAAAGTGCCGACAAAGGCACCGCCAGGTGCGGCGGCAGTTGAGTCGGTGCAGCCAGCCCAGGGTGCGTGCCAGCGGAAAGCCCGCTGGAGGCTCCAAGAGTTGGAGCGGCCCGTCTTTCCCGGGCAAGGCCTCCACGGCCAGAGGCCGGCGCAACCACCGATGCCCGACCGAACGGTGGGGGTTGACGTACAGGACCGGTGTCCGGCGCGCCAGGCCCCGGGCCAGCTGCTGCGGCCGCTGCCAACACGTCTCATAGGGGACGTTGCCGAAAAAGAGCACGGTCCGTCGGCCCACGGAGGCCGCGGCCCGACCGCAACGTCCAACACTGGTCACGGCAACCATGCCGTCTCCTCCAGCTCAGGCGGCCCGACGCGTGACGGCCGCCGACGCCTGACCCGTCAGCACGGCCACAATGCGCTCGCAGGCCCGGCCATCGCCATAAAGCTGGTGGAACGTGTCGTCCGCGGCCTGCGGGTTGTCGAGGCAGGCGAGGCACCGGACCAGGACGTGCGAACGGTCGGTGCCGACGAGTTCCGCAAGACCGGCGTCGAGTCCCTCTGGGCGTTCGGTGGTGTCGCGCAACACGAGGACGCGCTTTCCCAGTGCCGGGGCCTCTTCCTGAATCCCGCCCGAATCCGTCAGGATCAAGTCGGCCTGGAGCATGGCCTGCACAAAATCAGGATAGTCCAGCGGCTCCACCGCGTGGACTCGGGGACAGTCCCGCAAGACAGCGCTCACCGCCGCTCGCACCTCCGGGTTGGGATGCACCGGAAACAAGACCCGCACCTCGGGACGGTGCCGCGTCAGGTCGCGCACCGCGGACAGGATGTCACGTAAGGGCTGGCCGAAACTCTCACGCCGATGGGTGGTCAACAGCACCAGCTTCTCTCCCGGCCCTAGGTCGATTGGCAAGGGCCGCGGTTGACGGTGAAGCAGCTGTCGGGCCTGGAAAAGGGCGTCGATTCCGGTATTGCCGGTGACGTAAATCCGCTCCGGCGCCGCCCCTTCCTGAAGCAAGTGATTGCGCGCCGTCACGGTCGGCGCGAAGAGGTAGTCGGCCAAAATGTCCAGCAGTCGGCGGTGCGCTTCTTCGGGAAACGGCCGCTTCAGGTCGCCGGAGCGGAGCCCGGCCTCGACGTGGGCCAACGGCACTTGGCGGTAGAAAGCCGCCAAACCGCCGAAGAGGGCCGACGTTGTGTCCCCCTGGACGACCACCACATCAAACGCTTGCTCGGCCAGGATCCGAGACACGCCGCGCAGTACCCGGTTTGCTGCGTCGCTCAGGGCCTGTCCGGGGGCCATGATGTCGAGGTCAAACTCGGGCCGAATGCCGAAAAACTCCAGGACAGGTCGCACCAGGTCGCGGTGCTGCGAGGTTAGGCAAGTGGCCACGCTCGTCCCCGAGGTTTGCCCCAACCGGCGGATCAGCGGCGCCAGCTTGATCGCCTCCGGCCGCGTGCCCAACACCACCAATACCCGGCAGACTGGGGAAGTTTTTTTCATTTGTGGAGCCCCTCCCGAGTTGACCGATTATTCCTTGGGAATCGGCCATGCAACGCGGTTTCATGATCAAATCCTTGTTATTTTCAGAGGGCGATCCATGTCCCATCTTTTGACGGAGGCCAACAGACTCGAGCTGGCGGCAACCGGGCTGATCCAGGAGGTCCTGAGAGAGGAAAGCGTCGCGCCCACCCCCGCGACGTGGGCGGACCTCTGCCACCGGGCCGTAGAACGCCTCCGCCTGGAGCGCGCCGCGGCCGCGCAGCTGCAGAGGGAATTACAGGCTTTGCACGCCAGCCGGGCCTGGATGGTCGTTCAGACGCTCCGCCGCCTTCGGCGGTTCCTCCTCCCGGAAGGGAGTCGACGGGCCCGACTGGCCCGCCGACTCACCCGCGCGCTGCGCCGGGTCCGCTGCCCTTCCAACGAGCGGCAGCAGTTGCGGACGCCGCTCGACTCCCTTCGCCGAACCCGCCGCCCCGACCGCGAGCTGTTTATCTTCGTTCCCTCCATTCCCTGGACCGTCGATCTTTTTCAACGACCGCAGCACCTCGCCCGGCAGCTGGCCCGGGAAGGGCATCTGGTCGTCTACGATTGTTCGGGAACGGCGGAGGCTGTCGTTGGCCTGAAGGAACTGGAGCCGAACCTCTTTTTGTACAAGGGCGATCCCCAACTCCTGGCGGAGCTTCCCGACCCGGTCTTGTGGACGTTTCCCTACAACTTTCATCACAGAGACTTGTTTCCGGCGGGCGTTCGCTGCGTCTATGACTGGATCGACGACCTGGCCGTCTTTCCGTACGACCAGGGGTTCCTCCGAGCCAACCACCGCCGGGCCCTGAGGGAAGCGACGATCGTGGCGAGTGTAGCCCGGCGGCTGCACGAGGAAGCGCGGCGGGTTCGACCGGATGCCATCTACCTGCCCAACGCGGTCGAGTTCGAGCGGTTTGCCCAGCCGGCTCCGGAGTTTCCTCAAGACGCGGTCCTGGCTCGGCTGCGGGCCTCGGGCAAGCCGTTGGCAGGCTACTACGGCGCCTTGGCGGACTGGTTCGACTACCCGCTCCTGGAGCAGACCGCGCGGCGGCGGCCAGACTGGAACTTTCTGCTGATCGGTCCCAATTACGACGGCAGCCTGAAGGGACAGCCGCTGCTCGATTGTCCGAACGTGGCCTGGATCGGCCCGCGGCGCTACGAGCAGCTGCCGGGCTATCTCCGAGCGATGGACGTGGCTTTGATCCCGTTCCGGCTCAACGACATCACGTTGGCGACCTCGCCGCTGAAGTTGTACGAGTATCTGGCGGCGGACAAGCCGGTCATCACCACGGCCATGCCGGAGTGCATGGCCTGTCCCGAGGTGATGATCGTGGGCTCGGCGTGGGAGCTGGCCGAGGCGTTGGACACGGCCCGCGCCAGGGCGGGGGAGCCGGAGCGGCGGCGACGGCGGCAGGCCGTCGCCGCCGGCAACAGTTGGGCGGCGCGGACGCGGGTGGTGGTGCAGCGCCTACAGGAGCAGCGCGCCGGGGCTGGGGCGAGCGTTGGCGGCGCCCCCGGACGGCGGCGCCCCCCGGGCGGAGGGCGGCGCGGCCCCCCCCCACCCCCGCCCC
>JANWYO010000107.1 GCA_025055215.1 Gemmataceae bacterium
GATCTACCAGGACCTCAACACTCCCCGGGGGCGGGATGAACTCAATTTTCCCGCGGAAGCCGACAACCAGCTGCGGGACGTGAGGTTTTACGGGCTTCGGCTTCGGGCCGGCGACGATGCCAGCTGCCTGAACCTCTACCAGCCTCGCCGGCCACGCCTCATCGGTGTGCCGCCGACGCTCATCGACCGCGGGGGTTTCCGGTTCGTGGCCACCGCCGAGCCAGCGTCGAACCCCTGGCAGCTGCTGACCACCCCGCAGCCTGACGGGGCGATTCCGGTCTTCGGGGAGAAAAACACCGTCGAGTGGATGCTCAAGACACACCTCGGCGGCACGATCACCGTGACCGACGAGCGTGGCCAACCGGCCACGCTGCGGATTGCCGGGCTGCTGCAAGACAGCGTGTTCCAGAGCGGCCTGGTCATGGCCGAGGCAAACTTTCTTCGGCTTTATCCGAGTCACGAAGGGTACCACCTGTTACTGATCGAGACGCCCCCGGAGCGGACCCAGGCCGTCGCGGACCTCTTGACTCGAGTATTGGCGCGGCACGGGGTGGAGGTTTTGCTGAGCGCCGACCTGTTGTCGGCATATTTGCGGGTGGAGAACACATACCTCTCGACATTCCAGGCGCTGGGCGGCTTGGGGCTTCTGCTGGGAACCCTTGGACTGGCGGTCGTGTTGGTGCGGAGCGTTTGGGAACGCCGCGGGGAACTCGCCCTGTTGCGGGCCGTGGGCTACCGCCACGCCGACCTGCGCTGGCTGGTCGTTGCGGAGAACGGCTTTTTGCTCATCCTTGGGCTGGGCATCGGCACGACAACCGCCCTGATCTCCGTCTGGCCTCATGCCCCCACCGGCCACGCCGGCACCGGCCACTGGCTCCTGCTAGCGAGCCAGCTGCTGGTGGTCGTCGCTGTCGGCTTGGCGGCGGCGTTGGCCGCCGCCAACCAGACGTTGCGGGCACCGCTCGTCGCGGCGCTGCGCAAGGACTGACGTGCTCAACCGTTGTTAGGACCGGCAACACGACCGGCAAGTCGGGCATCGTCCGACGAATCGGCCCACAAGCCACCGCCATCGCGTTGCTTCCGGGAAAGACACAACTCCCGTGCGCAAGTCTACCGTGCTGGGCCGTTTGTAAGTCGGATGACGCTGCCCAGGTTCGCGGAACAGGTTCGATTCTTGCTTGACCGGAGCTTGGGGGCAGATCAAACTAATACATGGGCAATCAGGGACACCAACGGCGTCCGAAGTTTGAAGCATTCTCGCAGGGAGAACGTCCCATGACGGCGCGCGGGCAATGGGTGAAGACGGGGGCTTGTCTGACATTGTCATTGGCGGTCCTCGTACTGGTTTTGAGCGGCGTCCACGCGCAGCGGCGACCGGGGCCGCTGATTGTGCCCCCTCCGGCGCCGTTGAACAACGGCAGCCTGCAGACGACCATCCTCCCCAACGGCACGGTGACGCACATCGCCACGCTCCCGTTGTGTGCCCGCTTGCCCGGGGCGTTCACTGGCTGGGTCACAACGTCGTTCGCGTTGCAAGGGGGAGTGCCGGGAGCGGTGTATGTCCCCCCGGGCAGTAACGCCACGGGGAATGCGAATTTCACCTGCATCGTGAACAACAGCCCGTTTGGTGGCAACAACATTGTTTGCGTTCCCGGTAACGTCAATGTGGTGGGCGCAGGCACTGGGGGACTAAACCCCGGCATGGGCGCTTCGGCTGGGTGTGGCGGCGGCAACTTCCTTGGTGGCGCCACCAACATTGCCAGCACCACCTTCGGTGGCGGCATTGGCGGTGCCAATGGCTTCTTCCCGTGCAGTTTGCCGCAAGGCGTCTTCCCCGGGGCCCTGGTGCAACGAATTTTCCTCCCCGGTTTCGTTGACAGCGTCCAGTGCCCCAGCATCATGGTCAATCCGCAAATCCTCGGCGGCATTCCCACGCTGCCGGTCCAGATTGGCAGCGGCTTCGGTGGGCTTGTGGGAAGCTTGTTCCAAGGAGGATTGCCTACCGTGCAGGGTCAGGGGTTCGGCGGCTTCCCCATCGGCGGCAACTTCGGCGGCCTGGTCAAGGGCGGCTTCAACGGCATGGCCGGCAGCTGCGGCGCGTATGGCTACTGAGGACCTGTAATTCAGGCACCACCTGCGAGGCTTGCAACTGGCCCGGTTGCAAGCCTCGTTTCCGTTTGGCCGCCCTCCCGTGCGTGCCGTCGGTGTCACACGATGCGAATTCGGCTCTCGGTCGTTGTCCTCAGCCTGCTCCAGGCCATCGCGCCGACGCGGGCCCAAACACTCAACGACCCTGCCCTGGATCAGTTCATCGAAAAGACCCTGCACACCTGGTCGGTCCCCGGGGCGGTCGTGGTCGTGGTGCAGGGGGACCGTGTGCTCTATCTCAAAGGCTTCGGCGTTCGCAGCCTCGACGACAGGCAGCCGGTGACGCCGGACACGCTCTTCCCGCTGGCGTCGTGTACCAAGGCATTCACGGCGACGGCCGTGGCCCTGCTCGTGGATGAGGGCAAGATGCACTGGGACGATCCGGTGCGAAAACACCTCGGCTGGTTTCGCCTCTCCGACCCGTTGGCTGATGCCAACGTCACCTTGCGCGACCTGTTGACGCACCGCACCGGGCTGGGACCGCACGAACCGCTGTGGTACCACGCACCCTGGGGACCGGAAGAAGCGGTCCGCCGCGCCGGGCGCTTGCCGTTGAGTCACTCGTTTCGCTCGACCTTCCAGTACCAGAGCACGATGTACACGGCGGCGGGCTTGGCGGTGGCCGCCGCCGCGGGCACCAGTTGGCGGGATTTCGTCCAGCAGCGCCTCGTCGCGCCGCTGGACATGAACGGGGTCGCCTTCACGACCGACGAGGCGGAAAAGGCGGAATGGGCCAGACCCCATCGCAACGACCCTGAGGGCAAGGTGGTGCCCACGGCGGGCTATCGAATGCGCTACCCGGAGCCGGCCGGCTCGCTCCACGCCAGCGGCCGCCATCTCGCCAACTGGCTGCGCTTCCAGCTGGGTGACGGTACCTTCGCCGGACGACGCCTCCTCTCTGCTGCCGCCCTCGCTGAAACCCACACGCCGCAGATGGTCATGCGCTTAGACGACCTCACCAAAGCGATGAATCCCCACACCCATCAGATGAGCTACGGCCTGGGCTGGGTCATCCAGGATCATCGCGGCCAGCTGGTCATCAGCCATCTCGGGGCCATCGACGGCTACCGCGCTCAGCTGACCCTCTTGCCGCAGACCCGGTTTGGCATCGGCATCCTCGCCAACCTGCACGCCACCCGCATGAACCTCGCCCTGACAAACATCCTCATCGACCTGTTACTGGGGCTGCCGTCGCAAGACTGGAATACTTACTACGCCGACCTGAGTCGCAAACTCGACAGGCAACTGCGGGAGCGCGACCGCCAGTTGGAGGAGCGTCGGCAGCGGGGCAAGCCCGCGTCGTCGCCCTGGGCCGCTTATGTCGGCAGCTATGTCAACCCGGCTTACGGCACGGCGACGGTTCGACTGGAGCGGCAGCAGCTGGTTTGGGAATGGAACCAGTTTCGGTGCCCGCTTCGCCATCTCGACGGCGACGCGTTTACCCTCGCTGACGAGCACCTCGGCAAGCAGGAGTTGGTGTTTCGACTCGGCGCGGACAAGAACGTTTGGGGGTTTAGGCTCTTTTCGGTGGACTTCGAGAAACAGTAACCGACTTCATTCGGTTCGCGCTCGCACGGCGCGAACCGATCGATCATGAGTCGCCGCTTCAGTATCCCACCGCACAGCCATCTTTCCGATATTCCGACCCCCCGTGCAGCATGTTGGTTTTGGGGTCGATCAGGATCCCCTGAAACCCGCCGCCGTTGCGTTGACCCGTGACCACCCGATGACCGCGGCGCTCCAGTTCCTTGATGACTTCGGGGGGAATGCCGGTCTCGGCCGCGACGGTGCCGCCGTCCGGGCTGCCCGGCTGGCCCGTGGGCGTTGCCGAGCCGAAATGTTGCAGGCGGGGCGCCTCGCCCGCCTGCTGGATGTTCATGCCAAAATCGATCAGGTTGCACAACACCTGCACGTGGCCCTGCGGCTGCATGTCGCCTCCCATGACACCATAAACCAGCCACGGTTTGCCGTCGCGCGTGACCATCGCCGGGATAATGGTGTGGAAGGGTCGCTTGTGCGGTTCCAGGCGGTTGGGGTGTGTGTCGCTGAGGGCGAACAAGGTGCCGCGGTTTTGCAGGGCGAAGCCGGTGTTGCCGGCGACGTGCCCGGAGCCGAAGCCGTAGTAGTTGCTCTGGATCAGCGACACGCAGTTGCGGTCCTTGTCCACGACACACAAGTAGATCGTGTCGCCCCGGCCGAGCTTCGGATCGCCCGCCGGCACGTCGGTCAATGCCTTGTCGGGGCGGATCAACCGACGGCGGGCTTCGGCATAGCGTTTGGAGATCAGTTCGGCAGTCGGCACCGGACCGAACTCGGGATCGGCGTAGTAGCGCGCCCGGTCGGCGTAGGCCAGCTTTTTCGCTTCGAGAAACAGATGCCAATAGTCGGCGGACGTCGGCCCCATCGCTTTCAGGTCGTAGGCTTCGAGAATGTTGAGCATCTGCAAGGCAGCGATGCCTTGGCCGGGGGGCGGCAACTCCCACACCTGGTAGCCACGATAGGTCGTGGACACCGGCTCGACCCAGCGGGACGCATGGTCGGCAAAATCCTTGAGGGAAAAGAGGCCACCGACTTTGTCCGAATAAGCGACGATCTCCTGGGCCAGGCGCCCTTTGTAGAAGGCGTCGCGGCCGCCCCGGGCGATTTCCCGATAGCTGGCGGCGAGGTAGGGATTGCGGAAAACGTCGCCCGGGCGAGGTGCCCGGCCGTCGATCAGGTAGGTCTTCGCGGCATCGGGGTAGCGATGGAGAGCGTCCTCGGCGGCCTGCCAGTGGCCGGCGATGACCTCCGTTACGGGGAAGCCCTCTTCGGCGTAGCGGATCGCGGGCGCCAGCAGCCGCTCAAAACTCCACGTGCCGAAACGCTGCCGCAGCTGCTCCCAGCCGTCGACGCAGCCCGGCACCGACCAGCTGAGCGGCCCCGTCTCGGGAATTTCCGCGTAGCCGCGCTCTCGAAACCACTGTCGGGTCGCGCGGTACGGGGACCGGCCGCTGGCGTCCAGGCCGTAGAGTTTCTGCGTCTTGGCGTCCCAGACGAGGGCGAAGAGGTCGCCGCCGATGCCGCAGGACATCGGCTCGGTCAAGCCGATGGCGGCGTTGGCGGCGATGGCGGCGTCGATGGCGTTCCCCCCTTGGCGGAGGACGTCGAGGCCGACCTGGGCGGCCAAGGGTTGGCTGGTCGCCACCATGCCGTGGGGCGCCATGACGACCGATCGACCCACCTGGTACGGGGCCGGCGGGTGCCGTTCGGCCCCGAGGACGCTGGCGGTGGTGGCGACCAGGCTGGCCAACCACGCGGGGCGGTGAACGCTTTCCGGCATGACTGGGTTTCCTGAGCGAGGCCTTCGTGCTGGGGCCCGCCGCGGCTGGGGGCGGACGCCGGCTAGTATAGCAGCCAGCGTCCCACGCTGAAGTAGAGCAACAAGGTCATGAAATCGGTCGCGGCCAGGGCGATCGGCCCGGCCGCCACCTGGGGATCGAGGCGGAACAGCCGGAGGAGGACCGGCAGGGCCAGACCGATGATGGCGGCGGCGGCCACGCCGCCGCCAATGGCCGCCAGGATGCACCCCGCCACTCCCGGGCCGCGCAACCACGCCAGGGCCACGCCCGCCACCAACGCCCCGCTGACCGTTCCCAGCAGGACACCGGTCGCGAACTCGCGCGGCAACTGCCGCAGCAACGACGCCCAACTCGGCTGTTGGCCGTGGAGCGCCTGAAGCGCCAGGCTGACCGATTGGATGCTGACGCTTTCGGCCAGCGACAGGACGACGGGGATAAACAGCGCCAGGGCCACGGCGTTTCGCAGGACGTCCGCGAAGACCCCGGAGAGAAAGGCGGCCAACGTCCCGCCGACGATGTTGCAAATCAGCCAGGGAAAGCGGGTGCGGAAGTTGGCCCAGGCGGAGCGTTGCCGGGCCTGCGCCAGGTGGACGCCGATGAGCTGGAAGAGGTCGTCGTTGCGTTCATTCAGGTCGCTGATCTCATCGGTGTACATCTCGACGTCGACGGCCCCGAGCAGTCGGCGGGCCGAGTCCACCACCGGCAGGGCCAGGAAGCGGTGCAGGATGAAGAATTCGCAGGCATCGAGTACCGTGGCGTCACTGGGCAGGGCGATGACATCGCGGACCATGATGTCGGTCAGGGCCTTTTCCGGTGGGCTGAGGAGCAGGCGCCGCGTGGGGATGACGCCGTGCAGCTGTCCCAGGTCGTCCACCACGTAAAAGTAAATGATGCGTTCCTCCGGCGGGTGTTCCCGGAGGTGCGCCAGGGCCTCGCCGACGGTCTGCGTCACCCGCAGTGCCGACGTGACCGGGCGCATGTGCCGGCTGACGGGATCGTTCAAGTGAGCAGCCGTCAACGGCGCGGGCATCGGTTCCTCTCGTTCCGACCAGCGCGGGTCCGCCTCGTCAATGTGTTGCGGCAATCATAGACCATCCGCAGCCCCTGCCACCAGACCGGATTGCCGATGCACGCTTGGCCTGCCTTGTGTACGGCTGTTGCCCTGATTGTCCTCCTGGTGCTGATCGTCCGGTATCAGGTGCAGGCGTTTGTGGCGTTGCTGGTGGTCAGCCTCGGGCTGGGGCTGGCGGCGGGGCAAACGCCGGTCGGCGTCGTGAGCTCGCTGGGCAAAGGGATCGGCGACATCATGCGGGACGTCGCCGTCATCCTGGCGCTGGGCTCCATGCTCGGCAAGATGCTCGATGTCAGCGGTGCCGCCGAGGTCATCGCCCGCACGTTGCTGAGTGCTTTCGGCGTCCAGCGGGCTTCCTTCGCCATTCTGGTGGCGGCTTACCTGGTGGGCATTCCCGTCTTGTTTAACGTCGGCTTCCTGATCCTGATTCCGATCATGTGGCAGCTGCAACGGGAAACCGGTAAGTCGCTGTTGTATTTTGTGCTGCCGCTGACGTTCAGCCTCAGCGCGACGCATTCGCTGATTCCGCCCCATCCGGGTATCGTGGGAGCGGTGCAGGCCCTCGGAGGCGCGGCGGCGAGTCGGGTGATGATCGAGACGATTGTGTTCGGCAGCCTGTTGGGGGTGCCGATGGTGGTGGCGGCCTGGTTTGGTCCGGGCCGGTACTGGGCGCGGCGGCAGATGGTGGTGCGGCCGGAGCACTTGGCGGGGCGGGGGATGGTTGCCCCATCGGCGGAAGCCGACGGCTCAGGGCGGCCGTCGTTCGCCCTCGCCACCCTGATCGTCACCGCACCGCTGCTCCTCAGCCTGCTCGGCTTCGCCGCCACCTTGGCCCGCGACCTCGGTCAACTCCCCACCGCCCTGACTCGGCCGCTGGTGGCGGCCGAGTCGCTACCCCCCTGGCTCGGCATCCTCCGCCATTCCGCCAGTGATTGGCTCCTCTTCCTGGGGCAACCGACGATGGCCTTGCTGGTGCCGACTGGCGGGGCCTTCGCCCTGCTGGGCATTCGGCAGGGCCGGAACCGCGCCCAGCTGGCCAAGGTCGCCAACGATGCCGTCCAGGAGGTGGGCGGCATGCTGTTCTTGTTTGGCGCCGCCGGGGCATTCAAGCAAGTCATCCAAGACTCCGGCGCTGGCCTGGTCATCGCCGACTTCTTCCGCGACCTCCCGCTCTCGCCGGTCCTCATCGCTTACAGCGTGGCGGTGGTGATGCGCCTGGCCCTCGGCTCCGCCACCGCCGCGGTGCTGACCGCCTCCGCCGTTCTGGCTGGCCTGGCGCAAAGCCTCCCCGGCCAGGAGACACTCCTGGTGCTGGCCGTGGCCAACGGCGTGACCTTCGCCACGCAGCCGGCTGACAGCGGCTTTTGGCTGGTCCTTGAATACTGCAACCTCAGCGTCCGCGATGTCCTCTTCCGCTTCAACGCTTGCCGGATCGTGATGTCGCTGAGCGGACTGCTCCTGCTGCTGGCCTACGAAGCCTGGCGCGGGTAGAGTACGCAACAGCGGGCCCTCTCGGTCCCGCACCGAACACACCCCCGAGGTCGTGGCCGGGTCGCCAACCCTGCCCAGGCAGGGTCGGCGACCACCCCGCCCTTGCTCCGCCGGAGGTCAACCATGACGATCCTTCTCGCTCGTCGCTTGGGTGTCGGCTGGGCCTTACTCGTCGGTCTCGGTCCGGTCATGCTCGCCGCCGCGCCCGGCGACCCGCCGTTGCAGACGTTCACCGGGAAAGTCGTTCGCTTGGCCGAATGGGTCGAAAAGCACGGCGGCAAGCTCGATGCCGACGCCGCCCCGGTCTGGCTGGCCCTGGCCACCGACGATGGCCGCCTCTACCCGCTCGTCAAGGATGCCGGCAGCCGCATGTTCTTCACCGACCCGGCCCTCCTGAATCGCCCGATGCGCTTGACGGGCCGGCTGCTGCCCGGTTCGCCGCTGTTGCAGGTACTTCAGGTGCACAGCATCGTCCGCGGTCAGGTGCACGAGGTCTATTACTGGTGTGACATCTGCGCCATCAAGCGCTTTGAGAAGATGGCCTGCGAATGCTGCGGCGGGCCGATGGAGCTACGGGAAGTGCCGCTGCCGTGAACCAGCAGTAGCCACGACCCTCCGCACCGCGTCCGGTGAGGAAACGAGGCATGGACGACCCAACGGCCGGCACCCGCCGACGTCTGGTCCGCAACCGTTGGCTCCAGCTGACGGTCGGCATCATCGGCATGGTGGCCGTGGCCAACTTCCAGTACGCCTGGACGCTGTTCGTCGGCCCGTTGCAAGAGCACGGCTGGACACGCGAGGAGGTCCTGGCGGCGCTCAACCTTTACTTCATTCTGGCCCAAACGCTCCTGGTGCCGCTGGAAGCCTATCTGGCGGAGCGTTTCGGCCCGCGGCGGCTGCTTTTGGCCGGGGGCGCCTTGGCCGCCGCCGCCTGGGTCATCAACGCCTCGACCTCCTCGCTGCTGGTCCTCAACCTCGCGCAGGTGCTCAGCGGCTGCGGCTCGGGGATCGTTTACGGCATCAGCATGGGTAACGCCCTGAAGTGGTTCCCTGATCGCCGCGGGCTGGCGGCCGGACTGACCGCCGCCGCCTTTGGCGCCGGTTCCGCCGCCACCATCCTGCCGATCGACTGGGTGATCCAGAGTCACGGCTACCGGGCGGCGTTTCTCTGGTTCGGTCTGGGACAGGGGCTGGTGGTGATGCTTGCGGGCACCATCATGGCCTTTCCCCGGGTCGGCGAGGTACCGGCCGTGGCCCCGCCCGCGGTGTTGCAGACCCGCGGCGACACCGACCCTGTCGACATGCTGCGAACGCCCGCGTTCTGGCTGCTGTATCTGATGATGACCCTCGGGGCCGTTCCCGGGCTGTTGATGCTAGGACAGCTCAAGCCGATGGCCGAGGATTTCGGCGTCGCCCAGGCGCTGATCTTCGGGACCACGGCGTACCAGCTGGCGCTGGTGCTGGACCGCATCATGGGAGGACTGACCCGGCCGGTCTTCGGCTGGATTTCGGACCGGATCGGTCGGGAACTGGCCATTTTCCTGGCGTTTGGCCTGGAAGGGGGCGCGCTGCTTCTCCTGCTGCTGTTTCGCGACAGCCCGGCGATGTTCGTGGCCATGAGCGGCGTGGCTTTTTTCGGCTGGGGGGCGGTATTCAGCCTGTTTCCGGCGCTGAGCGGTGACATGTTCGGTCGGCGGTTTGCCTCGACGAATTATGGGCTGCTGTACACTGCCAAGGGGGCGTCGTCGCTGCTGGTGCTGGGCGGCAATGCGTTGCGGGCCTGGACTGGGGATTGGACCGTGGTCTTCAGCGTGATGATCGCCGCCGACTGGCTGGCGGCGCTGCTGGCGGTGGGGGTGCTGCGGCCGCTGCGGCGGCGGTCGGCAGTGCCGACCGCCG
>JANWYO010000120.1 GCA_025055215.1 Gemmataceae bacterium
GCAAATCGACGACATCGCGCACCCCCGCCACCCTGAGGAGGACGAGCAGCGGCAGGCCGGAGAGGGTGACGAGAGTCAATCGGCCGAGGCCGACGGCGGCCTCGGCCAGGAACACCCGCCGCGGCCGGAGGGGACTGACCAGGAGGAACTCCAACGCTTGGCTTTTCGGCAGCTGTGTCAGCCGCCAGCCGAGCAGCAGCGCCCCCTCAACGATGCCGGCCACCAGGAGGAACTGGCCCAGCAAGACGACCGCGCCACGGCTGCCCTGGTGGGAGACAACCCAGGCCATACCGCACACCAGCACGAGGTGGGCAAGCACCGCCAACTCGAACGTTTGGCGGCGGCTCGGCGAGCGCATGGCCAGGGAAAAAAACGGAGCGTGCATCGTCGCCGCGACCCGCGGGGCGCTTGCGGTTACCGGGTCAACCCCCGGCCCGAAGACTTACGACCGCCCGGGTAGTTTACTGTACGAGGCTGCGCGCCAGCTGGGCAACGAACTCGCGGCAGGTTGGCCAGCGATCCTGCGGCACGGGCGCCAAGGCCCGGGCCACGATGGGCCGCTCCCGCTCCGGCAGCATGTCGAGTTCCGGGGCGGGACGGACGTAGTGCCGCTGGAAACTGGTCGGCGTGTCGCGGAACGGCAATCGCCGGCCCCGTAACTGGCAGTAGGAAACCGCCAGAGCGTACTGGTCGGTCCAGTCGCTGAGCCGTCCCTGGAACACCTCCGGAGCGGCGTAGTCGAGCGTGCCGGCCCGCCGGTGGAATTTCAAAGTCGCCGTCGTCGGCGACGCCAGCCCGTAATCCGCCACCTTGACGGTGTCACCGAACAACAGCAAGTTGCTCGGCTTGATGTCGCAATGTTGGAAGGCGACCCGCCGGCCCTCGACCAGGTGTTGGCGGGTGTTCAGAAAGTCGAGGGCATCGGCCACTTGGGTGAAGTAATGGCAAAGCTGCTCGGCCGGAATGAAACCGCCGATCTCTTCCTCATAAGCCCGATCCAGGTCGAGGAGGCTGCCATCGGCAACCTCCATGGCAATTACGATGTACCCCAGGTGAGACCAGACCCGGTCGATATGCAACAAGTTCGGATGGCTGAGCTGGCGGATGGCCTGGATCGAGCGGATTTCCTTGGCTGCTGCCAAGCCGTTGTCGCAAGGCATGAACTTCAAGGCGACCAGACTGCCGTTGGGCGTCTCTGCTTCCCAAACCTCGCTGAACGCACCCCGGCCGAGCACCTGCCGCAGTCGGTGGCCGGGAAACGGCTCCAAGCCGGGACGCAACGGCATGGCTTGACTCACGACTAACCCTTTATGTGCGCGTGGGATGTTGTGGATCAAGTGCCAGGTCCGACAGTTCAGCGGCCGACCCTCCTGAGTCGACGTTGAGCATCGTAGTCGAGAGATCGGCGGGATGCAAACACGAGCGAATAATTCGACTTCGCCTCAAACGGAGCCCCGGCTGGTCGTCTGGCAACGCGCCGCGGTTGCCGTCCGACACGCATTGGAACCATAGCATATAAATTTGCGGTGTTGGCACGCCGTCCGGGTGGTGGCCAGGGGCAAGCGCCGCGCCGGGTCAAAGGTCCGGCGGCGGCCAGGCATCGCCTGGCCGCCGCCGATCAGCTCTGCGGTTGGCCCCAGCTTCCTTCCCCGCCGCTCAGACGCCACAGCTGCGGCTGCAATCCCAGCACCCCGAGGCTGATGGCCACGCATCCCGCCCCCATGACCACGCCGACGCCACAGGCGCCGACGATATCGGCCAGCCCACCCAACACCAGCGCCCCCAAGGGAATGAAGCCGCGATCCATCAGGGCGATGCCGACGATCCGACCGCGAAGGTTGGGCGGCACCTCGGCCTGCAGGGTGATTCGACTCATGGTCCGGTACGCCTGGCTGAAGAAACCGACGAGGAAGACGGCGATGACGGCCCAGATGACACCGCGAACCAGGGCGAAGGCTCCCAAGGCCGCGCCGAAGGCAACCACGCTCGCCACCAGCCAGCGGCCGGGGTGGGTGGGCGGCCGAACCACCGACAGCCACGCCGCCCCCAGCAGCGCCCCCACCCCCGAGGCAGCCAGCAGTGCCCCGAAGCCCTCCGGCCCCAACCCCCACAACTCCCGGGCAAACAGCGGCATCAACGCCGTGTAGGGAAAACCGAAGACCATCGGCACCACCGCCAGCGCCAACAGGGCCTGGACCGACCGGCTCCGGCGCAGGTAGCCGACCGCCTCGACAACGTGATCCCGCCAACCGACCTCTTGACGCGGCGGGATCCGGGAGACGACGCGAACCATGAAGGAAGTCACCAGCACCAAGGCGAAACTGCCGCTATTGACCCAGAAGACGCTGGCGGCGGACACCCGAGCCAAGAGGAAGCCGGCGATGGCCGGCCCGACGATCCGCGACAGGTTCATGACGGCCATCTGGCCGCTGATGGCCTGGGCCAGGGCTTGCGGCGGCACCAGATCGGGCACCAGCACGTTGCGCACCGGCGGTACCATCGCCGCCACCACCGAGCGAACCAGCACCGCCCCCAGCAGCAGCCCGAACGACGCCTGACAGCTCACCAACACGGCCACGACCACGGTTGCCGCCATCAGGCCGCCTTGCAGGACGATCAAAAGACGCCGCCGATCATAGCGATCCGCGAGGATCCCTGCCGGGATGCTCAGCGCGAACACCGGCACCAGGCGGCAGGCATTGACAACGCCCAGGTTGAACGCCGAACCCGTCCGCTCCAGGACGACCCAGTTCAGGGCCGCCAGGTCCATCCAATCACCCACCCAGGAGACAAAGCTGCCGAGCAGGAAGAGTTGGTAGTGCGGCCACCCCGGTCTCAGCCGGGGCCAGCAGGCCGCCGATGTCTCTCCCGGAGCATCCATGCCTCAAGCCGTCCTCGTGAAGCTGACCAACGGGTTGGGCACGGGCGCGAACGCATAGCGCGTCACCTCACCCAGCAGGCGCATGGTCGTCATGGCCTTTAAGGCGAGGAAGGGTTGGAAGAGGGCCTCCTCGTCGGCCGCCGCCTCGGCGGCGATATCGGGGTCTGCCCGCAGCCGCTGGAACGTCGCTTGGCACTGCCGGGCGACGTCGTACCACAGGTCCCCCTCCTCCACTCCCCCATATCCCGCGAGACAGGCGATCAACTCGCCGAGGTGATTTTGGAACACGGCGTAGTAGACCTTGTTCCGCAGGTCGTCCACGTCGGCGGCAATGGTGGCCGATCCAGGGAGCAGCGACAGGTTAATTCCCTGCCGCCGCAACCGCCCCAGGAGGATGCGGACGCCGCCAAAATCCCGGACCAGGAGGCGCACCGGTTGACCGTCGCGGAAGACGACGATGCTGTTTTGCAGGTGGCCCTCCAGGCCGATGCCGTAGCGGACCATGAGGGTTAAGAGGGGGGGCAAGGCCACCTCGACGTAGCGCCTCAGGAACGTCCCTGCTGCGTCGCGGCGGCCGACCAGGCCGCCGCCACGCCCCATCCGTTCGAGAAAGTCGCCCAAAATCGGCCCTTGGCCGAGGGGGGCGCCAGCCACCAACGCCGACGCCGGCAGGGCCACTTCCCCTGGCCCGACGAAATCCTCCGGATTGACGCGAAACACCGCCGCCAAGTGCTTACTCTGCTCGGCTCGCTGCTCCTGTGATAACTCGGCGGCGCTCGGCTGATAATACACCGCCATCGGCTCGGCCAAGACGACGAAGCGGCCAGCGAAGCCCTGTTCGCGTCGGCGGACTTCCTCCAACGCGCGAGAGAGCGCCGGCCCGTTTTCGGCAGCGTTCGGAGAGACGGTGCGCACGGCGCCGGTGGTTTGCACGGCGAGGGCTGTCTTCATGTGGTGCTTCCCCTCGCCCCAGCACTGTCGCGGGGCGAGCGTCCGCACCGACATCAGCGCCGCCGCAGCAATGGTTGGGCCTTCCAAGGGCACCACCTCGCCGCGTTCGATCGCGTCGGCATGGAGCCGCGGCAGCGTGTGGTCCACCTGCCACGGATGGGCCGGAACCCAGTCGAACCGCTCCGGGTCGTGGCCGCGTCGGGTCAGCTCGGCCCGGACCTGATCACCGAGGTCGGGATACTGACGGGCCAGCAAGTCCGCCGATCGCGTTGCCCCGACGACCCGGCACGCATGCCGCGCCACGGCCACCAGCCGCACCCCGGGGCACGCCCCCCATTCGGGGGAGTAGCGCATCACGTCGGCCGGTCCCATCCCCAGCTTGATCTTGGCCCCCGGGTGCAGCGGATGGCCATCGACGACCCACTGCTCGTAAAAGACGAGCGGGCTGAAGGTCGAGTCGCTTTGCCGCTGCCGGTCGACCCATTCCAAGGTGGTGGCGACGCCCGCGAGGCGGGCGGCGTCGGCCAATTCGGCCCGCCGCCGCTCCGCGCCCGCCAACGCCAGGGCATAGTTGGCCGTGCTGTTGTCCAACTCCACGGCGAAGCGGCGAAATCGCGCTTCCGCGTCCGGGTCGAGGCCAGCCGCAGTCGGCCCCAACAACTCCAGCAGTTGCCGTGGATGCTCGAGCGGGGCTGGCCTTTCACCCCTCAACAGGCA
>JANWYO010000204.1 GCA_025055215.1 Gemmataceae bacterium
GGCAACCGGGGACGCCGCACCGGGCCGCGCCTCCCGCTCGACCCCGCATTAACCCGCGGACCAAAGCCATGCCGCAGGCGTATCACCGAATCGTTGTCATCGACTCCCACACCGGCGGTGAGCCGACGCGCGTCGTGCTCGACGGCGGCCCCGACCTGGGCCGCGGCCCGCTCGCCGAGCGGCGGGCCCGGCTTTGCCGCGACCACGACCGCTTCCGCACCGCCGTCATCCACGAACCGCGCGGCTGGGACGGCATCGTCGGGGCATTGCTGTGCGAGCCGACTGACCCCGGCTGTGCCACCGGCGTCATCTTTTTCAACAACGTCGGCACCATCGGGATGTGTGGCCATGGGACGATCGGCGTCGCCGTGACGCTCGCCCACCTGGGCCGTATCGGCGCGGGCACCCATCGACTTGAAACGCCGGTCGGCGTCGTGTCGTTCCAATACCAAGAGCCGAATCGTGTTTGGGTCGATAACGTGCCGAGTTTCCGCCACGCGCGGCAGGTCGAGGTGCCGGTGGATGGGGTGGGCACAGTCCGGGGCGACATCGCCTGGGGTGGTAACTGGTTCTTTCTGGTCAGTGACCACGGCCAAATTCTTGAGATGAGCAACGTTGAGCGGTTGATCGATTTCACCCGGCGGATTCGCCGGGCGTTGGTCCGCCACGGGATCACTGGCGCCGACGGTGCGGAGATCGACCACGTGGAACTGTTCGGCCCTCCGCGGACCCCCGGGGCCAACAGCCGCAATTTTGTGCTCTGCCCAGGCGGGGCGTACGACCGTTCGCCGTGCGGCACCGGGACCAGCGCCAAGCTAGCGTGTCTGCACGCCGACGGACTGCTCGCGCCCGGGGAGATCTGGCGGCAAGAGAGCATTGTCGGGAGCGTTTTCGAGGCGTCGTATCGCCTCGATTCCGCCGGGCGAGTGATTCCCCGGATTGGCGGCACGGCGTACGTCACGGCCGAAGCCACGCTGATGCTCGATGCCGACGATCCGTTTTGTTGGGGAATCCCACGGTGACGCTATTCGCTCCGCCCGCGACTCCGCCCTCACTGCGTAACGCTGGCGGTTTGGCGCTCGGCCCGCACTGCCCGCGGCTCTGCCCTTGCCCCAAGTTACCGACCGGCTCCCCCACAAGCCCCGACCCACGGCAGCACGTGGAGGCGAATCCCATGCATCCCGAAATGGCCGAAGCCTTCCAGCACCACCAGGCGGGCAATTACCTGGCCGCAGCCATGATGCTCGATCGCATCGTGCGGGCGGAACCAGCCAACGTCGGGGCGTGGCGCCTCCTGGGTGAGTCGTGCCTGTTCCTCCGGCAATACAACGAAGCGGCCATCGCTCTCCGCCACAGCCTGGCCCTCAATCCTTATCAGCCGGAAGTCCACAACAACCTGGGAGTGGCCCTCGTCAAGCTGGGACGCTGGCCGGAAGCGATCCCACATTTTGAGGAGGCACTGCGCCTCAATCCAGATTATCCGAACGCGTTGAACAATCTCGCGGTTGCCTACAGTGACCAACGACGCTACGACGAAGCTGCTGCCTGCCTGGAGCGGGCCATTCGACTTCAGCCGGACTATGCCGAGGCCCACAACGGCCTGGGTCGTGTTCGCTTTGAACAGCACCGTTACGAAGAGGCCGTCGCCTCTTTCCGCCGGGCCGTGGCCCTAAACCCGCAGTACGCCCGAGCCTTGGCCAATCTGGCGATCGGCTTGATTGTCCTCGGCGAACTCGACGAAGCGCAACGGTATTGCGAAGAAGCGCTGCGGCTGGAGCCCGACAACGCCGAGCTGACGAGTTACCTCGCGGTCATCCTCAAGCGGCAAGGCCGAGCGGAAAGTGCCCTGACGGTGTATCAACGCGCCCTGGAGGTCCAACCGGACTGCGTGGCAGCACACATTGGATTGGGCCTGTTCCTCCTGTTGCACGGTGATTACGAGCGCGGCTGGCAGGAGTATGAATGGCGGTGGCGACGCCCCGGGATCAGCATGCCGGCGACCGGCAAACCGATCTGGGACGGTTCCCCGCTGAAGGGTCGGACCTTGCTGACCTTCGCCGAGCAGGGCTTGGGCGACACCATCCATTTCGTCCGCTTCGCCCAGCAAATCCAAGCGAGCGGGGCCCGGGTCGTGGTCCAAGCGCAGCCGGTGCTGGTGCCCCTCTTGCGCGAAGGATCCGGGCTGACGCACGTGGTCGGCGATGTTTCCGAAGCCCCACCGTTTGATGTCATGGCCCCGTTGACCAGCCTGCCGCGCCTCCTGGGGACGCGGCTGGAGAGCATCCCGGCACCCGTGCCCTACTTGCAGGCCGACCCTCGCCGGGAACAGTGGTGGAAGCGGGAGCTGGATCGCGGTCCTGGAGGGCTGCGTGTTGCCATCGCGTGGCAAGGCAACCCGCACCACCAGAACGACCGCGCCCGCTCCGTCCGTCTGGAGCGCTTCCGTCCGCTGGCCCTTGCCGGCGTTCGGCTCCTGGCCCTGCAATGGGGCCACGGCCGGGAGCAACTCCCCGACGCTGGCTTCCCGGTGGAGGATTGGGGCGAGCGTGTCTGTCCTGATTTCCGCGATCAGGCGGCTTTCCTGCGCAACGTGGACCTGGTGATCTCGGTGGACACCTCGCTGGTGCACCTGGCCGGTGCTCTTGCCGTGCCCACTTGGGTGGCGCTTCCGTTCAATCCCGATTGGCGTTGGCTGATGGAGCGGGAAGACAGTCCCTGGTATCCAACCCTGCGGCTGGTTCGTCAGCCCCGGCCCGGTGATTGGGACGGGGTCTTCGACCGGTTGCGACGCGATCTCGAATCCCGGCTGGCTGGCCCTCGCCGGCCTGCGTGATGCCCCCTTTCCATGCACTACCTCGGCCAACTCCCGGACTTGCCGCTCCCGCACACAGGGGCCCCCCGGCTGCGGACCCGGCGTCGGCCCCTGGCCCAGATTGTCCTCTGCCAGGGCTGTTGCTGCGGGCAGACCGATCGTGGTCTGCCCGCGGTACCGCTCGATTGGTTGAAGCCGATCTGGAAAGCCGAGCGACTGAACAAAAGCGTGCAACTCAGCGTCTCCGGCTGCCTGGGCCCGTGCGACCTGCCGAACGTCTGCACCATCATCACCCCGGAGGAGCAGGTATGGTACGGCCGACTGACGACGCGGGAGGACTACGCGGTGCTCCTGGCGTGGGCGCGGCGCTGCCGCGAGCAGGGGGCGCTGGCCCCTCTGCCGACCGAGTTGGAGCACCTGCGTTTTGAGCGCTGGCCCGGACGCGATGAGCCGGCCGACTTCCAGCCCGTGGCCCAAGACCCGGCTGACATCGTGTTGTTAACGGCGGCTGATACCGAACTGCTAACCTGGTCGGCAGCGGCGGCGCGGTTGCCCGCCGGCTTTCCCAGCATCCGCGCCCTCAACCTCGACAAGCTGCGCGACCAGCGCGTTTTCGACGCTTATCTGGACGATGTGCTCCAGGAGGGTCGCGTCATCGTCGTCCGGGCGTTGGGAGGGCTTGGATACTGGCGGGAGGCCCTGGAGGCGATTCGTCTTTTGGCGATGGCCCATCGCATCGCCTTTGTGTGCTTGCCCGGCGACAACCAGCCCGACGCCGCCTTGGCGGCGTTGGGCACCGTGCCATTGGCCGTCGCCGACCAGGTGCTGCGCTATTGTGCGGCCGGCGGCGTGGACAACGCCGTGTCCATGCTGCGCTATCTCGCCGACGAGTTGTTGGGCACTCATTTCGGCTGGGGCGCCCCGGTCCCCGGACCCGAGGTCGGCTTGTATCACCCCCAAGCCCCCGCCCCCCTGGACCGTGATGAGTGGCAGCGACGTTTCGCCCGCCCCGGCCGCCCGACGGCGGCTGTGGCCTTCTACCGCGCCCATTGGACCACCGGCAACCTGGCACCGATCGACGCGCTCCTCGGCGCGCTCGAGGGCCGGGGATTGAACG
The DNA here is from genome assembly GCA_025055215.1 of Gemmataceae bacterium. Classification (GTDB taxonomy): domain Bacteria; phylum Planctomycetota; class Planctomycetia; order Gemmatales; family Gemmataceae; genus JANWYO01. Next base: position 3,930 of record JANWYO010000204.1, read on the forward strand.
CCGTCGGCGTCTTCGGTCCCGATTTGGCCTCCGCCCTGACAGTCCCGCTGCCGCCTCTCGACGTGCTCATCAGCACCACCAGCTTCCACACCCACGGGAGACGGCCTGAAGACCCTTCAGGAACCCACGGGGCCGCGCCCGACCGACTCACCTCCCTGGACGTGCCGGTCCTCCAGGCCATCTTCTGCTCCAGCGCCGAAAACGTCTGGGCCGCCAACATCGCGGGGCTGTCGCCCCGCGATTTGGCCATGAACGTCGCCCTTCCCGAGTTTGATGGCCGAATCATCACCACCGCCGTCTCCTTCAAGAGCACGCTGACGTATGACGGGCGGCTGCAAACGGACATTGTCCGTTACCAGCCGCGAGCCGACCGCATCGACCACGTCGCTTGCCTGGCGGAACGTTGGGCCCGGCTCCGGCACAAGCCGAACGCGCACAAACGGGTGGCGATCATCCTGGCGAATTATCCGAGCAAGAACGCCCGCGTCGGCAACGCCGTCGGCCTCGACACCCCCGCCAGCCTGCACCGGTTGCTGGTCGCCCTGCGCCATGCCGGTTACAACCTCGGCCCCGAGCCGATCCCAGACGGCCAGCAGCTGATCGAGCGTGTCATCGCCTTGTCAGTCAACGATGCCGAGTTCGCGCGGCGTCCTCTCATTGTTGAGGGCGATGGTCCTCCCGGTCTGCGCCTGGGTAACGTGTTGATCGCGGTGCAGCCGTCGCGAGGTTACGATCAGGACCCGGCGGCGGTCTACCACAGCCCGGACCTGCCGCCGCCACCGTATTACACGGCTTTCTACCGATCCCTCCGCGACGGTTTCGGGGCCGACGCGGTGGTCCACCTCGGCAAGCATGGGAACCTTGAATGGCTTCCGGGGAAGAGTGTGGCCCTCAGCGCCACCTGTTATCCCGAGGCGGTGCTCGACGACCTGCCGAACGTTTATCCGTACATCATCAACAACCCCGGCGAGGGAACACAGGCCAAGCGTCGCACCGCCGCGGTGATTGTCGATCATCTCATCCCGCCAATGACCCATGCCGACACCTACGGCGAGCTGCGGCAGTTGGAGGCGCTCGTCGAGGAGTATCACACCGTCCAGGGGCTGGACCCCGCTAAGGCACCGCTCGTCCTGGAACGCATCCGCCAGCTGGTGGCGGATGCCCAGCTCCATCGGGACTTCGACCTGGAGCAGCCGCCGTCGGCCGAACAGCTGCCGGAGCTCTTGGGCCGGATCGACGGTTATCTGTGTGAGCTGAAGGAAGCCCAGATTCGGGACGGACTCCACGTCCTGGGTCAGTTGCCGGACGGCGAGCAATTGACGGACCTGCTCGCTGCCCTGGTGCGGGTCGATAACGGCCCGGTGCTCGGTCTGGCGAAGGCCTTGGCGACGGACCTTGGTTTCGACTACGCGGCATTGCTCCGCGACCCGGCGGCCGCGCTCTCCGCCGTAGCGCCCACCGCCGAGTCGATCTTCTCGGCTGAGGCGCTGCCGCGACACAGTGGCGGCCTGGTGACTCTGCTGCACGGCCTGGCCCGGGAATTGGTCCAGCGTTGCCGGGCGACAGCCTCGGTGGCCGAGGCCGTTGCCGCCTTCGAGCGCCATCCCATCTTGCGATGCAAGCCGGCCACCGTGGTGCGGACGAAAGCAACCTTGTCCTTTCTCTGGGAAAGCGTCTGGCCGCGGTTGCAACGCTGCGCGGACGAACTGACACATCTGCTGGCGGCCCTTTCCGGCCGCTTCGTGCCCCCTGGTCCCAGCGGAGCGCCGACGCGCGGCACCGCCGATGTCCTCCCCACGGGCAGGAATTTCTACTCGCTCGATGTTCGGGCGATTCCCACGCCCACGGCTTGGCAGGTGGGCTGCGCCGCGGCGAACGCCCTGCTCGAACGGCATCGCGAGCGGTGCGGCGTGTATCCCGAAAGTGTGGCGCTGGTCGTCTGGGGAACGAGCAACATGCGGACGGGGGGCGACGACATTGCCCAGGTCCTGTACCTGCTGGGCGTCAAGCCCCGCTGGGATGAGGCCGGTCGGCGGGTGGTCGGCCTGGAGGCGCTGCCGCTGGTCGAGCTTGGCCGCCCCCGCATCGACGTCACCATCCGCATCAGTGGCCTGTTCCGCGACGCCTTTCCCGGTCTCGTGCGGCTGCTCAACGACGCCGTGGAGCTGGTGGCCGGCCTGGAGGAGCCGCTGGAGTGGAATTACGTTCGTGCCCACATCGCCCGCGACACGGCCGTCTTGAGCCGAACCGTGACCTTAGAAGAAGCCAGCCGCCGGGCCAGACTGCGCGTCTTTGGCAGCAAACCCGGGGCCTACGGCGCCGGCTTGCTGCCCCTGATCGACGGCCGAAACTGGCAATCGCTCGACGACCTGGCCAACGTCTACCTCACCTGGAGCAGCTACGCCTACACCGGCCGTGGGGAAGCCGACGGTGCCGAGGAGCGCGACGCTTTTCGGCTGCGTCTGGCGCAGACGCAGGTGGTCGCCCAGAATCAGGACAACCGGGAACACGACATTTTCGATAGCGATGATTACTTTCAGTTTCATGGCGGCCTGATCGCCGCCATTCGAGCAGTGACCGGCGCCCAACCGGAGGCATATCTGAGCGACACCAGTCGGCCCGAGGCGATCCAGGCGCGAACCCTGCGCGAAGAGGCGTATCGCGTCTTCCGGGCGCGGGTCGTCAACCCCCGGTGGCTCGCCGGCGTGATGCGCCACGGTTACAAGGGCGCGGTAGAGATGGCGGCCACCGTCGATTACCTCTTCGGCTACGATGCCACCGCCGACGTGCTCGACGATTGGATGTATGAGCGCTTGGCCCAGACGTACCTGCTCGACCAAGCGGTGGCGCGCTTCCTTCGACAGGCCAATCCGTGGGCAGAACGGGCGATGATCGAAAGGCTGTTGGAGGCAGCTGAACGCGGCCTGTGGCAGCACCCCGAACCGGAGACGATGCGACAATTGAGCGAGCGGTATGGGGCGAGCGAGGCCTGGCTGGAGGGCATGACCTAACGGACGTGCCTCCTAGCGGCCGACTGCGCGGACACGAACGAGCGAGGTCACGTCTAGGCCGCGTCCCTGGCGAGCGGGGTGCTTGACGCGGCCCCGCGAAGCCTCTTCCCTCTCCGGTTCTCTCGGCCTACAACCGACTCGCCCCCAGTGATCGCCGTGCTTGACAGCCAGGAACATTTCGGCTGAGATGATAACGCCCCTGCCGGTCCTGGCCCGGGTGAACCGTTCCGCCAAGTGCCGCGTAGCAACGTACAGGCAGAGACGTGCCGCCGCCAGATCCTTTGACCACGTGTTCCGACGAGGAATTGTTGACCCTGTTCAACCAGGGTCAGACCGAAGCGTTCGGCGTGTTGGTGCGGCGGTACGAGCGAGAGTTGTACAGCTACCTCCGGCGCTATCTGGGGGATAGTCACCTGGCCGACGACGTCTTCCAGAACACGTTCCTCCAGCTGTACATCAAAGCGGACCAATATCAGCCGGGTCGGCCGGTTCGCCCTTGGCTGTACACGATGGCGACCCACCAGGCGATTGATGCGCTGCGGCGTCAAGGACGGCATCAGGCCCTCAGCCTGGATCGGTCGCAACAGGAATCCGGCGACGGGGACATTCGCAACCTGTTGCAGGTGCTCGAAACGGCGAGTCCGGGGCCGCTGGAGCAGCTGCACGGTGAGGAGCGCCGTGAGCGCGTCCGAGCCAGCATCGACAAGCTGCCGGACACCCTCCGCCAGGTCGTCATCCTGGCGTACTATCAGGGTCTGAAATACCGCGAGGTGGCCGACATCCTGGGTATTCCGGTGGGGACTGTGAAATCGCGCCTCCACGCCGCCTTACACAAGCTGCAAGAGGAGTGGAGCGCGACCCCTTCGTTGGGAGAAGCATAAGGCCATGGACATCGACCTGGTCGGCTACCTCCTGAGGGCACTTGACCCGGACGCGGAACAGCGTGTGGAGGCCCATGTTCAAAGCCACCCGGAAGCCCAGCGGCAGTTGGAACTCCTGCGGCGGGCCTTGGAGCCATTGGCGGCCGACTCGGGCGATTTCAACCCACCCCCCGGCTTAGCGGTCCGCACCTTGGCCCGGGTCGCCGAGTACCGCTGCCGCGAACTGACTACCATTCCTATCCCGGTCGCCACCGTGCCGGTCTCCCGGACCCCCGCGATTTGGCGTCGGCCGGACCTCCTAGTGGCCGCCGTGCTGCTGGTGGCTATCGTTGGATTGGGTGTCCCGAAAGTCGTCCAATGGCAGGGCGAGAGCCGGCGAATCGAGTGCGCCAACAACCTGCGGAAGTTCAGTGTGGTGCTGACCAGCTACAGCCGACTGCACCATGGTGAATATCCCGCCATCACCGACGAGCCGACCCGCAATTATGCCGGCCTTTACCTTCCCATCCTCAACGAGGCCGGGGTCGCGGGGGAATACGTCTCCACGAGTTGCCCGGCCAACGGGCCTTATCGCTACGACCCGACACTCTTGCGCAATCTCGCTGGATTGACGCCGGACGAGCTTCGGGAGCGGGCGCGTCAGCTGGGAGGATGTTACGCTTATACCCTCGGCTACCGTGACGCCGAGGGGCGTCATCATCCCTTGCGCTCCGACCCGACCGACCCGGAGAACAATCACATTCCCCTGATGGCGGACAAACCGGTCCGGGAGGGAGAAGGAGCGGGGGCGCGTCAACTTTCGGTTAATCATCGGGGTGGGCAGAACGTGTTGTATATTGGCGGTCATGTCCGCTTCTGCACCGCTCCCCGCGTCGGTGTGAAAGGCGATCACATCTATCTCAACGACCAGCATGAACCCCGGGCTGGGCGACATCGTTGGGACAGTGTCCTCGGCTTGGGTGACGATCAGCCGTGAAGTAAGCACCTCGACCTCAACCAGTCATTGGCCGCCTCGAAGTTCTTCGCCAAGGGATGCAGGTGTCCAGGCCCCTTTTCGGTTCGTCTCAAGCCGGGCAAGGTGCGCACTCAGAGCATCGTCAGCCCAACCCGTAAGGCCGTGGCATCCCCTAAGACGTGTGCGTTTCTCAGAGGTGGAAAGGCGCGCGTGAAGCTATGAGGGCGTTTGCGCCCCCGGTGACGAATGTGGCACGACAAACGCTGCTCAGAACTTGACCCTATTGGGTGAACCGGCGGATAATTTATCCAGAGAAGGTTGTGCGCAGGCAGGAGCTTGCCGCGCGGACGCCCCTCGGCGGGCGCCGCAGGGTTGCCTACGTCCTCACTGTGAGGCCAAGCCCGGTTAGGGTCGGGCCTTCGGACTCAAGGAGCCGCGATCGGAGGTGCGTGATGATCGTCTCTCGAGCTAGGCTGTCGCGCCTGTTTGCAGTTATCGTGGTTGCGGCGGTTGGCGGCGTCTTGACGATGCCCAATGTGATCTGGGCCGGACCTCCTGCAAATGCGAAGCAGTACCAGTGGATCTTGCAACGGCAGCGAACCGCGCCACCGGCAGCGGTCGCCAAGGCCCCATCCCGGCCTGTACTCGCCCCCGTCGCTCAGCCGAGCCAACCGACCACGGTGACGGTGGCTGTTGCCGCTCCACCCCAGGCCGCCCCGGTGGTCGTAGACATCCGCGGCCCCGATGGCCAAGTGCGCAGCTTTAAGGTCGCCGGAGGTGCTGAGGCCATTCAGCCCCGACACATTATCGTCCGCGCGGGGGAAACGGTGACGATTCAGGTCACGGCCAAGAACCCCTGACAAGCACCAAGCCACGACTATCATGACCACCCCCGGGCCCGCCAAGCGGGCCGGGGGTGGCTCGTTTTCACTTCTTACTGCGAAAGTGAATCTTGAGGATCGTCCGGTCGCGGTTCGAGCTGATTTCCATGAAAAGGATCTCGGCACTGGGGGGGATGTCGGCGTACTTGCAAGGCCGACCGTCCAACCGCACCTCGGTTTGCTCCGTCACCACAAATTCCGGGCGCTCCGAACGAACCACGGTCGAACGCGCCGTTGCCGGAAAGTGTTCGTAAAGTCCGCGCGACTCCCTGGCGGCCGCGACGTGCCGCGCCGCAGCATTGACATCGGACAGCCAGCAAATTCCGAGCACGAGGCCGATCAAGAATCGAGGCATGGATGCGATCCTCTCCGAGGCCGCTCATCTGCTCGCCAAGTGGCGAATCCGTCGAGCTGACCCCCTTGGCAAGCGACGTGCCAGGGCGCGTTGGGGAGGGGAAGATTAATGCATGGCTCGTGTTGCCAGAGGGTTGCGTCTGTGGCCCGCCGGTGAAACGCGGCGATGCCCCCTATCGCGTGCCTAGAATGCAGGCATCCGATGCAACGCTGTCCGGCAATAGGGACCAACCGCCAGCTGCGCCCAGGTTCGTTGTCCACCGATCGGCGCCGACTACAATGAGCCGTGATGAGTTTCCCAGACGAATCTCCCGTGGCGGTGCTCGTCAGCGGGGGCCTGGATAGTGCTGTGTTAGTGGCGGAGGCGCTGCGACGCTCGCCGGCGGTCCATCCGTTGTACGTCCGCACGGGGCTGGCCTGGGAAAACCACGAACTGGCATTCCTGAATCGGTTCCTGGCCGCGGTCAAGACGCCCGCCCTTCGGGAGTTGCACGTCCTGGATCTGCCGGTCGGCGATCTATATGGCGAGCATTGGAGCCTGAGCGGTGAGGGCGTGCCTGATGCGAATTCGGAGGATGAAGCCGTCTTCTTGCCGGGGAGGAACGTGCTGCTTTTGGCCAAGGCCATGCTGTGGTGCCACCTGCGACAGGTGCCCACGTTGGCCTTGGGCATCCTGCACGCCAACCCGTTCCCCGATGCCACGCCTCATTTCTTCTGCGCATATCAGGATGCGGTCAATGAAGCGGTCGGCGGGAGGGTACGGGTCTTGCGGCCCTACTCGGGTTTGACGAAAGCCGAGGTCATCCGCCGGGCCGACGGGGTGCCTCTGGAACTTACCTTGTCGTGCTTGCGGCCTATCCAAGGGCGGCATTGCGGCCGGTGTAACAAGTGCGCCGAGCGCCGCCGGGCTTTCCGCGCCGCGGGCCGAGCCGATGTCACCGCTTACGACCAGGAGTCGGCATGTTCCGAGTAAGCCGCGAAATCCACTTCTGTTACGGTCATCGGCTGTTGAACTACGACGGCAAGTGCCGCTACCTCCACGGTCACAACGGGCGGGCGGTGATTACGTTAGAAGCCTCCCATCTTGATGAGTTGGGGATGGTCGTCGATTTCACTCGGATCAAGCAAGTCGTCCAAACGTGGATCGACGAGCATCTCGACCACAAGATGCTTCTGCACCGCGATGATCCGTTGTTGCCGTATCTTCGGCAGCAAGGGGAACCAGTGGTTGTCGTGGACTTCAATCCCACGGCGGAGAACATCGCCCGGCTGATTTTCGAGTACGCAGCGGGGCAGGGATTTCCGGTGGTCGAAGTGCAGCTGTGGGAGACAGAAACCTGCTTCGCCAGCTATCGAGGCTCGAGGGAAGGCATCGCGGTGGATGAGCCAGGGTTTCCAGCAGGAGAGGCGCTGAAGACCGAGCGATTTGGGAAAAATCAGCGTTTTCCTGCTTGACACCCGCTACGCCTAATTCCTAAGATACGCTTCGATGGCGGACGCCATCGAGCAATGAGTTGGCCGCCCTGTGTTCGGCTTGCCGGTCTGGTGCTGCCGAGCGGATCCTTTCTGAGGGCGGCGCTGGTTTTCCAGTCGTTGGACCGACATCGGTCCAGATCATTGGCCCGATCGCCAAAGAATCGATCGGAGTGGTTTCCGTCGCGGTTTTCCTGTCGGCGGAGATCATTGCCCGGCCCTTCAGGGCATTGAAGCAGCGAACGTTCCGGAAGCGTCGCAGGGTTCCGAGCCCCCCTGGGACCGGCACGCTTCCGGATGTTCTTTCTACGCCCCCTGGCCGGAGTACCGTTCCCGGCCGTCTAAAGTTCCCTCGTTTGAGTCAGTTGTGTTGCTTCCGCAGGGCGTCGGCCGGATAATGCTCGGCGAGCCGCCCGTCCCGGGGGATTCCCGTATGACGCCGCCTGACGTTCCGACGTGTCCACCCCCATCGCCGTGGCTGCGCGGCATCATCGTCGGCCTCGCCCTCGTCGCCTGGTTTTGGACGCAATCGCTCATTGGCAGAAAAGCTACGCTGTCAGCCCCCGAGGAGCAGGAAAAGGCCAGCGAGTATCTCTCCCGCCATGACCAGATCTTGGTGGCCCTGGAGCCGGTCCACCGTTGGCTCCACGAACGCCCCGCCCAGGCCGACACCCTGTTGATCGTCAGCTCCGCAGTGATCGACGTTCTGGGGTTGTTTCTCCTGTTGCGGGGGATTCTCGGCCCGACTTTCCGCCCGGTGTTGGGGCTGATTCTGGTCTTTGCCCTCCGACAGCTGATCCAGGGACTTTGTGCCTTGCCGCCGCCTCCCGGCGGCATCTGGAGGCATCCCGGGTTCCCCAGCCTCCTGGTGACCTACGACGTGGCCAACGACCTGTTTTTTTCTGGTCACACGGCCTTGGCGGTGTACGGCGCCATTGAGTTGGGTCGCTGGGGTGGTCGCGGCGCCACAGTCGCGGGGCTGTTCTTCGTTTGCTTAGAGACCGCCGCCGTGCTGGCGCTGCGCGCCCATTACACGCTCGACGTGTATGGCGGTGCCATCACGGCCATCGCCATGGCCCTGCTCGCCGACCGCCTCGCCCCAGCCTGCGACCGTGCCCTGACAGGCCTCTGGGCTGCCAAGGGATAGACAACGTCGCTCCGGCCGGTTATCGTGCCGGTCGGGCGCCCATGCCCACAAAAGGCCGGCTCACTTGTGCCCCTGCCAGACGTTGGTCTTCCGCCATGCGAGGTCCATCCGATGCTCCGACTCGGCATGCTTGATTTCGACACGTCTCACGTCGTGGAGTTCACGAAGCGGCTCAACCACAAAGGCATCACCGAAGACCAGTGGGTCGAGGGCGCCCGCGTGGTCGTCGCTTGTCCCGGCGAGTCGAGGATCATGCCGGAGCGCATCCCCGGCTATACCCGTGCCATGCAGGAACTCGGTGTCCCCCTGGTAGACAAGCCGACCGACATGATCGGCAAGATCGACGGCATCATGGTGGAGTCGCAACAGGGCAGCGTCCACCTGGAGCGCGCCCGGCCGTTCTTGGAGGCCGGCATCCCTTGCTGGATCGACAAGCCCTTCACGTGCAGCACCGCCGATGCGCAGCGGATCGTCGAGCTGGCGGCGCGGAAGAACGTGTCGGTGTTCAGTTCCTCATCGCTCCGATATGCCCCGGAGGTGGTGAACTTGATCACCTCTCTGAAGCAGGGGAAGACCCTCGGCGCCCTGACTTACGGCCCGGCCTCGCTGCACGACGGCAACCCCGGCCTGTTTCACTACGGCATCCACGCCGTCGAGATGCTCTACACCCTGATGGGCCCCGGCTGCCTGCGCCTCACCTGTACTCACGAGCAAGGTGCCGACGTGACCACGGGCCAATGGAAGGATGGCCGACTCGCCACCGTCCGCGGCTTGCGGAGCGGAAAAACCCCCTTTGGCTTCGTCGCGTTCACCGACCAGGGCGTCCATGCCGTCTCGGTGGGAACCAGCTTTATCTATCGAGAGCTGCTCAAGAAGATCGTCGAATTCTTCAGCACGCGCAAGGCCCCGGTGGACATCACCGTGACGGTGGAAATTGTCGCCTTCATCGAAGCGGCGTGGAAAAGCGCCCAGAACCACGGGACCGGGGAGAAGCTGCCTGTTTAAGTCGGCCGTCGGCCGTGCCCGCTGCCCGCTCCGCCGACCTCCTCCGCTCTCCGCGCCGATCCGGAGGGCCGACCTCGCCGAGGGTGCTGTCGGTGCTTGCGGCTGGTCGCGCTGATACAATGAGGTTTGGGACGATGCCGTTGTCAACAGATCGGTCGTGACTGACGAATCATAGCAGGAGCCTACCGATGGCGACCGCCACTGCCACGGGCAAGCGCATGTACATCGACGGGCAATGGTGCGCCGCGGATGATGGCCGCACCCTCGGCGTGATTAACCCGGCCACCGAGGAGGTCATCGAGGAAGTGGCCTACGGAGGCCGGGCAGAAACGCGCCGGGCCTTGGAAGCGGCCCACCGGGCCTTGCCGGGATGGATGAAACTCACCGCCTGGGACCGGGCCAAGATCCTGAAAAAGACCGCCGAGCTGATGCGGGAACGTGTTGAAACCATCGCTCGCACCCTCACCCTGGAACAGGGCAAGCCCCTGGCCGAGTCCCGGGCTGAAGTGTTGCACTCGGCCGACACGTTCGAGTGGTTCGCCGAAGAGGGGAAACGGGCCTATGGCGAGGTGATCCCCCACAGTGTGCCCGGCAAACGGCACCTGACGCTCAAGCACCCGGTGGGGGTGGTGGCGGCCATCAGCCCCTGGAACTTCCCGGTGACGCTTCAGGCCCGCAAGATCGCGCCGGCCTTGGCCGCCGGCTGCACCATTGTCAGCCGACCCGCCAGCCAGACCCCGCTGTGCCTGATCCAGGTCTTCGAGTGCCTCATCGACGCCGGGCTGCCGCCCGGCGTCGCCAACCTGGTCATCGGCCCTGCCCAGGAAATGGCCGACGAGTTCCTCGAAAACCCCATCTGCCGCAAAATCAGCTTCACCGGCTCCACCGAGGTCGGCAAGCAGCTGATGCGCGGCTGCGCCGACCAGGTCAAGCGCCTCAGCCTCGAGCTGGGCGGACACGCTCCGTTCATCGTCTTTCCCGACGCCGACCCGGAAATCGGCGCCAAGATCGCCGTGACGGGCAAGTTCCGCAACAATGGCCAAGTGTGCATTTCGCCCAGCCGGTTCTACGTCCACAAGGACGTGGAGAAGAAATTCACGGAGGCGGCCGTCGAGTTCGCCCGTGCCTTGAAGCTGGGCAACGGCCTCGACCCGGGCGTGGAAGTCGGCCCGATGTTCGAAAAAAAGGCGCTGCAATCGACTATCGAGTTGGTTGAAGACGCCAAGCGCCACGGGGCCAAGGTGCTGACCGGCGGCAAGCGCTGCGACCGCTTCGACAAAGGCTACTTCTTCGAGCCGACCGTCCTCACCAACCTGAGCGACCGGGCGAAGATCATGACCGAGGAGCCGTTCGCCCCGGTCATGCCGTTGCTCGATTTCAGCCGCATCGACGACGTGATCCGGGCGGCCAACAATACACGCTACGGCTTGGCGGCTTATGTCTTCACCAACGACCTGACGGTTGCCTGGCGCATGGCCGAGGGGTTGGAAGCAGGTATCATCGGCATCAACGACCCGGTGCCGGCGACGCCGCAATGCCCCTTCGGCGGCATGAAGGAAAGCGGCCTGGGGCGCGAGTTGGCCCACGAGGGGCTGGAGGCCTACCTGGAAACCAAGTACGTTTCCTTCAAGCTGCGCGACAGCTGAGTGGTGCGGCGTGCGGCGCACGCCGCACCGCCCAGACTGCGGTCCTGCCGCCGACCCATACCCGCCCACTAGTCGACGCCCCGTGATGCCGAGGTACTTGCCTTGGAACCCTTCGATTACGCGGCTCCGAAAACTCTGAACGAAGCGATCGCCCTGCTCGTTGAGAGAGGCGACCGCGCCCGCGTCCTCGCCGGGGGAACTGACATCATCGTTCAAGTGCGGGAAGGCCGGCGACACGCCGATCTGCTGGTGGACATCAAACGCATTCCCGAGGTCAACATCCTCCACTACGACCCGCGCGAAGGGTTGCGGCTCGGCGCGGCCGTCCCCTGTTATCGCATCTACGAAGACGCGGACATTGCCCGGCTCTATCCGGGCTTGATCGACGCCGTCTCGCTCATCGGCGGCATCCAGATCCAGAGCCGAGCCAGTGTCGGCGGGAACCTCTGTAATGCCTCGCCGGCCGCGGACACGGTGCCGGCTTTGATCGTGCACGAGGCCCGCTGCGTGGTCATGGGACCGGCGGGTCAGCGGCTGGTGCCGGTGGAGGAATTCTGCGTGGCACCGGGCCGCACGGTGCTCGGCCGGGGTGAGTTGCTGGTCGAGCTGCGCCTGCCGCCGCCTCGGCCGCATTTCGGCGCCCACTACCTCCGTTTCATCCCGCGGAATGAGATGGACATTGCCGTGGTCGGCGTGGGGGCAGCGGTGGCCCTGGACGAACGCCGCGAGCGCTGCGTGCAGGCCCGCATCGGTTTGGCGGCGGTGGCCCCGACGCCGCTGCTGGTTCCCGAGGCAGCGGCCGCCCTGATGGACGGGCCGCTGACCGAGTCCCATTTCGACCGCGCCGCCGCCCTGGCTCAGGCCGCCGCCCGGCCGATCAGCGACCTCCGGGGTGACGCCGCCTTCCGCCGGCATCTCGTCGGCGTCCTGACCAAGCGTGCCTTGCGCACCGCCCTGCAACGCGCCCGGGAGACTTGATCCGTGACGAAAAAAGCCCACGTCCAGGCAACGGTCAACGGCCAGCCGGTCGAATTCCTCTGTGAGCCTCGGCAAAGCCTGCTCGAGGTCCTTCGCGACGAGCTGCGCCTGACCGGCACCAAGGAAGGCTGCAACAACGGCAACTGCGGCGCCTGCAATGTCCTTCTCGACGGTCGTCTGGTGAACTCTTGCTGCGTCCTCGGCGTCGAAGTCGAGGGGTGTCAGATCACCACCATCGAGGGCATCGCCTCGCCCCAGGGACTGCACCCGCTCCAGCAAAAGTTCCTGGAGCACGCCGCCCTGCAATGCGGCATCTGCACGCCCGGCTTCATCGTCGCCGCCAAAGCGCTGCTCGACCGGCACCCCCGCCCCACCGAGTATCAGGTTCGCCACTGGCTGGCGGGCAACCTCTGCCGCTGTACCGGCTACGACAAAATCATCCGCGCCGTCCTGGATGCTGCCGGCGTGGCGGCCAGCGGTTAAGTCCTCGATCGCGCAAGCGCCGGGCGCCCGCGGGCATCGCCCCGTCAGACCCCTGTCGTCTGGTCCACTCGCCCCTGCCGCCATGCCCGCTGTTCGTTCCAGCGGAAAACGGCATGGGCCACGACCAACAACAGCGCAGTGCTCAGCAGCAAAGCGCTCACCAAGTCGCCGTGGCTCCAGCCTTCCAGAGCACGGCCGAAGGTCGTCCCGCCCATCAAGGCCCGCCGAACCCCCTCCAGCCAATAGGTCGTCGGCAGGAAGAAGCACAGGGGGCGAAGCCACTCGGGGAGGACCTCGACCGGGAAGACGACGCCGCTCAGCAAGTAGATCAGTCCGGCAATTCCTTCGCTCAGCAGCATCGAGTGCCGACCGAGGTTGAGGACCGCTCCGGCCAGGATCATCCCCACCGCGCCGAGCATCAGCACCCCCACGGCCAGGTAGGCGACCAGCCACCGGCCATCGAGCCGCTCCCAGGTCAGGGCGCTGCGCAGCTCGGGGAGGAGGAGCCAGCCGCCGGCCAGCGTCAACACCACCCCGACCGCTGATTGAAGACTTCGGGCCAAGGCCCGGCCGATGAGGTAGCTGCGGAGTGGCAGCGGGCTGATCCAGATGTATTTGAGCATCTGGTAGTGTTCCCGGTCGGAGATGATTACCCAACTCAGCCCGAAGGCCACGCCGCCGACGATCATGAAACAGGCGTTGCCAACGTACAAAAACGGCAGCAACTCACCGGGCACGGCGGCGCTCATGCTGCGGGCGGCCACGAACATGCACCACAACAGCAGCGAGGCACACAGTGGCTTGAGGACCAGGTAAAGGAAGAACAGCCACGGGTCGGTCCAGTTGCTTTCGATCTGCCAACCGAGCCACGTGGCGGCGCGGATTGCTCGAAGGTGCTGCCGCATGGCGGTGTTACCCGTATGTCGCCGGCCCGGCGGGTGGCGGTCGCCACCCGCCGGCCAACTCCGCGCCCGACCCCTGACCCGCCCGTTCCGTCACTGCCACCTCACCGTAAGTCGCCCCTCTTCGCGGCTGCGGCGTTCCAGATGCCCGAGGCTGTAGCGAGCCAAGAAGAGAAACGCCAGGGACAGCACGGCCAACAGGCCCAGTTCGGCTTCCAGGCCAAGGATGTAAGGGATCGATGGCCCGGAACCTTGACTTGGGGGAAAGAGGACTTGTCGGAGGGCATCCATGCCGACGGTCAGGGGGATGAGCGAAGCCAGCCACGCCACCGGGGGCGGGAAGACGGCCCGAACGGGGAAGTTCAACCCGGACAGCAGGTAGACAGGCTCCTGGAGCAAACTGACCGTGTGCCAGGCTTCACGCCCCCAGAGGAGGAAGGCCGAGGCGAACACCATCCCCAGACCATAGAGGGCCAACATGGTCAGGAGAAAGACGACGGCCAACATTCCCCAGCTGCTGGGATGATAGCGGACGCCGAACAGGAGCGAGCCGGCCGTCAAGATGACGGCGGCTCGTGTGAGCGTCAGCAGCATCCCTCCCAGGGCCATGCCGCCGAGGATGGCCATCATCGAGCAAGGGGCGATGATGTACAGTTCCAGGTTCCCGGAGTCGCGTTCCCAGTACAGCTGGGCGCCCATCGACCATAGGACGTTCAGCCAGAAAGCCGCCATCGCCCCGCCGAGCAGGACAAAGCCGGTGCATTCTTCGGGGGCGTTCATGGCCCGGTAGACGAAGACGTAGGCCGAGACGGACAGAAGCGGCAGCAGGGTCTCTTGGAGCAACCAGCTGGGCATGCGCACTGTGCCGATGATGCGCGGGTAGGTGCGTGCCAGCATGGCCCGGAGAAAGAGCGCCGCCCCTTTCATTCCCCGATCTCCGTGTCGCTCAATCCGTGACCGCACAACTCGATAAAGGCATCTTCGAGGGTCGGTTCCACCTTGTGCAAGGTCAGGATGCGGGCCCCGCTGCCGGCAATCTGCTGCACGACGTCGCCGATCACCGCCTCGGCCTCCAGCGACACCTTGAGGTCGATTGCCGTCGGCCCGGCCGTGACGGCGTGCTGGTGCACGCCCGGCACTCGGCCCAGGGATTGCCAGCCATCCGCCCCGGGAGTCAGGCAGATGCGGAAGGTTGGGTACCGTTGCACCCGTTTTTTCAGGGCTGCTGGCGTGTCTACCGCCAGCACGCGACCGCGGTCGATGATGGCCACGCGATCGCACAGCTGGTCGGCTTCCATCATGTAATGCGTGGTCAATAACAAGGTCCGGTCGGGACGCTCCCGCACCCAGTCCCGGATGAACGCGCGGATCGCCCGCGCCGCCGTCACGTCCAGCCCGACGGTCGGTTCGTCGAGAAACAGGATCTTGGGATCGGTGATGAACCCGCGGCAGAAGTTGACCTTCTGCCGCAAGCCCGTCGACAGGTGGCTGATCTTGGTGTCGGCGCGGTCGCGAAGGGACACGACCTCGAGCATGTGGTCGATTCGCCGTCGCGCCTCGGCGTGAGACACGCCATAAAGCTGTGAAAAAAGCCAGAGTGTCTCCCGCACCGTCAGGATGCCGTAACCGCAACTCTCGCCGCCGGACACCATGTTGATCCGGGGCCGGATCAACGCGGCTTGGCTGACCACATCCAAGCCGTCAACCCGGGCCACGCCGCTGGTCGGGGCCAAGAGGGTGGTGAGGATTTTGATGAGCGTCGTCTTGCCGGCGCCGTTGGTGCCGAGCAGGCCGAACAATTCCCCGGGCCGCACGCTCAGCGACACCTGATCCAACGCCACCAACTCTTTGGCGGCCTCATTGGCAGGCACCGCCGCGCGACGCGACCGGGGCCGACGGTACACGCGCGTCAGCCGGTCGGTGAAAATCGCCCATTCAATCATCCCGGGTGTTTTAAGGGGAAAGGGATTGGCTGTCCCGAGGCGGACGATGCCTTGGCGAGCGATCCAGGGCCGACGCCGTTTCAGAAGCGACATCCGAGGAGGGCATTCAGGATGGGGAGGCGGGCCGGGCCGCTTCCGTAGCCGACGCCGGTGCCGAGGCGCACGCCCAGTTCGGTCTGCCCGAAATTGCCGAAGGAGTGTTTCCAGACCACATCGACATCGGCGGTCAGCCCGCCGCCCCGCAGGGGTCCGGGACCGAGGAACCGATCTTCGTCGGCAAAGGGATCAACCAGGGCATAAATGTCCAAGCCCGGGCTGATGCTCACGCAATGGTTGTCGCCCGCCCAGGGGACGAAACGGCGGCGCAGCCCACCGCCAACGACGGGATAGGGCGTCAGCAGGCCCAACAGCCCCTCCGCCCACCACGCGCAATCGCCCGCCAAGCTACGCTGAAACCGGGCGCTCCGGGGAAGGCCGGGCAGCGAATCGAGCGCCCAGGCGGGCACGGCGGGAGGCTCCGGCAACAAGGGCAGAAATGCTCGCGGCCGGCTGGCCACCGCATCGACACCCCACGCCGGCGGCTCCAACGGCGGGGCAACTCCCGTCTGCCCCGCCGCGCCGGCTGGACAAACGGCCAATGCCAGGGCACAGCCCAAGGCCCCTAAGGGGAGTCGAGCAACAGCCACCACGTCCCTATTCCTCCTGACGGTCAGTGGAGGTGTCCCATAGTCAGATATGCCTGGTCTGTCAAGCGATGGCGTGGGGGCTTAACAAGTCTGGAGAAACCGGCGAACTTCGTCCGCGACCCGACAGGGATGTGTGACGCACGCCAGATGGCCGCAATCCACCAGGCGAACGACCCGGCATCGCGGCAGCTGGCCGGCCAAGGTCTGCAAACTCCTGGCCGACACCAGCAGGTCTCGATCTCCCGCCAGGAAAAGGACCGGTACGGCAAGGCGATCGAGGCGACCTGCCAGATCGAATTGCTCCATCAGGCGGAAACGGTGCGCCATGACGCTTTGGTCGGTCCGCCAACATTGCCGGGTGACGAATTCAAACAGTGGTCCAGGAGCTTGCCGCGCGCCAAAGAAGAGGTTGAAGAACTGGTTGACGAAGGGGTTGTCGGCCGGGAGCGGGATGCCGCTGAGGATGGAGGCGGCCACTTGCTGGATCAGGTTGCTTTCAAACCGCGTGGCCACGCCTTGGGCCGCCAGCGCGGCGATGCGACCCGGTCGGCGAACCGCCAATTCCAAAGCAATGGCCCCGCCGAACGACACGCCAAAGACCGCTGGCCGTTCCAAACCGTGCCAATCGAGGAACTCAGCCAAATCGTTAGCGAGGTCAGCCAAGCCGAAGCGGCGGCGCAGAGCGAAGCAGTCGTCTTCGCCTCGCAACTGGTAACTGATCACACGGAAACCGTCGGCGAGTGCCCGGGCCAATGCCCCCAGCAGCTCGAAGCCGCCGGCTAAGCCGGGGACGAGGACTAAAGGCGGACCTTCACCCCACTCCCGATACTCGGCCGAATAGTGCTTCAAATGAGCGTACCCGCACCGTCCGCCGATCGCTCCAAAGGGTGCTCCGCTGGCTGCCAACCACTCCGCCGACGCCTTCACTCTGCTGCTCCCACGCAAGGTGCCGTAAAGAATTTAGCTCGGTGCGCGGATTGACCGTGGGGCAGAGTGGCATTCCTCATACCAAATCGTTCGACTTTCCGACGATGATCGCAACTACCTGAAATTCAGTGCCTTAAAACGTCGAACCAATGGTGGGCCGGTTTCCGCTCCAAGCCGAATCGTCGAGAATCGGCGCCGTGGCGCCGAAAATCGGCGCTGTGTGCGTCGGGTCTCAACCGCCTAGCGAGTCTTGGATAACTGCCAAAAACAGCGAACTCACAAAGTTTCAAGTATCTAATTGGGATAGGATTGTTACGACGAGATTGCAGCAGAGGAACGCAAGGCAAAGGAATCGAAACGGGCCGATTGAGAATTCACTTGCTTGACGCTGTTCACTCGCATCCGCTAGATTGAACCTTGAGGTTGGAGGGACTTGCAGCTTTTTTCCTTACGATCATCCAGTCAAGCACTTGGGTTTCGGCGCCGGTTTTTCGGCGCTGCTTCGGCGCGTCCAATGAACCTTCGGCAGCTAACCGCCGACCTTCGGTCTCACCTCCGGCGTGCTTTTTTGATCGCTGCGGGCCTTCTCGCCTTGGTCTACGCGATCTCGGTCCTCTGGTATGTCTACTCCACACCCGAGATCGGTTTCCGATCGATGTTCAAGCCGGTCGTTCTGAGGGTCTATCCCGACTACCTCCTGTTGAAGGAAAACCAGGGACTACCCGGGGAGTTGGTCGGAGCGACGATCACGCGCGTCGGCCCTTACCCGATCGACGCTTGGCCCCAGCTCATTCGCGCCCTTTATCGGTTGCACTCGGACGCTGCGGAAGCGGAAGACCCGGTCGATTGGGACTCCTTCACCCACGTTCGCGATAAGGGGCAGGATTACGTGCGGGTCGTGTTGCACAAACCGGGCGATGCGGAACCACTTGCGATCTGGTGTGTCGTGGGCCGGCCGCCCATTGACGTCTTCTTGCCGTCGGTGTTGTGGTTCGTGCTCAAGCTCGGCCTGCTCACGGTCGGTGCTCTGGTGTTCTGGAAGCGGCCGACCGACCGATCGGCGGCGCATTTTCTGCTCCTCTGCATCGTGACAGTCGGCGCCTACATGGGGGGCTATCACTGGTCGAAGATCGCGCCACAGCCGTTGTTGCTTTTGGTGTTCACCTCATGCAGCGTGCTGCTGCCTGCCGTCAGCCTGCATTTCTACCTCAACTTTCCGCGGCCGAAGTGGTTCGTGGAGCGCTATCCTCGATGGACTTTGACGGTGGTCTACGGTCCGCCCTTAGCTTTTCTGCTTGGTCTGATTCCCTTGACCCAAAGGGTGCGCGACCTGGTTATCGCCAACGCCGATGGCGCGGAAATCAATGCCGCACTTCGGACAGTCCTGGTTTGGGTGATGGTCTACTTGCCGGCCGCCTCGCTCGCTTACCTGGGGAGTGTTTGCAGCCTGGTGCACAGTTATTGGAGGGCGGCCAGCCTGCGGGAGCGAAACCAGGTCAAGTGGATCCTCTACGGCGCCTTGGCGGCCCTGTTTCCGATCGGCTACACGTTGTACCTGATCGTCTTCGACCCAGAAGGCTTTGGCGCTGGGGCAGCCACCTGGCCGATGTTTGCGGCGTCGCTCTTTTTCACGGGGGCTTTCACCGTCAGTATCACGCGCTACCGCTTAATGCAGCTCGACCAGATCATCAGCTCCGGCATGACCTACTTTCTGATCAGCTTCCTCGCCGGGGTCGTCTACTACGGTCTGGTCTTCCTTGGCTTACTGCTGGTCGGGAGCCAGGTGATCAGCGGGCCGTCGCTGGAGCAGGCGCTGTGGGTCAGCAGTACGGCCCTGATCCTGATGATCGTGCTCAACCTCGTCCGCAGCCGAATTACCAAGGCCCTCGATCGCCACTTTGACCGCGAAAAGCGGCAGCTCGATCGGACGCTGCAACAGTTGGGCCAGACGGTCGAGCAATTGGTCGACCCGCCCACGTTAGCCCAACGCTTGTTGCATGCCTCGGCTGACCTGCTCGGTGTGTCGCGGGGAGCGGTTTACTTGGCGGAGGGGGATCCGCCGCTATACCGACTGGCCCATGCGCTGGGGCCGGCTCCGCCCCTGGCGGAGCTGGCCCCAGGGTGTCCCCTGGTAGATGCCCTGTCGCAGCGCGGCACCGTCGCGGTCAGCGGGCCGCTACGGGCCATGCCGCCGGTCCAGGCCCAGCTTCGCCTGCTGGGCGGCGAGATCGCCCAAGCGCTGATGCACGAAGGGCGGCTGCTGGCCCTGCTGGTCCTCGGCGCCAAAGAAAGCGGCCCCTATCAGCCGGAGGACCGCAACCTGCTGACGGCGCTCGCTCAGCTGATGGCGCTCGCCCTGGAAAACGCCGAGGGCCACCGCACCATCGAGGCGCTTAACCGCGAGTTGCAGGCCAAGGTCGAAAAGATCTCCGAGCAGCAGCGGCGCATCCTGTCGCTGCAAAGCCAGCTGTCACGCGAGGCGGGTGACTCGAAGGCCGGGCCGGGCTCCGACGGCAGCGGCGCCCGGCCCGCCGGTGAGGCCCTCCGACCAGGGCCCACGGCAGCCCCGGGGATTGTCGGTTCCAGCCCGGCAATCCGTCGTGTCCTCCAACTGGTGCACAAGGTCTCCGCTGTGGAATCGGCCGTCCTGATCCGCGGCGAAAGCGGCACCGGCAAGGAGCTGCTCGCCCAAGCGCTGCATGCTTACAGCCCCAGGGTCGATAAACCGTTCGTCCGCGTCCATTGCGCTGCGTTGGCCCCTGGCCTTTTGGAAAGTGAGCTGTTCGGCCACGTCAAGGGAGCATTCACTGGGGCCCATCGCGACAAGGTCGGCCGCTTCGAGCTGGCCGATGGCGGCACGCTGTTTCTTGACGAGATCGGTGACATCAGCCTGGAGGTTCAAACCAAGCTCCTCCGTGTGCTCCAGGAAATGACCTTCGAGCGCGTCGGCTCCAGCGAGCCGGTACACGTGGATGTTCGACTGATCACGGCCACGCATCAGAACTTGGAGGAACTCATTCGGCAGGGTCGCTTCCGCGAAGACCTGTACTACCGACTCAATGTCATCTCCATCGAGGTGCCGCCGCTACGCGAGCGGCGGGAGGACATCCCCGAGTTGGCCCAGCATTTCCTCGAGATGTACGCGCCGCGGTGTGGCAAAGTGATCACGCAGATCGACGACGACGTGATCGTCATCTTGAAGGGCTTTTCCTGGCCCGGGAACGTCCGCCAGCTGGAAAACGTCATCCAACGAGCTGTCGTGGTGGCGGAAGGGCCGACCCTGCGCGTCGGCGACTTGCCGTCGGAAATCGTGGCCGACGCCGCGGCACCGTGGATGGATGGGAGCGCCCGGGTCAAGGGGCGTCGGGGAGCGGACCGCGCGGAGCGACTCCGCCGCGAGCGCGAGGAGCTGGTGCGGGCGTTGGCGGCGGCTGGCGGCAACAAAGCCGAGGCAGCCCGGGCCTTGGGCCTGGCGCGCAGCACTTTCCTCAGCCGCCTGAAGAAACACGGGTTGAGCTGAGCGACAGCGGGTCTATCGCGCCCGTCGCTCCCACCAGGCCCGCCACTTCGCAACCGCCGCTTGGCGTTCCGCCTCCCCGGCCGGTTCTTCCGGACCGAAATCAGTGCCGCCGCTGAGCCGGACCAACGCCGCCCGTGCCGATTGCCTCACCGCTTCGTCGCCGTCACCAAGCAGGGCGATCAAGTCATCTCCCCAGTTCCAACCTTTGGCAGCGACCACCTGAACGGCGGCCCGTCGCACGGCGGCCCGGGAGTCTTGGAGTTTCTTTCTGATGGCGTCAGCGGGCTGTCGGCTGAGGTGGCGCACCAGCAGATCGCGCGCCAGCTGCTGGATGGCGCGGTCATCATCGGCTGTCGCCGATGCCAGGGCGGAGAGAACCTCATCGCCGGAGCGCTGTTCCAGCTCGATGAGGACTTGGCGCAACCGGGTCCCCTCGGCGCTGGCCGAGGCGGCGACCAACTCGGGAGTGGTCATCGACCGCGGCGGCTTGGGGCCGGCCGGCGGCTGCGGCGCTTTCCGGGCCACGGCATTGCGGCGGAGGGTGACCGCAACGCGCAGGTCGCGAAGGAGCGCCTGATGCCGCGTAGCACCAACGCCGGCACCGATCGATTCACGGGCGAAGTCGAGAAGCTGCGGGTCGTTGGACGCGGCCAACAGGCTGCCGAGTTTCTTGGCGATGACGGTTACCGGGCAGCTGTGTTCTAAGGCCGCGGCCCGGTTAAGGCCACGGATCAGGGCCGGAATGGCCTCCGGGCCAAGTTTCTGGAAGGCCAAGAGCGCTTTTTTTCCCTCCTCCCCTTTGAGTTTGCCGATGTCGTACTCGATGAAACGATCGATGATCGCGTCGAGTTCGGCCTCTTCCTTATCGGTCAACAGCGGCAGACTCGGGGCCAAGGGGTGCGAGGGCCTGGCATCGGCGGCACGCGGGGTGTCGCTCGGGAGCCGAAGCAGCAGGCCGAGGATCAACAGGGACGTGGTCATGGCTTTCTCGTCCAGACGACGGGAGCGTTTTTCGGCAGAAGCATGCAGCCGGCGCCGTCTCCTGCCCAGAGACGTTAGTCTAGCGATGGCCTAGCCTTGGCACAATGGCCGACCGCCGCGGCGGCGGTTTCGCGTTGCTTGACAGGCGGGTGCACCCTGTTAGAATGGCGCTTGGGGGCTGGACCTTGGTTTTTGCGACCGAGGAGCCTGGGCGATGAAAAAGTGTCAAAAGTGCAGCGTCAAGTACGTCACTTTTCACATCCTCGAAGTACTCGGAGACAACCAGTACGAAGAGTTTCACCTGTGTGAAGAGTGCGCGCAGAAATACATTTACGAGTCGCAAGTGAAGTCCTCCGCCAAGGGGACGGCGGGTTCGGCGGCGGAGGAAAGCGATGACGTCAGCGGCCTGAATCAGAAGGAGTGTCCGGAGTGCGGCCTGAAGTTCGTCGAATTCCGTAACTCAGGCCGGCTCGGTTGTCCGCACGATTACGAAGCGTTTCGTGAGGAACTCATACCGCTGCTGGAAAACATCCACGGGGACGTGAAGCACTGCGGCAAGGTGCCGCATCGTTTTCCGCAGACCAAGCAAACCCAACGGGAGCTGCTGAAGCTACGCAAGCAGCTCCATCAAGCCGTCACGAAGGAAGCATACGAAGAGGCGGCCCAATTGCGCGATCGGATCCGCCTGTTGGAGCAGAGCTGACGGCCGACCGGCCGCTTGCCGGGGCAGAGACGCATGGATGCGAGGAGGAACGGGGCGTGAAGTGTCAGTACTGCTCCAATCCGGCAACGGTGCATCTGACGGACATTGTCAACAAGCAAAAGCGCGAATTGCACCTGTGCCAGGAGTGTGCCGAAAAACACCAACTCATCCAGCAGCATCAGTTGAATCTGCCGGCGATCCTTCATGCCATGATTGGGCAGTACGTCGGCGCAATGTCGGATGAGCTGGCGCGCCTGGCCTGCCCGGCCTGCGGCATGCGGTACATGGAGTTCCGGGCCGAGGGACGGCTCGGCTGTCCGCATGATTACAACGTCTTCCGTGTCGGTTTGGGACCGTTGTTGGAGCGGATTCATCGCGCCAGCCGACATGTCGGCAAGGTTCCACGCCATCGAGTTGACGTTGGCCGACAAGTCGAACTGGTCGAACTGCGTCAGAAGTTGCGTCGCGCGATCGAGGCCGAGGCCTACGAAGAGGCGGCTCAAGTGCGCGACTTGATCCGACAGAAGGAAGCCACGGGATGAACCTGGAGACGCTGACTCGCAGCAGCGGCGAATGGTTGCGGGGCACCGGCCCGGAGTCCGATATCGTCATTTCCACCCGCATTCGGCTGGCCCGCAATCTGGCCGCCTTCCCCTTCACCAACCGTGCCAGCGCCCATCAAAAGGGAGAGATCGAGGCGATCCTGCGCGACCGAATTTCCAAACTCGACATCCATCCCAAGTTGATCTACGTCAACATCCCGGGCCTATCCCCCCTCGACCGACAGCTGCTGGTCGAACGGCAACTGATCAGCCGCGAACTCGCCGCCGCCGAGGGGCCGCGGGGCGTCGCCTTGGGGCCGCAAGAGACCGTCAGCCTCATGGTGAATGAGGAAGATCATCTCCGCCTGCAAGTCATGCGGAGCGGTTTGGCCCTCGACGAAGCCTGGCAAGACATCGACAAGGTCGATGATCTCATCGAACAGCGCGTCACCTACGCCTTCAGCGAAGAGTTCGGCTACTTGACGGCCTGTCCCACGAATGTTGGCACCGGCATGCGGGCCAGCGTCATGCTGCATCTCCCTGCCTTGGTGTTGACCAAGCAGATCGAAAAAGTCTTTCGGGCGTTGCAAAAGATCAACCTCGCTGTTCGGGGCTTGTATGGGGAGGGGAGCCGGGCATCCGGAGACTTTTACCAGATTTCCAACCAGGTGACGCTGGGTAAAAGCGAGACCACCATTTTGAATGAAATCCGCGAGGTCATCCCGCAGATCATCAACTACGAGCGTCAGGCCCGGGCCGTGTTGGTGCAGGGGAACCGTCAGGCCTTGCAGGACAAGGTGTGGCGAGCGTTCGGTACCCTGCGCAACGCGACGATCATGACCTCCGAGGAAACGATGGACTTGCTCTCAAGCGTCCGCCTCGGGATCAACCTGGGACTGCTCGAGGACCTGTCGATCCCCACGGTGAATGAGCTGTTCATCAATACGCAGCCGGCCCATTTGCAGAAGTTGATGGGCACGGAACTCGACGGCGAAGAGCGAAACGCGGCCCGGGCACGCTACCTGCGGACTCGGCTGCGGGAAATCGGGGCGCAGCCCAACTGATCCACCCTGTCACACGTCGCGCCGGGCAAAATAAGCCAGTCCGACCACGGCTACCAGGCACGAGCCTGCCATCGTGTACGCCACCAGGCGCGCCACGGCCCGGGCGTCGTAATATCCCCGCAAGACATACGGAAGATTGTTCACGGCGCGATCCGGCGACGGGAAGGCCGGCGGCAGGAGAGACAGCACGAAGGCAGTACCGTAGAGAATGATCCATAATACGGTGATGCCGACAACGGTGCTGTTGGAGATGGCGCTGACGGTGACGCCGCAAGTGATGACCGCGGCCAGGAACGTCGCCACGATGACCAGTGCCGCCAGGCTCCCACCCAGCGACAGGTCGTCGTTGAGCAAAAAATAGCTCCCCAACAACGCTGCGATCCCCAGCACGAAAAAGGTCCCCAGGATCACCACTAGCCGGGCATGCCACTTGGCCAGGAAGTATTGATACCGGCTGATGCCCCGGCTCAGGACCGAATCGGCCAAGGTGCCGATCTCGCCCGAGATGCTGCCGGCTGTCAGGACGACGACCAGCGTCACGCTGCCGTAAACGGTCCAGCGAAGGAGGTCGCTGATCATTTTGGAGGCGACCTGGATCATGCCGGCTTCGCGGAGGATGCCGACGTGGTAAAGGAGATAGCCGGCGGCGGCGGCCACCGACACCAACACCCAGGTGCGGTAAACCCAGCTGCGGAAAATTTGTCGAATGTCGTCCTGGAAGACCGCCCAATAGGGGAGCAACCGATGAAACCGCTCCGGGGGCGATTTGGCAGCGGCGTCCATGTCGCTGGTCCTCTTAGGGTCGGAGATGCGGCGGGGTGCCCCCCCATCGGGGGGGACCCCCGGCCGGGATAGGGACCCGGTTTGG
>JANWYO010000272.1 GCA_025055215.1 Gemmataceae bacterium
GGCCGCGGGGGGGGGCCCCGGCCCGCGCCCCCGCGGGGGCGGGCCCGGCGGGCCCCGGCTCCCCGGCCGGCTCGATGTCTTCCCGCGCCACCTTGGCAATCGACGCCACCTTGTCCCCCTCGTTCAGGTTCATGATCCGCACCCCCTGAGTATTGCGACCGATGACGCGGATCTCGTCCACATGGGTGCGATTCACCATCCCCTGAGCCGTAATCAGGACAATGTCGTCGCCGTCGCGGACCGACAGCACGCCGACGACCGGCCCGTTCCGCTCGCTGGTGCGGATGTCGCGCAGTCCCTTGCCGCCGCGACGCTGCTTGCGGTAGCGCATGGCGGAGCGGTCGGCCGGCGCTTCCGCCTCGGCCGTTTCGTCGGCCGCCTCCGGCGCCGCCGGCTCCTCCGCCTCGGTCTCGACTTCCTCGCCCGCCACGTGCGCCCCGAACGGCGTTCGCTTCCCGTAGCCGTTCTCGCAGACCGTCAGCAAATACCCCTCCGGGTCCACCACCACCATGCCAACCACCTCGTCCCCTTCGCGCAGCTCGATCCCCTTGACGCCGCGCGTGTTCCGCCCCATGGCCCGCACCTCCGCCTCGGCAAAGCGGATCGCCATCCCCTGTCGCGTGCTCAACACCACCTCGTCGCCGGCCTGCGTCAAGGCCACGTCGATCAGGGTGTCCCCTTCCTCCAGATTGATGCCGATGATGCCGCCGCTCTTTGGCCGGCTGTAATCCTCCAGCGGCGTCTTTTTCACCAGCCCGCGGCGGGTGGCCATCAGCAGGTAACGATCCGGATCAAACCGCCGCACCGGGATGACGCTGGTGATCTTCTCCTCCGGCTTGAGCGACAGGACGTTGGCAATGGCCCGGCCGGGACTGGTCCGGCTCATCTGGGGGACGTCGTACACCTTGAGCCAATAGACCTGACCGCGATTCGTGAAGCACAACAGGTACGCGTGGGTCGAGGCGATGAAAAAATGCTCGATGAAATCGTCGTCTCGGGCCGTGCCCCCCGACACCCCTTTCCCCCCGCGATGCTGGCTCCGATAGGTGCTCAACGGCAGCCGCTTGATGTAGCCATTGTGGCTCAGCGTGATGGCATTCATTTCCTCCGCGATCAGGTCTTCGAGGCTGAAGCGCCCGGGGGCGTCGATAATCTCGGTGCGCCGGTCATCGCCGTACTTCTCCCGCAGCTCCAGCAGTTCCTGCCGGATGACGGCGAGGATGTTCGGCTCGCTGCTGAGCAGCTCTTCGTAGCGGAGGATGTCGCGGCGGAGGTCTTGATATTCCTTGAGGATTTCGTCGCGCTCCAGGGCGGCGAGCTGGCCCAGCTGGAGCCGAACGACGGCTTCGCCCTGGGCCTCGCTCATGTGATACGTCGGATGGACGCCGATTTCCCGCTGCAACGCGGCGAAGTGATCCGCCCCCAAGGCCCGTTCCAGGACGGCGGCAGCCACTTCCAGGTCTTGCAGCCGCTGTTTCGCCTCCGCCCGGCTGGGTGACTCGCGGCAAATCTGGATGACCTGGTCGAGGGAGGAAATGGCGATCAGCTGGCCTTCGAGGACATGCGTCCGCCGCTTCGCCTCGCGGAGGAGGAATTCGGTCCGGCGGCGGATGACCCGCACCCGGTGCCGCAGGAACTCCTCAAGCATCTGCTTGAGGGTCAGCAGTCGAGGTCGGCCGTCGACCAGCGCCAGGAGGATAATGCTGACCGTCTTTTGCAAGGGGGAGTATTGGTACAGCTGGTTGAGGACCAGTTCCGGGTCGGCGTCGCGCTTGAGATAGAGGACAAGCCGGACCGGCTCACCGCTGCGGGCGCTGCTTTCGTCCCGGATGTCGGCGACCCCTTTGATGCGCTCGGTCTTGATCAACTCGCCGATGGCTTCGTGCAGCCGGTTGCGCGTCTGTTGGAAGGGGACTTCACTGATGACAATCTGGTGCCGGCCATTCTCCTCTCGGATGTCGGCGCGAGCACGGAGGATGATTTTACCTCGGCCGGTGCTGTAGCCGTCGATAATCCCTTGGCGGCCACAGATGATGTTCCCGGTGGGGAAGTCGGGCCCGGGCAGCACCTCCATCAGTTCGGCCAGCGACACATCGGGTTGGTCGATGACTTTGATCAGGGCGTCGCAGACTTCCCGCAGGTTGTGCGGGGGGATTTCGGTCGCCATGCCGACGGCGATGCCATCGGAGCCGTTGACCAGCAGGTTGGGGAATTTGCTGGGGAGGACGAGCGGTTCGCGGTATTTGCCGTCGTAATTGTCGATGAAATCGACGGTATCGCGGTCGAGGTCTTCGAGCATTTCGGCGGCGACCGGGGAAAGACGGGCCTCGGTGTAGCGCATCTGCGCCTGCGGCAGGCCGGCGATGGAGCCGAAGTTCCCCTGGCCCTGGATGAGCTTGGCCCGCATGACCCAGTCCTGGGCCATGCGGACGAGGGTGGGGTAGATGGAGGCATCGCCGTGCGGGTGGTAGCGTTTCATCGTCTCGCCGACGATGCCGGCGCACTTGCTGGTGGGGCTGTTGGGGCCGAGGCCAAGGTCGTTCATGGCCACGAGGATGCGGCGTTGCGACGGCTTCAGGCCATCGCGGACGTCAGGGAGCGCCCGGCTGATGATGACACTCATGGCGTAGGACAGGTAGCTGTCCTTCAGTTCGTCCTCAATATTCAGGGCCGGGTAATGGTCGCCGTTGTCCGATGGCGTGTCCGGGGGAACCGGGGGGAGATCGGTGGGTGGGAGATCGTCCGACAACGCAGGGATCCTCGAGAAACCGGGGCGAAACCACGGCAGTTAGCTGCGTCGGCGGCGGCCCGTAAGGGCCGTCGCCGACCTAGCCGCCGCCTGCATTCATGATAGCGGATGGGCCGCCTTCCCGCAGCCCCAGCACGGTTAGGTGGGCGCTCCTGTCTTTTCAGGCGGATTTGGGCGTTCCAGGTGGCGGTTTTTTCCCGCCGATTCCTGGTTTCGCGCCGCCGATTGATCGTTTCGCGCTGCCGTTTGATCGCTTCGCGC
>JANWYO010000060.1 GCA_025055215.1 Gemmataceae bacterium
CAGAACCCCGGAGTTGCTGGGCTATCTCCTCGACCCGACGAATCCGCCCCCCGGCAGAAGAGTGCCCAAGGACATGCAGGAGATCAACCAGGGCTTCACCGAGCTGCCATTAAAAGAGGTACCGTCCCTCCTGATCAAAGAGTCCGTGGCCAGCTTCCGGAATTTGAAGATCACCCCGTTGTCTCCCTGATGCAAGGAGAGCGATTATGTCGCAAGGTGTTGTCATCAACGTCACTATGACCCTCTAACAAAATGACCTTGACCGAACGGCGCTCAATGGTTACGGTTTCCGACGCGCGGAGGTACGCGACGGCCAAGCCGATCCTGGATGACGAACTGTGGGCCTTGATCGAACCGCATCTGCCCCCGCCCAAGCCCCGACGTTTCCGCTACCCCGGCCGCAAACCGATCGACAACCGCCGGGCCATGAGCCGGAAGACGCCTTCGCCTCCATCGACGTGGGCCAGGACGGCAGCCACCTCGTCCGGGGCGAGCACGACCGGCAGGCGCTTCGGCCGCCGCGCCCGCACCGCATCGAAGCGGCCGAGGTCGATCTCCAGCACCTGCTGGTACAAAAACACCAACGCGTTCAGCGCCTGATTCTGGGTGCTGGCCGAGACGCGGCCATGCACGGCCAGATGCGTCAGGATCTGCTCGACTTCGGCGGCACCCAGGTCGCGCGGATGACGCTTGCCGTGGAACAGGATGAACTGCCGGACCCAGTGGAGATAGCACGCCTCGGTTCGCGGCGAGTAATGCCGCACCCGGAGCACCTGGCTCATCTGGTCGAGCAGCCGCGGCGGCCGGGGACGCGGCAGTTCGCCCAGGTCGACGCCCAGGACCGTGCCGTAGAGCAGTTCGAGGGCGGACCGCGCCGACTCCAGCGCCGGCAGCGGCCGCTTCTCGGTCCGCACGACGTGTTGCAGGAACCGGGTCACGGCAGCGCGGTTCAGCTCGCGCGGGTGCCGCTTGTTGTGAAACAGGACGTAGGCCCGTACCCAGTCCACCAGCTGCGCGGTCGTCGGTTCCGATGCCCCACGTTGGCGGGCGGTCTGCGCGACCTGGTCGAGCAGGCGAGGCGGCTGCGCCGAAATAGCTTGGGGTGTTGGATCAGACAGTAGGCTCGTGGTCATGGTTTCCTCCTTCGACGGGCTGAAACGCGGAAATCGCCGTAACTGTTCATTAGTACATGTACTTGCCCCTCCTCGTCAAGGAAAAATGGCCCCACTTCGGCTGGCCTATTGACGTTCGCTTGCAGGGACCGTTCAATTACAGGTAATTTCGGGGAGCGACTCGGCGGGTGCGTGATAGACAGACCGGCCGACCGTAATAGACAGACCGGTGCCGTAATAGACAGACCGGCACCCCGAAATAACGTGACCGGCGCGGTAATAGACAGACCGGCGCCGGTCTGTCTAATCACCAGTTCGGCGGCGGAGGGCGTGTCGTGGAGGTGGACAGCGGGAAGTTCCAGATCGCGAAAGGTGTCGTCGGTTTCGACGTCACACTCGAGATCTCCTGTCGGTCCGCTAGCCTCGACGACGTCATCGCATCACTCCGCGGCTTGCTCGGAGACTCGGTGGACCGACTGATAGACCGGGCGGGGGTCGAGCACCGCTTGGCGTACGGCGAGCGATACAAGGTTCGGCTCCTCCCCCACCGCCGGACGACCCCCGAGGCGAGCGACCTGAACGAATGGCCTCAGCACCTCGTTCCGTGGATCGCTCCGACGGCGATCGACACGGAGGGTCGCTTCCTGGAGGGCGAGGTACGTTGCCCCTGCGGGGGGCGGGAGGTAACGCTCTGGTGCCGGGGCGAAACGGAGCCACTGCCGCGCCTGACCGAGTTCACTGGGCCGGACGGGGGCGCGTGGTGGGACTTCGAAGTCGCCGCCGCTTGTGCGTCCTGTGGGACTGCACAGGTTCTGTTCGACCGCTACCGGCACGGGTGGGAGGCTCTCGCGGGTAGCGATGCCCCCGACGACACCCACCGGCCTCCGCTCCGACGGTGGGTTTGCGGCTCCTGCGGCGGTGGGGCGCACCGTGGCACAATTCGGCTGGTCCGGGACCACATCCTCGATTTCTTGGAGCGAGTGCCAGACTCGGTTGAGGAGGACTACCGCAACGGGTTCACTTGGTTCGCCATGGACATCCAGTGCTGTGGATGCGGGCACCGCACGGATGGCTGGGTCGATTACGAGTGCCGGTAGCGCCGAACCAGGCGCTGCAGCAGACGGCGGGGGCATGTAGGCTTTCTGGAGTTCACAGCTCACTCGGCCCCCGCTGCTGCTGAGCTTGGTGTTACAACACTGACACCTTTCCCCTCTCCCACGCAAACGCAACACGCTCCACACGGCTACCCCGTGAATCCTTACGCGTCAGCACCGGGTGCTCTTTCACCCAGATGATCGCCTGGGAGAAGTAGAGGCCCGTGGCCTTCAACACGGGCGGGTAGTTGCCGAAGTTGGCATAGCCGCCATCTCCCTAACCCTCTCCCACAGGGAGAGGGAAGCTTTTGCCCCGCTTCAGCACACGGGCCAGGTTGCCGAACCAAGCCTGCCGCAGGCGGTACTCGCGCAGGACCCACTGGTCTCCGGGGCAAACCCTCACCCGGCCTTCGGCCTCCCTCTCCCGCCTGCGGGAGAGGGTCAAATATGCCGCC
>JANWYO010000134.1 GCA_025055215.1 Gemmataceae bacterium
CTCACTTCAGGCTCAGAAGCCCTGGCCGCCCTGTTCAGCGGCGAAATTGATATCTTGCCTACCAGCATCGGAATAGGCTTGCTCAACGGCATCGGCCGCGGGGGACAGGCCCGTCTGGTCATGCCTACCAGCACCTGGAGCGCCGCAGGATGTCCTTCGGCGGGATTGTTGGTACGCCGCGACCGTCTCGAAGCCGGCGAGTTCGCCGACCTGGCCCAAGTCAAAGGAATGAGGCTGGCCACCAACCCGATCGGCATGGAGGGCTTCTACATCGAAAAGGCCCTGAATGAGGTCGGTCTCGGCCTCGACGATCTCGTGGTGGAAGACCTGCCGCCTCCGGCGCTGGCCGACGCCCTCGCCAAAAGGGCGGTCGATCTGGTGCATGCCGCCGAACCCTGGGTGACCCGGCTGATGGCAGAAGGCGAGGCGGCCATGCTTTTGCCGGCCAAGGACGTGTTGCCGGACAGCCATCCAGCGGCGGTGGTGTACGGTCCGACGATACTCGGCGACAAACGCAAGGCCGGCACCCGCTTTGCCGTGGCCTTTCTCAAAGCCGTCCGTCAGTACCAGGAGGGCAAGACCCCGCGCAACATCGCCATTCTCAACCGGGCGACGGGACTCGACCCTCAGCTCCTGGAGCGACTTTGCCTGACCTTTATCCCGCCCGACGCTCGCTTCAACCAACAAGGCGTGCTCGATTTTCAGGCCTGGGCCTTCCAAAAAGGACTGCTCGACCGCCAGCTCGACCCCACGGAGTTGTTCGACCTTCGCTTCGCGGACGAGGCCAGGCAGACCCTGGGCATTGCTCCTTGAAGGAGGATGCGCACGATGACCCCTGTACAGGTACGGGCCGAGCGTGACCTCGGGGACGACCAACCACCTTTCGATGACCTTGATCCGGCTTCGCTCTTTCTCAAGCGCTGGCAAGGGGTGGTGGCGCAATGCACCGCTACGGGTGGCGACGACGCTGACCATCCTGCTGTTTTGGCAGAGGCTGGTAGCCTGACCTATGGCGAATTGGACAGGTTGAGCAGCCTATGGGCCGAGACGATTGCGGCGGGCGGTTTTCGCCTTGCGACGACCGCCGACGAGCCTCCATTCGTCGCCGTTCTCTGTGACCAAAGCATCGAGACGATCGTGGCCGCCCTTGCCTGTCTCAAAGCCGGCGCATGCTATCTGCCGCTCGATGCTCACGCCCCGATGGCGCTGCTGTTCGACCTGTTGGAGAGAACCCATCCGGGCTGTTTGTTGACCCCTTCGCACCTGAGCGAGCTGGCCGGCGACCTGGCCCATCGGAAACGACTGCCGTTGCTGACCGTCGACCATCGTTTCGCAAGGCAACTACCCGGTGAAACGACACTCGCTCAGAAGGCCATGAACCCCGACCGCGAGGGCAGCAGCCGCGCGGCCGCACTGCTGTTCACTTCGGGTTCGGCCGGCCAACCCAAGGGCATGCTTACTACGTACCGACGTCTGCTCTGTTCGGTCTGGTATGCCCGGCATGATTACGGCTTCGGCCCCGGCGATCGGGTTTCGCATCTGTTCAACCTGAGTGCTGGTGGCTCCTTGAGCGACGTTTATGGCGCTTTGCTCAACGGCGCCACTCTCTGTCCTTTCGACGTGCGCAGCCGGGATCTGGGGGCCATAGCCGACTGGTTGCAGCGTCGGCGAATAACCCTTTTTCACCCACCGGTCACTCTTTTTCGGGAGCTGGTGGATGCGTATCCCGACCCCGAACGCTATGCTTCCGTGCGGCTGTTGGTCCTGGCCGGACAAACCATCCGCCACGACGATCTGGCCCGCTTTCGCCGCCTGTTCCCGCCCGACTGTCGGCTGGTCAATCGGCTGGCCTTGAGCGAGGCCGGCCTCGTTGCCCAGATGTTCATTGACCACACGACACCGGTGACGACCGCAACCGTGCCCGTGGGCTATGCTGTTGCCGGGGTCACTCTGCTTCCTTACGAAGACGGACATTTCCTGCCTCGACCGACGACCGAACCGGTGACGGCCGAGATCGCCATCCACAGTCCCAGCATGGTCTCGGGGTACTGGCATCAAGACGAGCTTACAGCCGAGCGTTTCGTGCCCGACCCCGCGGATAGCAGCCGACGCTTTTTCCTGAGCGGTGATCTGGGCCGTTTCCATCCCGACGGCTTGTTGGAACACCTGGGGCGTAAAGACCTCATGGTCAAGATTCGTGGTTACCGGGTCGAGTTGACGGCCGTGGAGCAGGCCCTGCGCCAGATCGAAGGGGTCAAGGAGGCCGTAGTCATCGCCCAAGAAGGGAAGGAGGGCGAGAAACGGTTGCTGGCTTACCTGGTCCCTGCCATCCAGCCTCCCATGCGGGTGTCGGCCCTGCGCCAGGCCTTGGCCCAAACCCTACCCCCGGCCATGATTCCCTCCGTTTTCTGCTGGCTCGAGGCTTTGCCGCTGACTGCCAACGGCAAGATCGATCGCATGACTCTGGCAGCCTATCCCCCGGCGGCAGGTCGGCCTGAGCTCGACACCCCCTACGTTCCGCCAACCTCGCCGTTGGAGGTCCTCATTGCCGGCATTTGGGCCGCGGTGCTGGACCTGGCTGCGGACGACGGGCGCCCCCTTCTCGGCATTCATGACCATTTTCTCGACCTGGGCGGCAATTCCATCCTGGCCGCTCGCATCGTCGCCCGCCTGAAGCGGGAACTGCCCGACATGGCCCAAGACATTTCGCCCGGTGATTTGCTGGCCGCGCCGACCGTCGCTGCCATGGCTGCCGTTTTACAGCGTCGAAATTGGGAGCATATGCTGGCCGCGATCGAGCACCTGTCCGAGCAAGAGGCCCTAATGCAGCTGGAGGACCTGCAAGACCTCACCGCGGAGGCGTAAGCCTTGACGAAGAGCCTTTTCTGCTTGAACGAGCTATGCCCCTCTCGTCTTCG
Organism: Gemmataceae bacterium; assembly: GCA_025055215.1. Lineage (GTDB taxonomy): Bacteria > Planctomycetota > Planctomycetia > Gemmatales > Gemmataceae > JANWYO01. The sequence continues at coordinate 2,919 of JANWYO010000134.1, forward strand.
CCTTTTCCCGGTCTTGATGAAGACCTCGACCCACGTCTGGCCGAACGCATCGCTGCGCTTTCGCCGGCCAAGCGCCGACTCCTGGAGGCGCAGCTGCGCCGGCAAGGGACGAAAGCAACCGCCAGGGAGTCGCCTGCTACGGACGCCTCAAAGGACTATTCGCTCATTCCGCGGCGCTCGACGAACGCCCCAGCCCCGCTTTCCTTCGGCCAGCGGCGCTTCTGGTTCCTCCACGAACTGGAGCGCGATCACCCGTTGTTCAACAACGTCCACGCCGCCCACATCCGGGGCGCGTTGGATATCGAGGCTTTGGAACGGGCGCTGACGGCGCTCACGGCTCGCCATGAGATCCTGCGCACGGTATACCGCCCGGACGAGGACGGTGAGCCGAGACAAATCGTGTTGGAGGAATGGGACTTCGCCTTGCATCGGGTTGATCTACGTCCGCTCCTGCGCCAGGTTGATGAGGCTACTGCTTCGGATTTCCGCGACACTTACCTGCAGGAGCTTTTGGTCGAGGAAGCGCGACGTCCCTTCGACCTCGCTTGCGACCTCCCGTTGCGGGCCACGGTCTACATCCTAGGTGAGCAGGAATACGTTTTTTGTCAGGTCCATCACCACATCGCCACCGATTTCTGGGCTTCCGGCATCATACGGCGCGAGCTGGTAGCGCTCTATTCGGCTTTCCGCCGGGCGGATCGGCCATCGCCGACTGCCGTATTGCCGGAACTGCCTCTCCAATACGCCGATTACGCCATCTGGCAACGGGCCCAAGAGAAAAGCGACGCCTTTCGGCAGCAACTGGACTATTGGCGTCGGCAACTGCAACCGCCTCTGCCGATACTCAACCTGCCCACCGATGCCCCACGACCGGCCGTACAGAGCTATCGCGGTGCGGTGGAAAAGCGGCTCTTGCCGGCCGAATGGGTACAACAGATGCAACAACTGGGGCGCGATGAAAACGCCACCCTCTTCATGGTGTTGATGGCAGCTTTTCTAACACTTTTCCATCGTTACAGCGGTCAGGATGACCTGGTCGTCGGCGTGCTCAGCGCCGGCCGCACGCGCGCCGAGCTGGAAAACCTGGTCGGCACCTTTCTCAACACGTTGGTCTTTCGCCTCGACGCCTCCGGCGAGCCCACGTTTCGTCAGTTTCTGGCCCGTGTCCGTCAGATCACGATCGAGGCGTTCAACCACCAGGATGTGCCCTTCGAGCGCGTCGTGGCCGAGCTGCAACCGCAGCGCCATCTGAGCGCGGCTCCCCTGGTGGAAATCGTCTTCGATTTTCTCAACGCGCCCGGTTTTTATCCACCGCTGCCCGATGTGGAGTGGACGCCCCTTGCCGTTGACAAGGGGACAACCGAGTATGACCTTCTCATCACCGCGCGCCCCGAGGCAGAGGGCCTGTTGTTGGGCATTCGTTACAAGACCGATCTCTTCAAGGCCGCGACGATCCAGCGCATGCTGGCCCATGTGGAGCACTTGCTGACAGCGGCCCTCCGTGCGCCCGACACCCCCATTACGCGCTTGCCGCTGATGAGCGAAGCCGAGCGCCGCCTGGTGCTGGAAGCATGGAACGACACGGCCCTTGCCGTACCCGAGGATGTAACGTTCATCCAGCTTTTCGAGCAGCAAGCCAGGGCCACCCCTCAGGCCATCGCCGTCGCCGATGGTTCCCAAAGCCTGAGCTATGCCCAATTGGATGCCAGGGCCGACCGTCTCGCCCGGATGTTGCATGCCCGTGGGGTGCAGCCTCAACACATCGTGCCCCTGCTGGCCGAACGCAACACCGACTTCCTGGCGACCATGCTGGCGATCTGGAAGCTGGGAGCCGTCTATCTCCCCATTGACCCCCGGTTGCCGTCGGCCCGTGTGCGTCAGATTCTGGCGCAAAGCCGCAGCGAATGGCTGATCGTGGCGAGATCGCTGGCCGACCTAGCAACGGACGCGCTGGCAGACCCGACGCCGCCGCTGTCGGTGACCTGTTGGTTGCTCGAGGACTTGCTAACGGCTGCCGACGAGGCAACGAACCGCCTCTCGAACTCTCTGCCCGGCACACCGGCACCCGACGACCTGGCCTACGTCATTTACACTTCCGGCTCGACCGGGACGCCCAAAGGCGCCATGATCGAGCACCGCGGTATGCTCAACCATCTCTTCGCCAAGGTGCACGACTTGGGTTTGCACGCTGCCGACGTTGTGGCTCAGGCCAGTCCCCAAAGCTTCGATATTTCGGTCTGGCAATTCCTGGCAGCCTTGTTGGTAGGCGGCCAAATCCGCATTTTCCCTGACGAGGTCGCGTTCGATCCGCAAGCGCTCTTGCAACAGCTTGACGAACAGAGGGTAACCGTGTTCGAAGGGGTCCCTTCCTTGTTGCGGGCCATGCTCGATGTGGACACGAGCCGGCCGCAGCTTGCCGCCTTGCGCTGGCTCATTCCAACCGGCGAGGCGATGCCACCGGCGCTGGCGCGAGCCTGGTTTCAGCGCTTCCCTCACCTCAAGCTGATGAATGCCTACGGCCCAACCGAGTGCTCGGACGACGTGACACACCACATCATGACCGCACCACCGCCGCCGGACATGGTGAATCTGCCCATCGGCCGGCCTGTGGCCAACATGCGCATCTACATCCTCGACCGGCATCGGCAGCCCGTGCCCGTGGGTGTGCCCGGCGAAATCTACGTGGCCGGTGTGGGAGTGGGACGGGGCTATCTGTACGATCCCATCCGCACGGCCGAAGCGTTTTTGCCCGACCCCTTTCAGCCGGGGCCGGACGACAAGCCGGCCCGGATGTATCGCACCGGCGACCTCGGTCGTTGGTTGGCCGACGGCACCATCGAGTTCCTCGGCCGGGTAGATTTTCAGGTCAAGATACGCGGACACCGCATCGAGCCGGGCGAGATCGAACACGTACTCTTGCAGCATCCGGCCATTGCCGAAGCCGCGGTAGTGACCGAGACCGAGCCCGAAAGCGGTTCACCGGCAGAGGCCGGGACCGGCTCGTTGCGCCTGGTGGCCTATCTGGCCCTGCGCCAGGGACACACGTTGGGCGTCGGCGAGGTCATCCGGTATCTGCGTCAACACGTGCCGGCTTACATGATTCCGTCCGCGTTCTCGATCCTGGCGGCACAGACCGCCCTGCCCAAAACGCACAGCGGCAAGATCGACCGTCGCGCCCTCTCTCGACTGCGTTCGTTTCCGGCTACGCAGACGGAGCAGGGTTGCGCGGAGGATTTTGTCGCCCCGGCCACCCCCACCGAACAGGCCATCGCCGCCATCTGGGCGACTCTGCTGACGGCAGAAGAGGAATCCGAAGCGGCCACGGGTTCGCCGCCGCGCCTTCGCATCGGCCGTCATGACCCGTTTTTCGAGCTCGGCGGGCATTCGCTCCTGGCGGCGCAGCTGGTTTATCGCCTGCGCCGGGAATTCAACGCCGACCTGTCTTTACGGCAATTCTTCGAGAACCCCACCGTCGCCGGTCTGGCGGCTCTGCTGCGTCCGGAGGAAACCCTTACGGAAAGAGAACGGGCAGAAGCCGGAAAGGCGGCGCCGGCACCCCTTTCCCTTTTGCCGCTCAGAGCGAGCGGCACTCGTCCGCCCTTGTTCTTCCTGGCCGGAGGCGGCGGCAGCGAAGACGAGTACCTGACGGTCTATGCCGGCCTTATCCACCATCTTGGCCCGGAACAGCCCATCTACGGCTTCCAAACGCGCGGTTTATATGGCACGGCGCCGCTGCATCGCTCCGTAACCGAAATGGCGGCCGATTTTGTAGGCGAGCTGCGCACCTTGCAGCCGCAGGGCCCTTATTACCTGGTTGGTGAGTG
>JANWYO010000302.1 GCA_025055215.1 Gemmataceae bacterium
CGGCGGGGGGGGGGGGGGGGGGGCGGGGGGCCCTTGTTGGGGGGGGCCGGCCCGGGGGGGGCCCCACCACCACCCGTACGCGACCGCGGCACCATGCCCTCGGCCCCCCCGCCGTGTCAAGAGCGCTCGGCCGCACGTGTCGCTCCGGGCGTGGTTGAGCGCTTCCGGCGGCGGTCTTGCCACCCCGCCGGCGCCGGTTAATCGTTTCGCGCCGGCGGGGCACGCAACAAGGCGGAAACGATCCATCTCCCTCCGTGCCCCGCAGCTGTCTCCCATCTTCGCGCAAGCGCGAACCGATCAATCCCTCGCCGCCGCGGCGCCCCTGCCCCACCGAAATCGACAGATACGCCCGAGCGCTCTGGTTTTTCCCCTCCGCTCCGCCACAATAAGGCAAGAAGCCGGGCGGTCCTGGAGGCCGCCTTTACTTGGCATCCAAGGAGGTCGTCTCATGATCGTTGTCCGGGCACTTCCTCGTCTCTCTGGGCCGGCGGCACTGCTGGTCATCTTGGCCGCGTCGGTCCTCCCCGCCCGCGGCGACACGGCACCCGCCGCACCGAAGAAAATCGTCACCATCGAAGGCATCACCGAATATCGCCTCGACAACGGCCTGCGCATCCTTCTCTTCCCGGACCCCTCTGCGTCCAACGTTACCATCAACCTCACCGTCCTCGTCGGCTCCCGCCACGAAGGCTACGGCGAGACCGGCATGGCCCATCTTTTGGAGCACATGGTCTTCAAGGGGACGCCGCTTCATCCCGACATCCCCAAAGCCCTCCGCGACCACGGCGCCGCCTTCAACGGCACCACTTGGGTGGACCGTACCAACTACTTTGAAACCATGCCCGCCACCGATGAAAACCTCGAATTCGGCATCCGCCTGGAAGCCGACCGCCTGGTCAATTCCTTCATCCGCCGCGAGGATCTGGTCTCGGAAATGACCGTGGTCCGCAACGAGTTCGAGGCCGGCGAAAACAACCCTGACTACATCCTTAGCCAGCGGATGATGGCGGTCGCCTACGAGTGGCACAACTACGGCAAATCGACCATCGGCAACCGCAGCGACATCGAACGGGTGCCGATCGAGCGGCTCCAGGCCTTCTACCGCAAGTATTACCAGCCGGACAACGCGGTCCTGATCGTCGCCGGCAAGTTCGACGAGGCCAAGGCGCTGGGGTACATCAGCAAGTATTTCGGCGTCCTGAAGAAGCCGAACCGCGTCCTGGAGACGACCTATACCGAAGAGCCGCCGCAGGACGGCGAGCGCACCGTCGTGCTCCGCCGCGTCGGCAAGGTGGCCATCGTGGGAGTGATGTACCACATCCCGGCCGGCGCCCATGAGGACTTCGCGGCCGTGCAGGTGCTCAACAACGTCTTGGTGTCCGAGCCTTCGGGCCGGCTCTACCAGGCGCTGGTGCCGACGAAGCTGGCTTCCAGCGTTTCCGGCGTCGCCTATGGCTGGCACGACCCCGGCGTCATCGAGTTCGGCATCGAGGTCGAAAAGAACCGGCCGATCGAAGAGGTGCGCGACAAGGCCCTTGACCTCCTAGAAACCTTGGGTCAGCAGAAGCTCACCGAAGAGGAGGTCGAGCGGGCCAAGCGGCAAATCCTCAAGCAGCGCGAGCTGCTCATGACCCGCAGCAACCGGGTCGGCATCGAGCTGAGCGACTGGGCGGCCAAAGGGGATTGGCGGCTGTTCTTCCTCCATCGCGATCGGGTGGCCCAGGTGACGCCCGCCGACGTCGCCCGGGTGGCGGGCAAGTACCTCCAGCGGACCAACCGCACCGTCGGTCTGTACATCCCCACCGACCAGCCGCAGCGCTCGCCCATCCCGCCAACGCCCGACGTGCTGGCGCTGGTCAAGGATTACAAGGGAACCCAGGAAATCGCCCAGGGCGAAGCGTTTGACCCCACGCCGGCCAACATCGAAAAACGGGTGCAGCGCTCCACCCTGCCCGGCGGGGTCAAGGTCGCCTTGCTGCCCCAAAAGACCCGTGGCGAGGCCGTCTCCGCGGTGCTGACGTTGCACTACGGCAACGACCAGTCGCTGAAGGGACAGACCAGTGCTACCCAGTTCCTCGGCCCGCTCATGCTCCGTGGCACACGGAAGCACACCCGCCAACAGCTCCAGGACGAACTGGACAAGCTCGGCGCCCGCCTTGAGGCCGGCGGCGTGATCGGCGACTTGACGTTCACCCTCACGGCCAAGCGGAGAACACTCCCTGCGGTCCTGCGGCTGTTGGGCGAAGTGCTGCGCGAGCCCAGCTTCCCCGCCGACGAATTCGACATCCTCCGCCGGGAAATCCGCGACGGCCTGGAAAAGAGCCTCACGGAGCCGACCGCCTTGGCCGCGCGAGCGTTGCAGCGGACCTTGAGCCCCTACCCGCCAGACGACGTCCGTTACGTACCAACCATCCAGGAGTCGATCGATCGGCTCAATGCCGTCACCCTGGAACAGGTGCGCAAGCTCCATGCCGAGCAACTCGGCGGGCAGGTTGGTGAGTTGGCCATCGTGGGCGATTTCGACGCCGACGAGGCCGTCAAGATCGTCGCCAGTTTCCTCGATGGCTGGCACGCCTCTGTCCCCTACCGCCGGATCGAGCGGCCGGCACGCACCGACGTTCCCGGGGGCCGGCAGACGATCCTGACCCCGGACAAGGAAAACGCCTTTTACATCGCTGCCCACATGCTGGCGATGTCCGACCGCGACCCCGACTATCCGGCCTTGCGGATCGCCAGCTACCTGTTTGGCGAGGGGTCGTTGTCGTCGCGGCTGGGGAACCGCGTTCGCCAGAAGGAGGGATTGTCGTACGGGGTCCGCTCGGGGTTCGCGGCCGATTCCCGCGACAAGTCGGCCCGGTTCGTGATGTACGCCATCACCAACCCGGTGAACATCGACAAGGTGGATAAGGCCATGCTCGAAGAGTTGGAAAAGCTCATCAAGGAGGGGGTCGGGGAGCGGGAGCTGGCCGAAGCGCAGAAGGCATTCCTGGAGCAGGAAAAGGTGCAGCGCGGCAATGACGCCGCCCTGGCCGCCGACTTGGCCGAGGGCCTGTACGACGACCGCACTTTTGCCTTCCAGGCGGAGCTGGAGGCGAAGATCGCGGCGTTGAAACCGGCGGACGTCAACGAGGCGGTGCGACGGCACCTGGTTCCAGGGAA
>JANWYO010000306.1 GCA_025055215.1 Gemmataceae bacterium
TCCGCGACAACTCCAGCGAGCGGGGCTTCCGAGACTGGCGCTGTCGGTGGGGCCGCACTGAAGGCGGTGCTGGGAGCGTTGCCCCGAGACGGCACCTGAATGCTTCCTTTGCAGTGCGGACATTTACCCGTTCGGCCGGCGGCAGCATCCGCCACTTGTAATTGATGGCCGCAATGGGGACAGGCGAAGACGATGGGCATGACACACCTGCCTGACAGGGAAAGGTAAAGCTGAGTTCTAGACCGCTTCGGCGGATTGTACCTGAGTTCGACGCGAAAGTTTACTTTTTTCCGACATCCGACCATCGGTCACGCCGAGCGAACAAGGCGCCCGCCTCGGTGCCAAGATCGGGCCTTTTCGATTGGTCGCTGGTTCCGTCCCTGTAGTGTGTCGCGGGGTGTTCGTGTTCCGTAAGAGCAATCGGCTTATGAACCGCTCTTGTCCCGGCTGGTTGAATCCGGTACAAGCCCCGGCGAGGAGGGTGCCGCGCACCGGATCGATCGATCGCGGCCGCTCGCGTCAGGGAGGACCACCAATGGCCCTGTTGGAAGTGCGCGGACTGGTGAAGTATTACGGCCGACGCAAGGTCGTGGACGGCGTCAACTTCACCGTCGATGCCGGCGAGGTTGTCGGCTTGCTCGGGCCCAACGGCGCGGGCAAGACGACCAGTTTCCGCATGACCACCGGCCAGATCAGCCCCGACGACGGGCAGGTGTGGTTTAATGGCCACGACGTCACCGCCTTGCCCATGTTCAAACGCGCCCGCCTGGGCATGGGCTACCTGGCGCAGGAGACCAGCGTCTTCCGCAAGCTCACCGTCGAACAGAATATCCTCGCCATCCTCGAGGCCATGCCTGTCTGCCGCAGCTTGGGCCGCAAACTGACCCGGGAGGAGCGGCAACAACGGACCGACGCCGTGTTGGAGCAGTTCGGCCTCAGCCGGCTGCGAAAGAACAATGCCGCCCGACTCTCCGGCGGCGAACGTCGCCGCCTGGAGATTGCCCGCTGCCTCGTCTGCGAGCCGCTGTTGATCCTTCTCGATGAGCCATTCACGGGGATCGACCCGATCACCATTGCGGACATTCGGCAGATCGTCCGCGACTTGCGACGGCAAGGAATTGGCATCTTGCTGACGGACCACAATGTCCGCGAGGCGCTGAAGATCACCGACCGCAGCTACCTTATCAAAGACGGCAAAGTCCGCACCCACGGCACGCCGCACCAGATTATCCACGACCCGATCGCCATCGCCGAGTATCTGGGCACCGGCTTCAACGACTTGACGCTCCCGGGGGCCCCGACGCCCGCGGCCGCCTCGCCGCCGCCAGTCCCCCAGGCAGAAGAGGCGGTGTCGCTGGTCTTGGAGCAGGAGAAAATGCGTCGCCTGGTGGAACGGCTCACGGAGGCGGACGGGGCAGCGGCCGCCGCCGAGCTGGCCAACCACGGCCCCGTCGCCATCCCTGCCCTGCTCGACGCCCTGGACCGCCGTGACGTCGAGCTGCGCCGATTGGCGTTTCAGGTGTTGCAGGGAATTGTTAAAGGACAGGCCGTCTTCGATCCCTACGCCCCGGAGGCGCAACGCCGCCAACAGCTCGCCGAGCTGCGCGACCGCTTCCTCCGCAAAGCCGGCTGAGGGCCGCCGCACCGGCCAAGCAAGCCGGCTAAACCCGCCGCACCCGCAGGCGGCGGGCCAGGTATTGGCTCAGGCCCGTGGCCAACGGCCGCGACGTGTCCATCAGCACATAATCACACCGCTGGGCCTCGCAGCCGGCCCGCAACTCGGTCAGGTAAGCTCGCAACGCCCGCAGGTACGCCGGCCGAATCTGCCGCGGCTGTGTCCGCCAGTCACCCGCCTGTTCTAGCCCGACGAAGCGCACCAACCCCTCAAACGGGAACTCCAGTTCGTCCGGGTGCAACACATGAAAGACGATGACCTCGTGACCTTGGAAGCGCAGGTGTTGCAACCCGCTCAGGATGCTGGCGACATCGTCGAAGCAATCCGAAATCAGGAACACCAGACCGCGGCGGCGCACCTGCTCCGCCAAGGAGTGCAGCAACGAACCGATGGCGGTCTTGCCGCTGGGCTCCACTCGCTCCAGGGCTCGCCAGATCATCGGCAAATGCGCCACCTGGCTGCTGGGCGGCAGCTGCTCCCGCCATCCCTCGGCGAAAATCGCCAGGCTGACGCTATCTCGCTGGTGAACGATTAGATACGCCAACGACGCCGCCAGCAGCTTGGCATACTCCAGCTTGTTCGCGTCCCCCTCTCCGTAAAGCATCGACCGGCTAGCATCGAGGAGCACGTGGCCGATGAAATTCGTTTCCTGCTGATATTGTTTGATCGTGTAGCGTTCGCACCGGCCGTAGCTTTTCCAGTCGATGTGACGGATGTCGTCGCCGGGGGCATAAGCGCGGTGCTGCACGAACTCGACGGAGAAGCCGCGATAGGGGCTTTGATGGTCGCCGACGCGCAAGCCCTCGACGATGGCTCGGGCCTTCAGGCCCAGGGCGGTCGCCCGGGCGACGACATCGGGCTGGAGGTAACGACTCATGCCGGGGAACTCCGCGGCCGCCAGCGGGGACCATCACGCGGCCTGGTGTTTGGGGACCTGATCCAACAGTTGCCGGATGATGTCCTCCACGCTGACTCCCTCACTCTGGGCGGCGAAATTGACAATCAGCCGATGGCGGAGGATCGGCGGTGCCACGGCGGCCACGTCATCCGCCGAGACGTGGACCCGGCCGTGCAGCACCGCGTGGGCCTTGGCCGCCAGGATGAGATTCATGCTCGCCCGCGGTCCTGCCCCCCACGTCAGCCAGCGATTGGCAAACTCCGCCGCCTCCGGCGTTCCCGGCCGCGTCAGCCGGGTCAGCCGCTTGGCGTAGCCGAACACATGGTCCGCGACCGGCACCCGCCGGACCAGCCGCTGAAGGCGCAAAATGTCCTCCCCGTGCAGTACCTTGCCGATCTCGACCGACACGTCACCGGTCCCCAGCCGCATGATGGCCTCTTCCTCCTGCTCCGTGGGGTAGTCAACCCGGATCATGAAGAGGAAGCGATCCAGCTGGGCTTCGGGCAGCGGATAGGTTCCCTCCTGTTCGATCGGGTTTTGCGTGGCCAGGACAAAGAACGGCTCCTTCATCGGGTAGTCGGTGCCGCCGATCGACACTTTTCGCTCCTGCATCGCCTCCAAGAGGGCGGCTTGCGTCTTGGGCGGCGTGCGGTTGATCTCATCGGCCAGAACGATGTGCGCGAAAATCGGGCCAGGGAGGAATTTGAACAGCCGCTGCCGTGTCACCGGGTCGTCCTGGATGACTTCCGTGCCGGTGATGTCGGTTGGCATGAGGTCCGGGGTGAACTGGATGCGCTTGAAGGAGAGGTCGAGCGCCTGGGCCAAGGTGCTGACCATCAGGGTCTTCGCTAAACCCGGCACGCCCACGAGCAAGGCATGCCCTCGACAGAAGATGGCCATCAGGAGTTGGTCGAGGACCTGGTCCTGGCCGATGATGATTTTGCCGATCTCCTGGCGGAGGCGTTGATGGGCCTCGCGCAAGAGCGCCACCTGCTGCACATCGTCTTCCGGAGTCATCGAAGGGTCCATGAGAAGCCCGGGGTCTCGGTCGCCCGGCTGCGGGCGTGAAGCGATTACGCGGGGAGGTAATCTACGACCCGCCGCGGGTCTTGCCCAGCGTGCCGATTTCTCCTTGTCAAAGCGTCGTTGATCGGCCAGAATCGTAGGCGGGGGCCGTTGCGCGCCCGAGGCGGTATGCCTGGGCGGCGGCCCGTTCCGGGAAATCCGCATATGTCATTGCTCGGTAAAATCCTCGCCTTGCTCAATGTGCTGGCGGCGCTGATGTTTTTGGTTCTGGCGAGCATGGACGTGCAGAAACGCCAGGAGTGGTCGCGGGCTGTGTTCCTGCACCAACTGGTCATCGACGGCCTTCCTTTGGAGGGGCCGGAGCCGTGGTCGCACCCCAAAGGATACGCTTCGACGGAGCTGAGCGAGGATATCCTGCGTGACCTGTTTCAGAAGGTGAAGGGCGGTGCGGAATTGGGCGGCGGCCCCGTCGATTCTCAGCAGGCTGAACTGAAGCGGGTCTGGTCGGTCTTGCAGGAACGAATCGGCGAACTTGACTCAGCGGCCAAGAAAAAGGAGCGCCTGCGTACCATCCTCACCACTTTAGCGCGAGTGGGCGACGAACGCGATGCCGTGCTGGCCCGAGCCAGTGACCCCAAGGTCACGCCGGACGATCTGATGAACGACCTCCGCCGGCGCTTCGAGGCGGCCGAGCAACCCCTGCGAGTCGGTAGCGACCCCCAGCGGGACGCCGCCGAGAAGCGGCTGGCGATCGCGCAGCTTCTGTACAGTCTCTCGCCAGAGCCGGAATGGCAATACCGCGTGATGCTGGTCGTCGGGCTGGACGTTTACTCCTTCGAGACGGAGCGCCAGGCAGAGACACTCTCCGACATGGTTGCCCGCACGCAGCGGCTGGTGGCCGACGACCGCCTCGCCTTCGAGATCCAGTTCCGCCGCTTGGTGCAGCAGCGAACCCAAGTGTTGGCGGAGCAGGTCGCCCAGCTGACGGCAGTGCTCGAGAACCAGAAAAAGCTGACGGACAAGCACAGCACCTTGGTCAAGGCACGGATGACCGACATCGAGGAATTGAAGGTGCAGCTGGAAAAGGCCCAAGAGGCCACCCGCAAGGCGCTGGCCGTCCAGGGGGAGTTGGAAAAAGACTTGTTCTTCAAACAGCGGGAAATGGGGCTGGCGGCGGGCGAAAATGCCCGGCTCGAGCGGGAAATCCGTCTCCTTGAGTTGGGGCAGTGACCAGCCGGTTGACGACATCGAGGCCCGGACCCGGGAGGATCGGCGACACGCGATTGTGCGAGGCGACCATGACGCGGATCGGCAAGATTCTGGTGCTGGTCAATTTCCTTTTTGCCTTGACGTTCAGCGGCTGGGCCGTGGGCTTGTACACCCAGCGCGTCGATTGGGCGTTTCGAGTCGATGAGGGCGGTAAGATCAAACCCGACACCGGCGAGATCGGCCGCCTCCGCGAGCGGATTGCCCTGCTGCAACGGGTCCGCGACCCCGCGTTGGCCCGCTGGCAGACAGCGCGGACGGCCCTGGCCCGCTTGGAAGCCGAGCGGGCCAAGAACCAGGAGTGGTACGCCGAGCAGATCAAGATCCTCGAGACGGGCCGCGACCGGGAAGGGAAGGAAGTTCCGCTGCTCGCCTTGAAGGAGAAGGAT
>JANWYO010000326.1 GCA_025055215.1 Gemmataceae bacterium
CGGCCGGGGGGGCTGGTGGCCCCCCCCGCCCCCGGGGGGGGGCGGGCCCCGCGGGGGGGGGGGCGCGACACCAAGCCGACGCCGCCGTCAGGCGCTTTTCCGGGCCGTCCCATCGACGAACCTGAGCCGCGATCCCGCCACATAGTCGGCATTCAGTTCGATGCTGATCCATTGCCGTTGCAACATTTCCGCGACGTAGCCGGTGACGTTGCTGCCGGCAAATGGGTCAACCACCAGCTGGCCGGGCTGCGTCAGGAAGCGAATGAAAAACTCCGGCAGGGCAGGGGGGAAGCGGGCCGGGTGGATGGGGAGCTGCGCCGCCCGGCAGCGGCGGAAATAGGCGTCGTTGGAACGGCAGTTGGGCAGGATGAGGATGTTCGGCGGGATGGCCCCGCCGTTGTCGCGGCGAAAGTGCGGGGAAATCTCGTGCTGCGATGGCCGGCGGGCCACCTTGTAGCCATGCTTCAACAGCCGCCGCATCGAGGGGCTGTACGGCTGAAGCACCCGTCGGTTGTCGGCTTGCGGCTCGTCGGTTTTCGCCAGCCACCAGATGGTGTTGACCGCATCCTTGACGCGGGTGCGCCGGATGGTGACGTACTCGGCAGGGGTCGGCAGTTTGGAGGGGTTGTACCAATAAAACTCCTGAACGACGTGGAAGAGCTTCGCCAGCCGCAGGACCAACTCGTACTGATACAGCGACCGCGTGCCGCTTCCCCGTTTCCAGGCGGGACCAAGGTCGAACACGAAGCTGCCGTCGTCACGGAGGACACGGTGGATTTCCAGGGCAAATGGCCAGAACCACTCCACGTACTGATCGGGATCGACGTTGCCATAGGCCTTCTGCCGATGCAGGGCGAAGGGCGGCGACGTGAGGACCAAAGCCACGGAGTTGGCCGGCAGCAGCGCCAGCAGTTCCCGGGCGTCCCCGTGATAGGCCCGACCCCAAAAGGTGCAGTAGGCGGCAGCAGGGAGTTCCGGCACGAATGGCCTCCTTGCCAGAATCCTCGGCCGTGGCAGTGACAGCGCCTCCCTGCCTCACCGCGGCGAATGAGTTCCGGGTCGGTTGGCGCCACCCCAGGGCCGGAGTATACCCCTGAGCTAGAACGGCTGCCAAGGCCAACGGCCGGAGTCGGTCGTTGCCGCGGGCAGTCAGGGGTCGCTCTGGACCTTCCCGCGGCGGGTGATAGACTGAGAACCGCGGTCATCGGCCCAAGGCCCCAAGGAAGGACGCGATCATGCCCCCTCAGAGCAGGCTGCCGTTTGAAAAAGACATCGCGGAGATGGAAGATCTCTTGGCCCGCCTGGAGAACGGCGCCGACCCGTCCTTGGGGGTGAGCGAGGAGGTGCGCCGCATCCGCCGGGAGCTGATGAACCTCCTCCGCAAGAAATACTCCGACCTCTCCGCCTGGGAGACGGTGCAGGTCGCGCGGCATCGGGACCGACCGCAGACGCTCGACTACGTGGAGCTGATCTTCGAGGATTTTGTCGAGCTGCACGGCGACCGGGCCATCGGGGACGATCGCGCTTTGCGCACAGGTTTCGCCCGTCTGGCCGATTTCCGCGTCATGCTGATCGGCCATCAAAAGGGCCACAGCCTCAAGGAAAACAACGAGTGTCTCTACGGGTGTGCCCACCCCGAGGGATACCGGAAGGCCCTAAACAAGATGCGGTTGGCGGCCAAGTTCCATCTGCCGGTCATCTGCCTGATCGACACGCCGGGGGCCTACCCCGGCATTGGCGCCGAAGAGAGGGGCCAAGCGCAGCTCATCGCCACTAACCTGTTGGAGATGTCGCGGCTCCCGACGCCGATCATTTGCGTGGTTATCGGGGAAGGGGGGTCCGGCGGCGCCTTGGGGATTGGCGTGGGCGACCGGATCGCTATGCTCGAGCATGCCTACTACTCCGTCATCAGCCCAGAGGGTTGCGCCGGGATCCTGTGGAAGACGGCGACGGAGGAAACCAAGCCGCTGGCCGCCGCCGCCCTGAAATTGACGGCCCGAGATCTGTTCCAGTTGCGGGTCATCGATGACATCATTCGCGAGCCTCTGGGCGGCGCCCATCGCGAGCCGCGGGAAATGGCCAACACGCTCAAGGCGTACCTCCTCCGCTACCTGCGGGAACTGCGGAACATTCCCATCCCTGAACTGCTGGAGCAGCGATACCGCAAGTATCGCCGCATCGGCGTGTTCGAAGAACTCACCGCTCCGCAGCCGGTCGCTGCGTCGAGCGCGGCCCAGGCCTGAGGGCTGGGCCGCGAGCACCAGGTCGGCGTGTCGGCTGGCTGGTCGCGACTTGGCGGAACTTAACATAACGGACATTATCGGACGTTGCAGTTCCAGTCAGCGGGTCGCTCGCGGACTGAGCGGCTTTCGCGGCCACGTCCGATAATCGCCCTTATGTTCACAAGAAAGCCCGTGATTCGTCGCTTTGCGCTCGCTCGCTCCCCATTTCTCCGCAGTCATCAGTTGCATCTGGGGCAACCGAGACTATGTTATCCCCATGTCCACGACCAACCTCACGCAGCACCGCCTCCGTGCCGGCATGGTCGGCATGGGAATGATTTTTGACGAAACCTACCGGCCGCTCTTCGAACAGCTGCACGCCGAGGGGCTGTACCGCCGGGACTTTGGCTTCGTTGAGGTCGAGTTGGCCGCCGTGGCCAGCCGAACAGGGAGCCGGGCCGAACGCTACAAGAAACAGGCAGCGGGCCGTATCGCCGATTTCGCCAGCTTTGCCGGGCGTGACGCCGTGGGCCAGCTTCTGGCCCACGGCGTCGATGTCGTCTGCGTGGCCACACCCGACGACCGGCACTTCGAGGCTGCTCGCAGCGCGCTGGAGGCGGGCAAGCATGTTCTCGTCGAGAAGCCCTCGGTCTTGAGCCTCGACGAATTGGACACGCTCCAGGCGCTGGCCGACAAGCACCAGCGCCTGGCGAAGGTTGTCTACCACAAGCTGGCCGACCCCGACCACAAAAAACTCCGGACCCACGTCCTGGAAGGGAACCTCCAGCACGTCAACAACGGCTATTGCAGCCTGCTCGAGCCAAAGTCGATCAGCGGAACCCAATTTGCCGAGTGGATCACCGGACGCAATCCGGGGACCTACGTCGCCTGCCACTACATCAAGCTGATCGACTTCACCTTCGGCCCCAACTGGCGTCTGTCGCGGGTGCATTGCACCGGGCAACGCGGCCTGGTCGGGCCGGCCAATGGCCCGACCTGGGACTCCGTGCAGCTGCAAACCGTCTACACCTACCCCGATGGCCGCGAAGCCGCCTTCGACATCCACACCAGCTGGGTCACCCCTGACAACTTCCCCGGCTCCGTTGAACAAGAGGTACAATTCCGGTTCGACAACGGAGTTTGGAACGCCCATCAGCGGAAGCGCGGCGTCGAGCTAACGATCGAAGGTCGCTCACCGGGCGAATTCAAGATTACGCCGAACCATCATTACAACGGCACTTTCATCGAGCCGTGGGGCCAACGGTCGCAACGGGGCTACGGGATCGAAATCCTCCGCCGTTTCTTCGAGGAGGTGGCCTACGTGGAGTTCGGCGGCCCCGAAAAGGAACGCGCCCGACGCCTCGAGGAGATGAACGCCCTTAGTTACAATGACGTGCGCGCTGACCGCAACACCGTGGCCATCGTGCAGGCCATGGAAGCGATCCTGAAACACCATGCCGCCGGCCGACCCGGCGGCATGGTGGAAGTCAACAGCGCCGCCGGGGGGTTGGTGTTGTGGCTGCCAGGAGAGAGGGAGCCGACCGTCCTCTACGCCGGTCGGGTTTAATCGCCTCGCGCCGGTCGGCGCCCGTGGGCCGAGTCGCTGAGCCGAGTAGATCGGCAACCTTCGCCGGTATCTGACGTTCGAGTCGCGAGCGTGAGGAATTCCATCGACCATGAATCCGCCGATTCATCATCCCTCGGAGCCGGTCTCTAATCGCCACCGCGAGGTCGCGGCCCGAACGGAGCCGAAAACCCTGCGGACCTACACGCCGACGCAGGCGGTCATCGCCCGCAGTGCCGGCATTTATCACTGGACCCCGGAGGGGCGGCGGCTATACGACTTCACCTCCGGGGTGCTCGTCGCCAACCTCGGGCATAACCCAATCCGCTGGATGGAACGCTTCCGGGGATACCTGGGCTGGGAGCCCCCTGAAGAAACGGTGCCGGCCGACGGTTACACCCCCGCTTTGCCACTGACGGCGTACAACGCCGTCACACCGGTCGAGACCGAGGCGAGCCAGCGGTTGGTGGCGCTGATGCGGTCGCGGCCGGGGGGGAACCGCCTGGAGCAGGTGTTGTGGGCTGCCTCGGGTTCGGAGGCCATCCAAAAAGCCCTTTGGGCGGCCTTGGCGCGCGACCGCACCCGGGAAATGATCGTGGCGACGCGCCACGGGTTCCACGGCAAGAAAGGGTTGGCCAATGCCGTCACCGGCTCCGAAGCCGACCGCGACCGCGACCCGCGCGTTCGCTTCATCTCGTTCCCGATGGCCGAGTGCGTCGATGTGACACTGCGTCGTCAGCCGTTCGACCTCACTCTTTATCGGCAGGAATTGGAAGCCCTGAGGCACCAGTTTGGCCGACGCCTGACCGCTCTGATTACCGAACCCTACCTCGGCGGAGGGGGCTCGTACCATCCGCCGAAGGAGTACCTCCAGCTCCTCCAGGCCTTCTGTCGGGACAACGATCTTGTTTTCATCCTCGACGAAATCCAGTCGAATTTCGGCCGCACCGGCGACCTGTTCGCCTATGAGACTTATGGTCTGGAGCCGGACATCGTCGTGTTGGGCAAGGGCTTGGGGAACGGCGTGCCCGCGGCGGCGGCGGTCGGCCGGGCCGACCTGCTTGGCAGCCTCGACTACGGCGAAGGGTCCGACACCTACAGCGCTAACCCGTTGTGTTGCGCCGCCGTCTTGGCCACGCTCGACGAGTTCACCAGCCGGGACATTCTGGGCCCAAGCCGGCGGGCCTCCGCCATCATCGAGGAAGGCTTGCTTCGGCTCAAGGAATTCCCGTTCGTGGCTCACGTTCGCGGCGAACAGGGCGGCATGGTCTGGGGCGTAGAGATGCGCGACCACGCCGGCAGGAATGCTCCCGACTGGGCCAACGCCTTCGTGCTGGCCTGCTACCGCGGCGACGGCGGCGACGGCATCCACCTCCTCGGACCCCTGGCGAAAAAAGTCGTGCGCATCGCTCCGCCGCTGGTCATCTCCGAGGAGGAAGCGCGACACGCCCTGGATTTGATGTACCGGCTGACGGCCGGGCTGCTCGCGGGACCGCCGAGCCAGCCGGCTTCGCCGCGCGCCGTCTTGGCCGGTGTCTCCTGATCCCCCTGCCCTGCCGCGATGCGTGCGACCCACCGCACCCCCTTAGCGCCGATTCGCAAGCCACGGCTCCCACGGGGCTGTGTGGTCGTGGGCCTCGGGCCGCTGCTGTGGCTGGCGGCAGGCCCGCTCCACAGCGGGCCTGCCGACGCGTTCCCTCCCCGCCTCTACGACCAGACCCTGGCCGGCACCTGCTGGGTCGTGGTGGGCGAGGGAGAGTCGCCCCGGACCGGCACCGGCTGGCTGGTGGACCAGTCACGCCGTCTGGTGGTCACCAACCAGCATGTCGTGGGAGACGCTAAAGCGGCCGTGGTGCTGTTTCCCCTCTTCCACCAAGGCCAGCCCGTCACCGGGCGGGTGTTTTATACCCGCAATCGACCCCACATGATTCATGCGCTGCTCCTCGACAGCGACGAACGGCGCGACCTGGCGATCCT
>JANWYO010000332.1 GCA_025055215.1 Gemmataceae bacterium
ATCGACGATCAGCAGGATGCGCGGGCAGCGGCCACCGCCCGCATCGCGGAAGTCCTGGATGTTCTGCACGCCCAGTTGGCGGAATCTCTCGCCCCGGATCTTCAGCTCGGCGTCCAGCCGTTGCAGGACGCTGAGGCCGAATTCCCGCTCGCTTTCGATCGCCACTACCCGGGCGTGGGGCAACTCCAGGCTGGCGTACTGCTTGAATTCGACCCCCTTCTTGAAGTCGATGAGGTACAGCTCAACTTCGTCCGGGCTGTACAACAGCGACAGGTTTGTGATGAGGACGTGCAACAGCGTGGACTTGCCCGAGCCGGTCTTGCCAGCAATGAGCACGTGCTGCGACGTTCCCTGGCCCAGCGACAGGGCTTGTCGCTTCGTCGCCCCGGCCCGGCCCAGCGGGACGTAAATCCCCGCGCGGCTGTCGCTCGTCCACCATTCGTCTTCCTTCGGGGCCAGAAAATCGAAGCTGACCTCGACGCGGCTGGCACGCTTGGCCTCGGCCCCCACCACATGCAGGATCCGCGTGGCAAACTCCGGCTCCGGCGGCGGGTCCAGCCGCAACGGAAAGCGCCCGAACGTCTCGTCCTTCCACCGAAAATTGCCGTCTTTCCACACGAAATTGCTGCTGCACGCCTCCAGGTCCTGAAGCTGGCAACCCTCGGGAAGGGGCTGCCGGGCATCGACACTCACCAGCGTGAAGACGCCGCAGCGGGCCCCGCTGCTGGCGATGCTGATGAGCCGACGGGCCGCCTCCGCGCTGAAGTTCACCGGAAAATCGGCAACGACGAGAAAGCGGTACGGCTCGGCCACTTCCCCAGCCTGGGCGTTGTATTCTTCGATCGTCTGGTACTGGTTTCGCAGGTATTTCTGGATCACGTTTTCCATGTGGGCGGTCAGGTCGGCCAGGCGCTGATCGATGTGGGCGTGCTCGGTCCAGATTTTGCTGCTGACCAGGGCCTCCAGGTGGTCCGCCAAGTGCATGAAGGCGGCGAAATTCTCCCCGCGTCCGACCGGGTCGATGATCGTGAGGCGAGCCCTGCCTGGCGGCAGCGACGTCAGGAGTCGAAACATCACCATTTGAAGGGCCGCCACCGCCTCGGCCCGGCCGACCTCCCGGGCCTTGAACAGCAGCGACGCCTGCCGCGGAAAGTCGAGCAACGCCGGCATGGCGAATGCAGGCACCGGCCCGAGCGGCGAATGCTCGTCGATCGCGGGCGCGTCCACGAGGTCATGGCCCCGGACGGCCAACTCGCCGATTCGCAGCACCTGGGGACTGACCACGGGGGGTTTCCAGGAGTTCCAGGCAGGGTCGTGCCACTGGGGAAACAGCCGATCAACCTCGGCGCGGAGCCGCGCCAATGTCTCCCGCAGCCGCGAGGTGCCCTCCGTCCAGCGCTGGACCAATCCCTGGCGGTCGCGCTCGTACCGGCTGCGGGTTTCGTGCAGGAAGCGCTCGTACTTCTGCTGCACAGTTCGGGAATCGTCCTGAAAGCGTTGCTCGACCTCGGCTAGGGTGCGTTGATACTTTTCCTCAGCCTGGCGGAGGTCGCGGTCGCGCTCCTCTTGCTGAGCGAGAAGGAGGCGGGCGAATTTCTCCTCCGTTGCGGCCCGGTCGACATGGTAGCGCTGTTTGAGATCAGCCTGGAGCGCGCGGGCCTTCTCATCGGCCTGTTGCCGGTCGGCAGCGCGACGTTTCTTGGCCTGGACTTTGTCCTCAAAGGCCTGTTGAAGGCGGGCCGTCACCCGTTCCCGGCCACGACGGGCGAAGACGCGGGCATCGGCCCACGCCCGGCAAATGGGGCGATAATGCCGACGCAGCTGCGCTTTGGCCAGGGCCGTCAGCGAGGTGCCGATGATCAGCACCAAGCCCAGCGCTGTGGCCGTCCCGGCCGCCAGCCAATGTTTCCACGATAAGCCGCCCGTGGGCCGGGCGATCAAGACCCAGACGGCGGGCGAGGCCGCCACCAGCCACAGCCCCACTGCCAGGCCCAGCAGCCGCGAGGGCCTGGCCCAGCGCGGCGCCCGCAGGTCCTTCAGCTCTTCCAGCCGCTCCTCGATCGCCTCGGCACATTCCTCCAATTGCTGCAGGGGATTTTCATCGGGCGGCTCGTCCCAGGCGATCTTCTCGACGCGGGCGGCGATCCGCGCCCTTCCCCACGCCAGCAGTTGCGCCTGCGCCTGCCGATGGTTCGCCTGAACCGCTTCGAGGAGGTGCTTGATTTGTTCCTGCTCGTCCTTCGACCGCTGGACCACCTTGTCAATTTCCGTCTTCCGGGCCTCGTAGATCGTGTCGATCTGCCAACGAGTTTCCTGATGCTGCCGTTCAGCCTTTTGCGTATCGGCGCGATAGCGTTCCTCGAGTTGGTGGAGGGCGTCTTCGCGTTGTTTCTGGGCCGTGGCCTGATCGGCGTCGAACTTCTGAAGCACGCGCCGGCGGGTCTGGTGATACTCCGTCTCGGCTGCGTCCCGTTCGGCTTCGTGCCGTCCGGCCAGCCGCTGAGTGATCTGCTGGTACTCCCTCTCGGCCGCGGCCGTGCGCTGCTGGAAGGTGGCTTCGATCTCGGGTTCGAGCCGGGCGCGCTCGGTGACGAGACCGGTCAGTTCGCGGAGGATGTGGCGTTGCTGCTCGAGGAGAGATGCGTGGCTCATGACCGTTCGGGGAGTTGCGAGCGTTTCGGGACCGAGCAGTTCCGCCCGCGGCCCCACGGGCCGCGGGCCGGCGCCTAGGCACATTCCTGCTGCAATTGCAACAGTACCTGCGCCAGGCCGTCGATCGCCCGGACCGTGGCCAGGACCTGATACTCCAGCGGCTCCCAGTGCTTTTCCTGAAATTCCTTCTGGACGCTGTCGGTCCAGACGTGCTTGATCTCGTCCCAGCGGAAGCGCGCGGTCTCCAAGGCGGCATACATCTGCGCTCGCCCGGTGCTGAGATTCATGGCGCGGTCTTCTCCTTGGGAACTTCGGCCTCCGCCGGGGCGGAGGCGACCGGGGCCAGACCGACGTAGGCATCCAGAGCGGCAATCATCCGGTCGAGCAGCGCCAGCGTCTTGGGAAACTCATCGGTCAGCATGTTCGCCAAGACCCGGGCCGTCCCCTCGTATTCGGTAACGGCGTGTGGCCAAAGGTGCCCGCCCCACCGGCGAATGGTCTTGATCTTTTCTTCCGCCTCCTCGACCGCTTGCTTGGCCCGGTTCAAGGCCTTGATTTCCACGGTGCAGTCCGGGATGTGTCCCAGGGCGTTGGGCATCTGCTTGCGGAACAATTCCGCCTTCCGTTGCACCACTTCTTCCTCACGCTCCCGGAGTTCCCGCTGCCACCACTTCAGCTGGTCGTTGAGCCAGTCAAAGGTGCGGCGAATGACCGCCTCCACGGCCGCCAGGGCATCCTGCCAGTCCTCCCCGCATTGGGTCAGCACGTTGCGGAAGTCACGCAAGGCCTCGATCGACTGCACCCGCGCCTGCGTCATGGAGCGTCCTCCTGGCCCCAACGGCCATCAACGCTGTTGCAGGTACTCTTCCACCCGCTCGGCTTTGCGGAGCAAGAACGGCAAATGCTCGTCGGTGGCCGCCATGAAGCGCGTCAGCGCCTGCATCGTCTGCTCGAATTCCTGGAGGAATTTCTCGTGCTCCTGGTCGCGCCAGGTGTCGCCCAGTCGGAGCATCTGACCATGCAGGGTTGAGATCTGGTTTTCCAGTTCGCTGCGAAAAACCTTGAGATTGTGGGCAAAGCGCCGGAGTTCGGCCGGATCGACAATGGCCTGCGGCATGGGCTTCTCCCGAGGAAAGTAGGCGGCAGTGCGACGTAGTCATCCTAACCGGGCCGAGATGGCCTGTCAAAGGCCGCGGGCGCAACAGGCGGGCTGAAAAAACTGGTCGAAAGCGGCGACGCTTGACCACGAATCGCCCCGCGATCTCGCCATGGTGAGCCACCCTGCTATTTATCGCCGCCTCGGTTGCCGATTAATCGTTTCGCGCTCGCTGGTTGCTTAGCCTACGTTTCTTTCGTCCCTATAAGACTTTCGTCCCCCAGCCACCACCGCGCCCCCGCCCCTGAACCCTCGCACGGCGGACGCCCCCGGGGGGAAATCCGGCCACGTCGGAGGCAAGACAGCGCGGGCCGCCAAGGACACCCCCGGCGGCCCGCCAACCGGCCCCCTGCTCCTTTCAGTTGAACTCCCCGGCGTCGTAGCGCTTCCAGAACTCCGCCACTGGCCAGGATTGGTCGAGATTAGGCCCGATGGCGATTGTTTTCAGGCTGGGCATGGCTCGGATGACATCCCAACCCCGGGTAATGTTCTTCGGTGTCAGGCGCAAGTGCTCGAGTCTCATGCCCGCTAGTGGCGTCAAGTCCGAGATTCCCGTGTGGGCGCAAATCAGCGTGGTCAAGGGCATCCCTTCCAGTGGCTTCAGGTCCGAGACCTTGGTGTCAACCAGGTACAACCACGTCAACGGCATCCCCTTGAGCGGCCCGAGATCGGAGACCTTCGTGAAGCCGATATTCAGCCAGGTCACAGGCATCCCCTTCAGCGGCGTCAAGTCGGACACTTGCGTGCCATAACAGTTCAGCCATGTCAGGGCCGCGCCCTGCAAGGGTGACAGGTCCGACACCCGAGTGTTGCCGATGTCGAGACGGGTCAACAGCATTCCGCGGAGGGGCGCCAGATCGGTAATCGCCGTGTCATTACTGAGCCTCAGGTGGATCTCCTGGCCGTCGACCGTCAGGTTGGTTCCCTTGCCAGGCCAGGCCTTTTCAATCCGCTCCTGGTATGCTTTTGCCAGCACCTGCCGGGCCTCGGTCGAGTCGTTACCATACTTTTCCAACAGTTTGGAAACCAGGGACCATTCTTGTTGCCGAGCTAATTCGTCCGCTAACGGCAGCAATCGATCCAGTTCGTCGGGCCGGGCGTTCTGGCACAGCGGGAGCAACCGCCGCGCCGCTGCGTCGAGAGGGCGCTGACTGAGGTAGAGCCGCAACTCGTCCTCCGCCCTTCGAAACGTCCGAAGGGCCATCAGCACTTGAGCCTTCAGGAGCCGAGCTTCCGCGTGGCTCGGGTCGGCCTTCAGCGCGGTGTCGACCTTGCGTCGGGCCTCTTCCCACTGCTGTTGTTCCACGGCGACCCGCGCCAGCTGGACCAGTAGCGGCACCGAGTCCCGCACCGATGCCTGAAACGCCTGGTGGCTGACCTCGGCCTGTCGCCGAGCCGTTTCCGCCTCCAGCCGGGCATCGTAGTTGACCTTGACAAAGATGCCAACCAGAGTGATTACCGTGAGGACGGCAGCCGCCGTGGCAATACTCGCCCCTTGGTTGCGCATGGCGAGTTTCCAGAGCGCCTCGCCGAAGCTGTCGGGCCTGGCGCTGACGGATCGCCCCTCCTGATAGCGCTCAATGTCCTGGCGCAACTTTTCAACGCTGCTATATCGGTTTCGTGGCTCCCGCGCCAACGCCTTCATGGCAATCGCCGACAACTCAGGGGGGACCAAGCGAGTGGCCTGGCGCAGGCCCCACGACGTTTCGCGGTGAATACCGCTGGGATCCCTGGCACGTTGAGCCTGCGCCGCTCTCCTGACCCGCTCCGCCGGCGGGATGATCTGCCCTTCCGCCACCCGCAACAACACCTCCAACGTCGTGCCACCCTTTTCGATAGGCGGCTCCAACGTCAACAGCTCATATAGAATCGCCCCCAACGAATAGACGTCGCTCCGCTCATCGATGGCCGCAATCTCCCCACGGGCCTGCTCGGGCGGCATGTACAACGGTGTCCCGACCACGCTCCCCTCTTGCGTCAGGTCGGCCTCGCGGCGGTTGGTGACGACGCGCTCCGGCACGGACGCTTCGGCGGCCGTGCCGCTGACGCCGTCTCGTCCGGGCAACCACCCGGGTTCCGACCGCACCTTGGCCAATCCCCAGTCCATCACATACACCTCCCCGAATTCCCCGATCATAACGTTCGCCGGCTTGAGGTCGCGGTGGATCACCTGCCGGCTGTGGGCGTATGCCAACGCATGACAGATGTTGACGAAAATTGTCAGCAGGCGGCTCAAGGGCCATTCCCGCTCCGCCGCTTGCGGTTGCCGCCGCAGTTCTTCGAGGATTTGCGCCAGGCTTTGACCCCTGACCAGCTTCATCGTCAGATAGGGGTTTCCCTGGGTGTCAACTGCCAGGTCGTATACCGGCAAGATGTTCGGGTGCTCCAGCTGCCCCATCACCTGACCTTCCTCGATGAAACGCAGCTTCTTGCGGGCGTCGCCCCGTTCCAGCAGCACCTTGATGGCGATTTCGCGGCCGATGTCGTTGTCGGTGGCCCGCAGCACCGCCCCCATGCCGCCTCGGGCTACCTCCCCCAGGATCCGATAGCGCGGTCTCCGTCCCACCGTCCGGTCCCCGACCGCCGATCGGTCGACTTCCGGCCGGTCGTGGCGCGAGAAATGCGCTTCACTCTCGCCCAGCCCTGCTTGCTGTATGCTGCTCTCGGCGATGACCCATCCGCCCCCGCCAGCTGATGGGACGGGTACCGCGAGTTCCTGATGGCAGGTCAGGCATCGTGCGCGTCGGCCGGCAAACTCGTCCTCGACCTGATACTTCACGCCGCACCGGGGACAGGGAAAAGTGATCATAGGCTGGCACGCCATGCACGGAAGGGACACAAACGGCGACCGGGGTACCGCCTTAAGCCTACCCTTGAGCGACAGGCACGACAACTCGCCCGCCGCCTGGGGCCAACGGCGCAGTTAGCGAGATTGCGTGCTAACGGAACTCCCCAGCGTCGTAGCGCTTCCAGAACTCCGCCGCTGGCCAAATTTGTCCAGGCGCTTCGCTCACGCCGATCACTTTCAGGCTCGACATGTTGCGGACCACTTCCAGCCCACGGCTGATGTTCCTTGGTGTGAAGCGGAGTTCCTGAAGTTTCATTCCCGCCAGTGGAGTGAGATCGGTAATCGGCGCGTTCGAGCAACGCAAGATTGTCAACGGCATTCCTTGCACCGGCGTCAGGTCGTTAACGCGGGTACCATTGCATCCCAGCACTGTCAGCGGCATCCCTTGCAACGGTGCCAGGTCCGACACCTGCGTGTACGAGCAGTCTATGTAGGTTAGCGGCATTCCCCGCAACGGCTCGAGATCGGCTACAGACGTGGCCCGGCAAATCAGAAGACCCAGGCGCATCCCCTTCAACGGGCTCAAGTCGGACACGCCCGTACCCCAACACTTCAGGGACGTCAGCGGCATTCCCCGCAACGGCGACAAATCAACCACCTTGGTACGAGAACAATCCAACGCTGTCAGGCGCATCCCTTTAAGCGGGGTCAGGTCGGCCACGGACGTAAGGCTGCAATCCAACGTCGTCAGGGGAACGCCCCGCAACGGCGACAGGTCGGTAATCGCCTCGTCCTTGTGAATGACCAGGTGCAAGCCGCGGGCGTCGATCGTCAGGTTGTTTCCTTTTCCCGGCCAACGCTCTTCGACCAGTCTCTGGAACACGTTCAATAAGACTTGCCGGGCCTCATTCGAGTCCTTCCCATAGGGACGCAGCAATCCATCGACCATCGCCCATGCCTCCTGCTCGGCCAAGGAGACGGCCAGCGGGACCAAAGACATCGGGTCGTTTGGTTGGGCGTGGCGACACAACTCGTGTAAACGACGGGCCGCCTCATCGTGTGCCCGGAGGCGCAAATACTCGCCCAATTCCCGTCGAGCTTTCGCAAATTCCTGCGACACGATCAAAAGCTGAGCCTTGAGTAGTCGAGCCTCGGGATGGTGCGGGTCCGCATTCAGTGCTGCGGCCACTTGCTTGCTCGCTTCTTCGAAGTCGCGATGCTCCGCGGCCAGACGTGCAGATTTCACGAATGCTGGTGCTGACTTTCGCACCGACTCCTGAAAGGCTGCGTAGTTGGCCTCGGCCTGCTGGCGGGCCACCTCCGCCTCGAGCCGAGCATCGTGGTTGAACTTGAGAAATACACCGACCACCGTTGTCAGCAGCAACAATGCCGCCGCGGTGGCAAAGCTGGCTCCCTTGTTTCGCTTGGCCAGCTTCCAGAGGGCCTTGCCAAAACGGTCAGGCTTGGCAGTGACGGAACGCCCCTCGAGATACCGCTCCACGTCGTCGCGCAGCTTTTCGACGGTCGCATAGCGCTGCCTCGGGTCGTGGGCCAGCGCTTTCATGGCGATCGCCGACAACTCCGTGGGAATCGCCGCTCGATGCCCCTTGGGGGCTTGGGTCACCCGCTCCTTTGGTGGCACGATTCGCCCCTCGGTCACCCGGATTAGCACATCCTGGACGCCCCCACCCCGCTCCACCGGCGGCTCCAGCGTCAGAATCTCGTAAAGGACCGCCCCCAAGCTGTAGACGTCGCTGCGCTCGTCGATCTGGTCGACCTCTCCTCGTGCCTGCTCTGGCGACATGTACACAGGGGTTCCGATCAATGTCCCGTCCTGCGTCAGGTCTGCTTCGCCCCGTCCGGTGTCCACGACGCGCGGCGATGGCGCCTCTCCGCCTCGCCCCTTTTCCAGGGTTGCTTCCGGTTGACAGGGGACTAGGTTTCCGCTTCCCTCATCCGGGCGCAAGACCTTGGCCACGCCCCAGTCCATCACATACACCTCACCGAAATCCCCGACCATGATGTTGGCCGGCTTCAGGTCCCGATGGACTACCTGGCGACTGTGGGCATACGCCACCGCGTTACAGACGCTCAGGAAGATGTTCAGTAGCCGGCTCAACGGCCAGCGCTCAGCGGCGGAGTTCGGGCGTCTTCCTGCCGGCTGTTGACGCAACTCCTCCAGTATGTCTGCCAGCGTCTGCCCTCGGACGAGTTTCATCGTCATGTAGACTCGGCCGTGCGCGTCCACCGCCAAGTCATGGACCGGGAGGATGTTGGGATGCTCCAACTGCCCGGCGATCCGCGCTTCTTCGATGAACTGCGTTCTTTTCCGGGCGTCGTCCGGCTCCAGCAGCACCTTGACGGCGATTTCCCGGCGAATGTCGGTATCCACCGCCCGCAGCACCGCTCCCATGCCACCCCGGGCAATTTCCCCGAGTACTTGGTAGCGCTTCCTGACCGCGCTATCCGCCGCCCCACCCGCAGAGCCCGCCGGCCCGCATTCGGAGCCAGCTTCCCCGCTCGATCGCTGCTCACTGCGGCGTCCTCCCTGTTGCAAGGTGCTCGCCGGGCCGGAAAAATCGTTCACCGTCGTCGCCTGCATCGGCGCGGGCACCGTCAGCTCCCCCTTGCACGTTGCGCAGCGAGCGCGTCGGCCGGCAAACTCGTCCTCGAGTTGATACCGCACGCCGCATTTCGGGCAACAAAAGCGGATCATGCACCCCTCAAGAACCAAAACCAGCCAACACCAGGCAGGCTGTGCTTCACTCCGATGGCCGACATGGCTGAGTCGGCTTCGTGAACGGCTGCCGGTCACCGGCCGGGGCCGGCAAACGATCACGGCGAGCCACGGAGGCTCGCCGTAATCATATGAACACTCGTCGGGTACGACTTGTCGCTTTTAACGGCCACCCACGAAGACGCCGTTGAAGAGCGTCGCTTCCGCCGCCCAGAAGTCGTCAAGAAGCGACAAGCCCAAGGCGTCGAAGACGCGCACCTGTTGGCTACCGCCAGGGCCGCGGCCGGTGACGATGTCGGCCCGGCCATCGCCATTGACATCCGCCAGCACCACCCGCACCCCGCCGGTAAATGATGGCTGGTAGGCGTAGAAGCTGGCCAGCGGCGTCAGCGTCGAGGCGTCGCGCACCACGACGTGCGGCCCCCCACCAGTGCCGGCCGCCGTCGCAATGTCCGCCTTGCCGTCGGCGTCGAAGTCACCTGCCCCGACCCACACGCCGCCACGGAAATTCGGATCAAAGGCAAAATAGCTCGCCAGCACCCCTAGCGTCTTGCCGGAGTACGCCATCACGTGCGGCCCGCCTCCCGGACCCGCGCCGGTGATGATGTCGGCGAAACCGTCCCCGTCCACGTCGCCCGCCGCCACCCGCACCCCGCCCGTAAATCCCGGCGCGTAGGCCATGAAGTTCCAGATGACACTGTTGTCCTTGCCGCTGAAGACCCGGACGTGCGGCCCACCGCCCGTATCAGCACCCGTGATGATGTCGGCAAAGCCGTCGTTGTTGACGTCGCCGACGGCCACGAACAGCCCGCCGGTAAAGCTCGGATGATAAGCGTAGAAGCTTTGCACTTCCGCGCCCGTCAGGCCGTTGAAGACCTTGACGTGCGGCCCACCACCCGGGCCGGTCGCCGTCACAATGTCCGGCACCGAGTCGCCGGTGACGTCACCCACCCCCACTCGCACCCCGCCCGTGAAGGCAGAGTTGTACGCCAGGAAACGGAAGCGCTCCCCACCCGTCGCGTAGTCAAAGACCCGCACCAGCGGCGACGATCCCGCGTCCGCGCCTGTCGCCACATACCGCGCCACCAGCGGATTGCCTGGATTGACAGTAAACGATGGCTCCAGCGGCACTTGGCCGATCGGATAACTCCCGCCTTGCCCGTTTGGACCCGTCGTCGATGACAGGAAGAGTTGCTTGGACACCCGGTTCGGCGGTAGCGTGATCCACTCCGCGAAGTTGAACGGCCCACGAATGACGAAGGGCGTCAGCACCACGTTGTCGAAGCGGTCGTTGCCCACGATCACCGTGAACGGCGGATGCGGATCAGCATTTTGCTCTGGCCCGTCCAGATAGCCCGGCGGCTGCGTTTCCACAAAGCTGTACGTTCCCGGCGGCACAATCGGGAATTCCCACCGCCCCGCGGCGTTCGTGAACACCGTCAGGCCACCCGGCACGTCCGCCGCCGTCACGGGACGGGCCAATGAGGTCCCAGCAAACGCGATGCCGGAAATCGTCACCGCCACCCCAGGAATGCCCGGCTCGCCCGGATCGCGGATCCCGTTGTAATTCAGGTCCACATAAACGTAGCCGAACGGGTCTGCCGGTGGATTCTCGCCGAAATTGTACTCCACCGCGTCTTGACCCGGACCCAGCGTCAGTACAAAGCCGTCGGTAATCGGCGTGCCTCCGAGATTGCCCAGGGTGTCCAGCCCATCGTAATAGAACCCAATCGGCGGGCTCTGCGTGACCGTGTACGTTCCCGGCCGCAACAGCGTGAATTGGTAGAGACCGTTGTAATCCGTGTACGTCTGCTGGAACACAGGGTTGCCCAGCGTGTCCGTGCCCGACAGCGTAACCAGCGTCCCGCCGATGCCCGTCTCGCCCTGCGACGGCTCTCGCAATCCGTTAATGTTGAGGTCCCGATAAACATAGCCGGAGATGGAACTCAACGGCACCAGTGGGTCGCTGTCTGTCGCCGTGTTGTTGGTCAACGTCGGGTCGGTGACGCCTGTTGGTGGGGTAACGGTTGCCGTATTGGTGATTGTCCCTGTCGCCGTAACGGTGACCGTGCCCGACAGCGTCAGCGTGGCCACCCCACCGGCCCCGAGGCTCAGCCCCGTCCAGACCCCGGTCCCAGCATTGTATGTCCCCGTGCTCGGCGTGAACGTCGCCCCACCCAGAATCCCCGGCACCGGATCGGTGACGGTCAGGCTGGTGACGGTGCTCGGACCCGCATTGCTCACCACCAGGATATAAGTCACCGACGTGCCCGGAATCACCGCCGTCTGATTGTTCGTCTTGGTGATCGACAGGTCCGCCTGCGGCGTCAGCGGGTCGCTGTCCGTCGCCGTGTTGTTCCCCGGCGCCGGATCCGTCACCCCCGCCGGCGGTGCCACCGTCGCCGTGTTGGTGATCGTCCCGGTCGCCGTGCCGCTCACCGTGCCCGACAGCGTCAGCGTGGCCACCCCACCGGCCCCGAGGCTCAGCCCCGTCCAGACCCCAGTGCCAGCATTGTACGTCCCCGTGCTCGGCGTGAACGTCGCCCCACTCAGAATCCCCGGCACCGGATCGGTCACCGTCACGCTCGTCACCGTGCTCGGACCCGCGTTGCTCACCACCAGGACGTAAGTCACCGACGTGCCGGGGATGACGGCGGTCTGGTTGTTGGTCTTGGTGATCGACAGGTCCGCCACTTGGGAGAGGTTGATGGTGGCGATGGCGATATTAGAGCTGTCGGTCCCATCATTGACCACGGCGGTAATGTTTCGCGGGACAAGCGACGGGTTGACGCCGGAGTTGCTGAAAACGATCTGGTTGAGGGCGGTCTGATACTGAGCCAGGGTGGCTGCCCCGGTGAGCGAGACGGTGATAAAGCCCAGTCCGGGCGTGATGGTGGCCGAGATCCCGCCGGGTAACACGCCGGAGATGGCCAGGACGTCGTTGGTCTGGGCGTTGGTCAGTACCACCGTGGCCGAGGTGATGGTGGCTGAATCGACGTCGGTGATCGTGGTGTCGATGTCGGCGATCGGCACCGGGGTGCTGTTGGCGACGTAAGTGGTCTGGTAGCCGGTGCCGCTGACGCCCGAGCTATTGTTTCCGTCGAGGTCGAGGACGGGCGGGTCATTAACCGGGTTGACGGCGATGGTACTGAGGGCGAAGTTGCTGAACAGGCCGGTGTCATCGCTGACCTGGCCGGTGATGGTGCGGTTGCCGGCGGTGGGGTTATCGGAGGTGTGGAGGTAGCGGATGTTCTGGAGGAGGGTGTTGAGCGAAGGGAGGGGCATCGTGCCGCCGGCGTCGTTGGTGATGGTGAAGACACCGGTGCCTGCATTGTAATTGATGCGGAAGGTGATGGTGCCAGCGGCGACGGTCAGCGTCCCGGAGGTGGCAAGGGGGAAGGTGGCGGCGCTATTGAAGGCGAGGACTTCCTGGTTGCCATTGACGATGCCGCCGAGGCTGAGGGTGAGGGTGCCCATGCTGGTGCTGTCGGCGTCGGTGATAATGGCATCGGTATCGGTGACGAGGAGCGGGGGGTCGTTCTCGTTGTAGGTGGCGGTCCAGCTGGTACCGGTGTCGTTGGTCCCGTTGAAATCGATGACCGGCGGCTGGTTGGCTGGGGGCGAGACGACGTTGGCGGTGTCGGTGGCCACGTCGCTGGGGTCGTTGGGATCGACGTAGGTGGCCGTCAGGAGCGTGCCGGCGGGTCCGAGGAGGATGAAATCATTGGGGATGGGGGAGCCGGTGTTGGCCAGGGTGACGGTGCCGCTGCCCACGAGCATGCGGAAGATGCCGGTATTGGGGCCGGTTTCCGTGAGGGTGACGAGCTGGGAGTCGCCGGTGGAGGTGGTGATGACGGCCTGAACCGTCTCCACCACGGCGGGGTTGGTGTTCTGGTCGATGTCGGTGACTTCGAGGTAGACGTTGGCGAGCGCCGGGTAAGTCGTGACATCGACGAAGCTCGCATTCGTAAACCGGATGATGGCCGGCGTTCCGAGGTCCTGCATGTTGACGGTGAAGACCGAGCCGGCCGTGTCGGAAATCGTACCTTCAAAGCCTTCGAACGCCTGGAAGAAGATGGAGTAGTTGCCAATGGGCAAGCCGGTCGTCCAGGTGTATTCGTAAATCTTCTGGTGCGCCGGGAGGAAGCCGCCGGAGTGAACAGTCGGCGAGAGGGTAAAGGTGCCAGACCCGGGGTCGGTGATGACCAAGGTAGGGTTGCCGGCCGGGTTGATGTCGTAGGCACCGAACGGGTCGGTGACGACGACGCGAACGTACACGGTCTGGCCGGCTAGGGTGCCGGTAATGAGGTTGCCATCGTTGGTGTTGTTGCCGTCGTTGCTGAACGGTCCATCGAACACGGACAGCGACGTCACGTCGATGAAGTTCGTGACCGGCAAGCTGACGAACGAGGGGTGGGCGGCGGAGTCGTAGAGGACCTGAAAACCGACGCCGGCCTGGGTGGAGATGATGTCGACGGCGACCGCCGCACCGGGGGGGATGTTCAGGGAGCTGCCGAGCGTCCCGGACCAGGTGATGGTGCCCAGCCCCGGGCCGCTGGCGCCGGTGTAGGTGGCACCGGTAAGGGTGCCGATGATGGTCGAGCCGTGGCGGACGACGGCGGTGACGCTGGGGTTGGTCGGCATGGCGCCGCTGACCACGTTGACATGGGCCGTCACGTTGATGATGCCGCCGCCGGCCAGCGTCAAGGTGCTGGCCATGGTGGGATTCTGGGTGAAGGTGACGGTAGCGGCGCTGCTTGCGGGGTTAATGCGCACGGCCCCCAAGGCCCAGTTATCCGCGGTGGGAAGCGTCCAACTAAGCGTGACCGAACCTCCGCCGGGCTGGGTAGCGGCGGCGCCTCTAATGCCGTCTCCCGCGGTCCCCTGCGAGGCAATGTTCCACCGCTGTGTCTGTCCCCCTGCCGAAGTGGCGGTACGCGAATCATCCAACCCCAGGACGCCGAAGACCAGCTGGCCAGCCGTCGAGGCCAAGGTGAGGGTCGCCGGGCTTGTCGTTCCGGTGGCCGACGTGAAGGTGCCTAGAGGCGTCGTCTGATCGACGCCGAAGAAGTGGATGGCGCCGACCGCAATCTCATCGCCGGTTCCCGCACCGGTACCGCTAATAGTCACGGTGCCGACACCGACCGGCGGACTGATGAGGCGCCAGATCTGGGTGCGTACCTCGCCGCTCGAAGCACTGCCGACTAGGGTCAGGTTGTTGCCCGCGTAGGTCACGGTGCCGATCGTAATCCCGGCGGTTCCATCGTCTTCAACCGTAATGCCCACGAGGAGGAGCCGATCGGATCCGCTGCCAACGGTGTGACCCACATTGAAGGTGAAAGCTCCGGTGCCCAGCGAGGAGCTGGCGCCCGTGGTTACAGTACCGACCGTAATCGTACTCCCAGCCGATAACGTCCCGGTGGCGAGCGTGGTGGTGCCGGTAGGCAGGACGCGGTCGAGGTCGCCGGTGAAGTCACCGGAGGCGGCGTCCGCGTCAAAATACAGCTGTTTGATGACCGACGGGGCCACGATCGGCACGGTGTCGCTGGAGGTGTCCGACGGGTTGTATGGGTCAGTGTAGGTCACGGTCAGGACGTTGCCGGCAAAGGCGTGGATGGTGCCGTCGTTGCTGCCAAGTCCGGTGCTATTGGAGGTCGGCAGCGACGCGGTGAAGACGCCGGTATTCGGGCCGGTTTCGGTCAGCGTGACGGTTTCAAAGTCACCGGTGTGAGGATTGGTGACGAGCACGGTGATGGTGTCGGCCACCGCCGGGTTGACGTTTGGATCGGGGTCAGTGACGGTCAGAAAGGTAGTGGTGTTGTGCAGGTAGTGGGCGGCCTGCGTCATGGTGCCGGCGGCGATGGAGAAAACGACTTGGCCGGGGGTGGTGCTCACCGGGGTGAGCGTCGTCACCGTGATGGTGCCGGTGCCCGTGTTCACCTTGGCGGAATTCTGGATGCCCAGCGGCGGCCCGTTGTACGGGTTGTTGATCTTGACGACGAACTGGACGAATGACGAGCCACCGACCGGGATATTGCCGATGTTCAAGCCGATGTCGAGCGTACTGCCGGTGATGAGGTCGAGTGGGAAGGGCGTGGCCGGGGCGGTCTGATCGGGGACGGCGCTGAGATTCAAGGTGGTGCTGTTGGCCACGTAGCTGGTGCCTGCCGGGATGATGTCGCTGACGATTACGTTGCCGAGCGGCACCACGCCGTCGTTGACGACCGTGATAGTGAACCGGATATCGTCGCCGGGAGTGACGGTGCCACTATTGTCGTGGTCCACCCAAAGAATGGCAGTTTTCTGGGCGTAGGAA
Organism: Gemmataceae bacterium; assembly: GCA_025055215.1. Taxonomy (GTDB): domain Bacteria; phylum Planctomycetota; class Planctomycetia; order Gemmatales; family Gemmataceae; genus JANWYO01. The sequence continues at coordinate 15,650 of JANWYO010000332.1, forward strand.
ATCGGCAGCGGCGGGACGACCGTCCCCATGTCGAGGAACGGATTGCCGGCGGCGGCAGCTGTCGGATCCTCGCCCCAAGCGGCGGTGAGGCGCGTGCCGTCGGTGGTGTAGACGCGCATGCCGGTGTGGTTCTTGTCCGGGTCGAAGATGCGCACCGACTGGAGACGGACCACGTCGTGGTGGACGTCGTACTTGGAGCCGTTGGGGTCGGTGAGCGGACCGGTGGCCGGATTGCCGTCGTAATCGACGTAGATGCGCGTGGGAGCGACGGCCGTCACCCACACCGGGCTGCCATTTCCCGTCAGGTCGGAGCTGCCCGGGCCCCAGCCGACGACGGCGGCGGGCGTCAGGTACGACTCCGGCACCAGGCGGAAGCCCCAGTCATAGGTCTGATTGTTGGACGCGTCGGAATCCATGGCACCGACGGCATAGAACGGCTCGTTGCCGGGGGTGTGGAAGCGGACGCCGGTATTGAGCGGCACTACGTAGTGCGTCGTCCCTTTCGACGGCACCGCCAGGGTGCCGGTGCCCGAAAGCGTCTCGTAATGGACGGTGAGCGTGCCGGCCGTCGGGTTGAAGAGAAAAATCGTCAGTGGGTCGGTGGTGCGGGTGGTCGTCACCGGGCTGAAGTAGCTTGAGGCCCACTGGTTGGTTCCGGCCAGGGTGAAGGAGCGCGATTCGTAAGTGGCCCCGATGTCGCCGGTCACTTCGTGGACCTGGACCGCCTTACTCGTGACGACCCGGGCCCCTTGGTGGATGCCGGTCACGTGCATCGTCTGGCCCATGCTGAGGGTCCCGACGGTTTCGAACGTGCCGTCGGCGTCTTTGTCCACCTGGACGAAGGTGTTGTTCTCCGCCGCCATGATGATCAGCGACGAATACTCGAACATGCTGTTCTGGTTGGGCGTGTTGACGCCGACCGGGGCCAGGAAGTTGGTGGCGTAGCGG
>JANWYO010000041.1 GCA_025055215.1 Gemmataceae bacterium
GGGCGGGGGCCCCCCCCCCCCGCCCAGCAGCCACCGGCCCAGTGGCGACAGCCGCACCAGCCAACGATCAGGGACCGGTCGGGTGGCTTGCACCAGGCGCAACGGATACGCCAATCCCCCAAGCCAACAGACGATCGCTGCCGCGGCCCGGTCGCTCCCCTCGGTTCCCTTCCAGAACGGATGGTGGCCGACCACCCAACGGGCCACCTCCTCGGGACACGCCCAGTCGTCAGGATCAAGGGTGGTCAGCAGCAACAGGGCCAGGAACTGGGCCGTCGGAAACGGGTTGGGTGTCGCCTCGCCGCCGCGCCAGCCGTCGAGCGGTTGCCACTCGGTGACGCGGACCAATCCCTGCCACAGCGAGGCAAGGGCGGGCCAAAGCCCTTCACTCCAAACCGACGGCAGCGTCCCCGCCCGCCATTCGTGGTCGTTTTCGGCCAGAATGCCCAGCTGGTTGGCCCAGGCCACCAGGCACAGGCTAAGATCCGGGAGCGGGGCCAGGGCCTCGGGCAAGGGCGTGGCCAATAAGGGGTCGCCCCGCAGTCGATCGAGATCGCGCTTGAACAGGTCGCCCTGCTGCGTCCGCCGGAAGGGACTGTTGGCGGCCAGCTGCCAGACGACCGCCAGCCGCAAGGGCCATTCCAAGCCATCGGCTTCGAGGATGGCCCGAGGAGCGGCGGCAAGCTCGGTTCGCAGCCGCGGCAGGCCCAGATCGATGCCCACGGCGCGGCGAGTGATCGCAGGCGGCGACCAGACCCGTAAGCCCGACGTACTTCCTTGGCCCAGCCAGTGGTCGAAGGAGCGCAAGACTGTCCGGCCGTTGGAGGCGGTCTCAGGCCCCGTTCCCAAGTCTGGGAAGAGCAAGCCCGCCTCGAACAGCGCCCGGACGGCCGCCAGGCCGTCCGGCGCTCCCAGCGCCGCCAAGACCTCGACGAGCTGACTGATCGGCCATGACGCTCGGCCGCTGTGCCCGATCACGGCTAAGGCATGGCGTTCGGCGAGTTCCAGGTCGCGCAGCCGCCGGTCGATGACCGGCACATTCTCCACCGTGGCGATGCTCCGCTCGATCAGCTCCTCGACCGGCCAATAGTTGCGCGGCTTGACCAGCCGATCGGCCATCGTGCGGAGCAGACTTTCGTCGTAGCGTGCCAGGGTCCGTCGCAGCTCGGCGGCCCAGTCAGCCGCGGGCCACTGGCCGGCGGCCGCACCCCGGCGAGCGCCCCCCATCTCCCCTTTCGCCGATCCCGCTCTCATTTACGACTCTCGTCCCTCACCGCCCGTCACCAGCCGCGGCGTGTGCCCCATGCTCTGTAACTCCTGAATCACCGCTTCGACCCGACCAAAGCGAACAAGCAAGACGTTATCGGCCAGTCGGCCGATGACCTCCTGGGCAATCCTCTTGCGCGCCAACAGCTCCTCGGCCAGCACGGCGTCCTCGGTCCGCACCAGACAGACTCGGCGGTGAAGTTTCACGGGGATGCGGGTCTTGTCCATAGTGGGGTTTGGCAATGGCTGGTCCGGGCGGGTCAGTCAAGGGTTTCGGGGCCATCCTAGCCGGTCAGCCGCTTGGGTTCCAGCAACTCCGCCTCGTCGATGATCGTGTAGCTGTAACCTTGCTCGGTCAGGAACAGCTGCCGATGGTGGGCAAAATCCAGCTCCCGCGTGTCGCGCGTGACCAGGGTGTAAAAATGGGCCGTCTCGCCGTTGACCTTGGGACGGAGGATGCGGCCCAGGCGTTGGGCCTCTTCCTGGCGGGAGCCGAACGTCCCCGAGACCTGGATCAACACGGTGGCGTCGGGGAGGTCGATGGCGAAGTTGCCGACTTTGGAGAGGATCAGGTGCCGCTGCTCGCCCCGACGGAAGCGATGATACAACTCCTCGCGTTCGGCGTTGGGGGTCGCGCCGGTGATCAGGGGAATGTCGAAGCGTTTTGCCAGCCGCCGCAGTTGCTTCAAGTATTGACCGATGATGAGCAGCCGACTGTTCGCGTAGCGCTGCACCAACCGGGCTACCACCTCGTCCTTGGCCGGGTTCTCGCTGGCAATGCGGTATTTCTGCCGCCATTTCGCTACGGCGTATTCCATGCGCAAGGCTTCGGGCAACGCCACCCGCACCTCGGCGCAGGTAGCCTCGGCGATCCAGCCACGCCCCTCCAGCTCGCGCCAGGGCACGTCGTATTTCTTGGGACCGATCAGGGTGAAGACGTCGGCCTCCCGTCCGTCCTCCCGCACCAGCGTGGCCGTCAACCCCAGGCGCCGCCGCGCCTGAATCTGGGCCGTCACCCGGAAGACCGGCGCCGGCAACAGGTGGACCTCATCGTAGATGATCAGCCCCCAATCCTGCTGGTCGAACAGCTTGAAGTGCGGGAAGTCCTCGTTCCTGTCCGGCCGGTGGGTCAGGATCTGGTAGGTGGCCAGCGTGACCGGCGCGATCCCTTTGCGCTCGCCGGTGTACTCGGCGATCAGGTCTTCCGCGAGGTCGGTCTTGTCGAGGATTTCCCGCCGCCATTGCTTGACGGCGGTAACGCTGGTCGTCAACACCAGCGTTGAGCGCTGAAGGGCCGCCATGACGGCAATGCCGACGATGGTCTTGCCGGCACCGCACGGCAGCACGATGACGCCGCTGCCGCCGCGGACATCGCCGCCAGCGTAAAAGACGTCGGCGGCATCCTGCTGGTAGTCGCGCACCTGAAACGGCCTCCCCTCGCGGGTGACGCTCCGCAAGCGGAATGGCAGCGGTGCGCCTTCCGTGTAGCCCGCCAAGTCTTCGGCAGGATAACCGACGGCAATCAATGCCTGCTTCAACACCCCGCGATGGGCCGGGTCCACGCGGAAACTGGTCGGGTCCAAGCGCTCGCCCAGGTACTCGCGGACCCGCGGCTGGCGGACCAGTTCCTCCAGCAGCGGCGCGTCCGGGCATACCAGCCGCAGTCCGTCCCCGAGGCGCTCGAGCTTGACTCGGCCATAACGGCTGACGATCTCGGTGATGTCCACCGGGAGGTTGGCCGGCAGCGGGAACTTGCTGTACCGCGCCAACACGTCGATCATGGCGGCGGCACTCATGCCCGCCGCGGCGGCGTTCCACAGCGACAGCGGCGTCAGTCGGTAGGTGTGGATGTGCTCCGGCGACTTCTCCAACTCGGCGAAGGGGGCGAGGGCGTCGCGGGCTTCCGCATACCGCGGATTGTCAACCTCGACGAGAACCGTGCGATCGCCTTGGACGATTAGGGGATTTTTCGGGTCGTACGCCGGTAAAGGAGCGGCGACGGGCGGAGACGGTCGGGCCATGCGCCTTAATTCCTTGCAGCTTGCGGATCGCAGAACAATGCAGTCTAGTGATCACTCCGGCGGCGTGCAAGGCGAACCTGCGCCCGGTAGCCGGACCTCCCGCGGCCGCTAAGAAGAAAGGATGAGGAATCGTTGCCGGCGGCGGCGCCGCCGCGGCCGGCCCCTCGCAGCCTCCCCGGCAAGGGCGCGATCATGGCCGAGCGCTTCTACCTGACCACGGCGATCGATTATCCCAACAGCCGACCCCACATCGGCACCGCCTTTGAGAAGATCGGCGCCGACGTCCAGGCCCGCTACCGGCGGATGGAAGGCTACGACGTCTTTTTCCTCATGGGCAACGACGAAAACACCGTCAAGGTCGCCCGCAAAGCCGCCGAATTGGGCCGCCCTCCCAAGGATTACTGCGACGACATGGCGCGGCAGTTCCAGGAGGTCTGGAAGGCCCTTGACATCAGCTACGACGACTTCATCCAAACCAGCGAACCGAGGCATCACGCAGGCTGCCGTCGCTTCATCCAAAAGGTCTATGACAACGGCCACATCTACAAAGGCCACTACGAGGGCTGGTACTGCGAAGGGTGCGAGGAGTTCAAGACCGAAACGCAGATCAAGGAGGCGGGCGGCGTCTGCCCGGCCCATCAGACACCGCCCCTCCGCCGCCGCGAGCCGTGTTACTTCTTTGCCCTCTCCAAGTTTCAGGACCAGCTCCTGGAATTTTACCAACAGCACCCCGAATTCATGCAGCCGGAGAGTCGCGCCAATGAAGTCCTCGCCTTGGTGCAGAGCGGCTTGCAAGACGTCAACATCACCCGCTCCGGCCAGGACTGGGGCATCCGCGTCCCCTTCGACGAAGCGTACACCATCTACGTCTGGTTCGACGCCTTGCTGAACTATGTGACGGCGATCGGCTACGGCAGCGACGAGGAGCGGTTTCGGACCTGGTGGCCGGCCGACATCCACTTCATCGGCAAGGACATCACCCGCTTCCACTGCGCCTTGTGGCCGGCCATGCTCTTCGCCGCCGGTCTGGAGCCGCCCCGCACCGTCTTCGCCCACGGCTTCGTCTACCTCAAGGGCGACAGCGGCGAACTCCAGAAAATGAGCAAGACGCTCGGCAACATCGTCGAACCGATGGACATCATCACCAAATTCAGCGGCGAAGCCTTCCGCTACTACTTCCTCCGCGAATGTCCCTTCCCGGGGGATGGCGAATTCAGCTGGCACCGCTTCGCCGAAGTCTACAACGCCGACCTGGCCAATAACCTCGGCAACCTTTACAGCCGGGTCATTACCCTCATCACCAAGAATTACCACGGCCACCTCCACGAGACGGCCGGTCAGCAGCCCGGCGTCATCTTCACCGAAGTGGATACCGAGCGGACCGTGGAGCAGGTGGAGGAGCACATCGAGAAGTGTCAGTACAACCAGGCCCTGGAGCGCATCTGGCGGCAGGTGCTCGACCCGGCCAACCGCTATGCCGACCAGAAAGCGCCGTGGAACCTGGTCAAGACCGACCCGGAGGCGGCCAAGCATGTGCTTTATGACTTGGCGGAACAGCTGCGGGCCGTGGCCATTCTCCTGAAGCCCTTTTTGCCAAGGACGGCGGAGACCATCTACCGCAGCTTCAATTTCCCCCAGCCTTGGGAGGAAGTGCGGTTCGAGGACGTATGGGTGCATCCGCGGCCGGTCGAGGACTTGCGCGTCGTGGCGCCGTTGGAGGGAGGGAAGGTGAAGCCGCTGTTTCCGAGGATTACGTGAGAACGGTGGATGGGGCCCAGAATCGAGGCAAGCGCGACCGAATGAACCGGGGCGAACGCCAGTCGATGAGTCCGCGCCGATCGCAGCTCCTCTTCTCAATCCCGAGGCTTTTTGCTAACTTGACAGCCAATCGTCAGGCACGTGATTCAGGGAGGTGGGTTTCGTGGCTTCGATTGAATACAGTCAGGTCCGCAAGGGAATGGTCATCGTCGGCGATGACGGAGCGCTGTACCACGTCGTCGATCGCGACCTGAATACCCCGGGGAATTGGCGGGCCATCCTCCAGCTCAAGCTCAAAAACCTCAAGACCGGTGCCATCACCGTCAACCGCGTGCGTCCGCAGGACAAAGTGGAACAGGCGTATCTCGACAAGCGCGAGATGCAATACATCTACCGCGACGGCGACGGCTTCGTCTTCATGGATACGGAAACCTTCGACCAGATCACCCTCGATCCCGAGTGGGTCGGCGACCTGATGCTCTACTTGAAAGAAGGGAACAAGGCTCAGGTCGTGTTCTACGAGGGAAAGCCGATCAGCCTGGAACTGCCGGCCACCGTGGAGTTGCAAGTGACCGAGACCGAGCCATCGGTCAAAGGGGCAACAGCGGCAGCTCAGTATAAGCCGGCGGTCTTGGAAACGGGCCTGAAAGTGACCGTGCCACCGTTCATCGAGGTGGGCGACGTCGTGGCGATCGACACGCGAACGGGCGAATACCTCAGCCGGTCGAAGTGAGCCGGGGGTGAGCGGCGACCGGGCCGACGCCCGGTCGCCGCGTCAGCGCGGCAAGCCCAGGCCGGCTCCCGGGCGATTGCCGGGAGCATCGGGACCCCGCGCCAGGTCATACGACGGTACGTTCGCCAGCCGCGGCCGAGTGAACAGGCTGGCAGAGCGCTGCGGCTCGATCGGGCGATTGACCACCACATCGTCAAAGCGCATCTTCAGTTCCATCCGTTCTTCCGGCCAGACCAGGTTGAGCCGTTTCGGCAACACGGCGCCGCTGGAGCGGTCGTGCATGTGCTCCAGGATGTAGGCGGCGCAAATAATCTTGCCCCCTTGCTCATCCTGGAGAAGGTGAGCGGTCACCTGCGGCACCTGCTGCCGGTTGAAGACCACCACCTTGCGAACCCGCTGGCCACTCGGCAGGGTTGTCGGCTCGATCAGCTCGACTGTCGAACCTCGGACTGAAACCTGGTACTTCTCCGGCGGGCCGTAGTCCGCCATGCCGAGCGCCTGCATGATCCATTCCGGTTGGAAGGGGAGGGGCAGACGTGCCTGGCCACGATGGAAATCCTCGTACGAGCAATGGAACAGGTACGGGGGCTCGCTCTTGCCGATCCAGAACCAGAACTCGTGGTCGTTCGAGCCGATGTCCACCATTTGATTGCCGGCCACCTTGGCGGCGAGGCGGAAATTCCGGGCCTTCTGGGCGACCATCCAGCCGGTCAAGCCGATGGCTTGGTTTTTCTGCTTGGCGTCGAGGTCGAGGTCGCCGCAATCGACGGTGTGGAGGCGCTTGCTGTTGTCGTTGAGATAAGCTACGAGGGCGGCGGCCGTCGGCGGGGTGGCGGAGGTCGTTGCCGGCGCCGGGCTGCGATGGTGGGGCCAACCCACGCAGCCGACCAGCATGCTCCCCAGCGCCACTGCCCAGCTGCCACGAAATGCCCGGATCATCGCCCGCCCTCTCCTCGTGTTCCGCTGCTCACTCCGGCGTCAGCATGGGCCGATCGACCTCTCCCGCTCACGCCCAGCCTAGGACTCGATAGACCTCGTCCTGCACGGCCGACATTTCCTCCTCCGTCAGACGCGGATGCACCACCTCGTGCCGCGTCCGCGACCTGGGACAGCGCAAGACCAAGATCTCGTGCTCGCCCTCGGTCCGGGCCGACTCAAATTTCAGCCGCTTTCGTCGCATCAGCAGCAGGGCCACGACGTAACGAAACTGCACCCGATCCGGCTCGGTCTGGCCATCGAGGCGGCGAAAGCAATCGAACAACATGTCGTCGTCGATCGGCGGCCGCCGCGGCCCGTCGGCCGACGGCACCCGGCTGGCCCAGAAGCTGAACGCCCCTGGGGGCGGTCCTTGCCAAGCCTCCGGGCTGTAGTCCCGGCGAACAAAACGTCCGCCGTCGTCGATCAGCACGCTCCAAACCCGCTCCCCGGGCTTCAGTTCCCGCCCAGTGACGGCACACCGACGCGTATGGGCCTCGATCTGATAATCCGTCATGGCGGCTGCGGATCCATCCTCGGGCCGACCGGCCGACCTCGGCCATTGCATAGTATCGCCAGTCGCTTGACCCCAGCAAGGCTTGCCCCCCGGCGGGTAGGGCTTTTTCCCCAGGCCGGCGGCAAGTTATGCCGGGAAGAGGGGAACGGGGGAACTCGGCCAACCCGCACGGGCGATCCGGCCAGCGCTATCGCTTCCCCAGACACCGCTTCAACTCTCCGCGAACCGCTGCCGGCGACTCCGGCCCCCAGCCCACCAGGCTGGCACGAGCGATCCCGTCAGCGTCGAGGACGACCAGCTTGGGCGTCGCGTCGACGGCGAAGCTCCGCCGCAGTCCAGTCCCAGACAGAATCGGGATGGTCAACTTCAACTCCTCGCGCTGCCGCAGGATGTGGGCGGTGTCCTCGGAGACCGCCAGGGCGACTACCGCGATGTCCGGACCAAACGTCGTGGTCAGCTCCTGGAGAAAGCCGAGCTGCTCGGCGACGGTCCGCGAGGTCGGGCTGTAAAAGAGGAGCACGACGGGTCGGCCAAGCCAGCGCCGCAGGCGGGCGGTTTCGTTGGTGGTCAGGTCCATGACCACGAAGTCCGGGGCCGGCTTTCCCAGGGCCAAAACGGCCGTGTCGGCGGTTGGCTCCTCGGTCGGGTCGGCGGGGGGCGATTCGCCCCGGCGACCGGCTTCGGCCCGCAACTGGAGCGGCTTCAGGGCCGCCCGATATGGCGTCGGCGGTTGCTGGTCGAGGTGCTGGCGAATACGGGCCAGGATCGCCTCGAATGGCTTCGGCCCCACCTGTCCCGCTCGGGGCAGCAACGGAGCCAACGAGTCCGCGACCTGGCGCACCAGCAGGATTTCGCGCTGGCGATCCTCCAGCAGTTGACCGGGATAGGTGGTGGCGCTTTCCAGATCGTAACGGGTGCTCCGCCGGCGGGTTGGCTCAAGGCTCCCCAGCTCCCGGAACTCGACGATCCGCTCCAGTCGGCAGCAATACCCTCCTCGGGAAATCAGCCACATGGTGTCCTGTCGCCGCCAGGCGGGTCGATCGGCCCGTGGTTGCACCCAGCCATCCGATTGTTGCACGCCCACCAGCTTGACACAGGCGGTGCCGTTGATGGTGTCGCTGCCGATCACTTTCCAGGTTCGGCTCGGTCGGCCCGGTTCGGACACGTCCCAGAACTGTCCGCCGACGACCCGGGGCTGTGGGGACTCGACAAACAGGCCTGTTTCCAGCGTCGGTGGGCCGTCCAGGGGAAGGAGCAACGGACGTCGGGGCGGTGGCACCATCCGTCCGGCGGCGTCCAGGGAAGCCACCTCCAGACGCACCGAGCACGGCTCCACCTCGGTCCGCTGGCCACGGGGGTGGGATGGCCGGACGATGGTCAACCAGGCAAGCTCGGCACCCTGGGAACTGGCCTCGAGGACGAAGACGCGGGTTTCCAGGGCGTACTCACGGCTGAAGTGGATGCCGGGGGCCAGGGCCTCTTCGGTGAAACTGCCACGGTAGACCAGCTCCTGGCCGCGACGCAGCTGGGGGGCGAGCGACCATTCGGGGCGCTCGGCCAGTGGCGGTTGCACCGGGGCGAACGTACAGGCCAAGGCGCTGAGGATAGTGACCATAAGGACCGCGGGGACAAGGCAATGTAAGCGGTCCCGGTGCCACCGCACCGGGACCGACGTAGGGCCGAATTATAACAACCCCTGCATCCGCCACAACCGCGCTTTGCCGCTTGGATGTGAGTGGATTTCGACGAGGGATGAATTAAAACCAGGCAGCCGACCCAGGTTCTGGAAGGACGTCCCGATGTTGGCTGTCCAGCCAACGAATCCTTCCCCAGCGCCCCGATTGATCGTTTCGCGCTCCGAAGCGCCAACCGAACATTTCGTTTCACTGCCGACGATCGACGATTGGGGCTCCTTGCCGCCCCGGGGCGGAAGCCAGAGAATGCACTGGGCGAACGCCGCCACGCGCGGTCGGGAGATGACGCGGACCGTGGGACGGGGGTCTGGGGTGCTTTGGCTTGCTTTAATCCTGGCGTTCGTCTGGTTGACGTTGGCGGTCCTCTTTTGGGTGGGGAGCCTGTGGATCCAGGGGTACGTCTACAACGAGGCCCGTGAGGACCTCTATTGGCGAGCGCCCGTGGCTGCCGCCGTCCTCGCCCTGTTCCTTGCGGGTTGGACCTTCCTGGCTTACACCGCTCCCGGCCAATTCGATGTCCTGACCAGTTTCAATCCCGTCGAGAACCGAGATTTTGAGGAGTTCTGGGGTGTCCGCGGGTCGGAAAAGGTCCGCTACCAGCGCAGCTCCGACGAACTGGGCCGACCCGTGTATCTCGATTCGCAGCGGCGGCCGGCGCCCGAACCGCTCGATGAGATCATCGTCAAAGAGGGCGAAGCTGAGGTGGTCTTTCGGCCGGAGCGAGATGCCCAAGGGAACTTCAAAGTCGAGCGGGGGCGACCGGTGCGCTACCGGGACGATCGCGGCCGCATCATGGAACGTCCGGGCACCCTCACTTCCTTCCGCTGGGGCCTGTTTGTCGCCAATCTCGGACTGAACGCCATCCACCTCGCGGCGTGGTTTCTCTCCGTCTGGCTGTTGCTGCGCTTCCAATGGTCGCACGCCTTGGGGTTGGCTTGCGTCTGTTGGCTGGTGATGACGCTGACGATCGTGCCATTGTTGTTAGGCAAGGCGGCGGAGTGGTCGCCCCCTCCCCCTGGCCCGACATGGGAGGCGGTCGATTAATGCCGGGAATCGGGGCCGCGAGGCACGAGCTTGTTGTACGCCTCGCGCACCTTGTGCTCGTTGTGCCGGGTCGAATGCTGCCTGTTTTCCTCGCCAGGGCGCGAGGCCACTGCCCGGCGTCTGCCAGTGTGTTAGACTGAAGGCGACACCGACCCTAACGTTCCCCGGCTGGCCCTTGGCGCGGCCGGACCCACCCCGTTGAGATTGCACCATGACAAGCCCGCGCTTCCGCCTCGGCCTTGGGCCGATGGCCGTGTCGTTGTTCCTTACCCTTTGCGCCGCCCGAGCCTTGGCCGGCGGCTGGCCGTTCGGCACCTTCCTGTACCAGCGCGGCTCCCCCACCGCCGCCGATGCCGGCTACAACCTCGACGACGAACATCCCGGCTGGTACGGCGGCATCCGTTACCGCGAGTACTACAACTACGGCCGAGGTACCGGCTTCGCCAGCCCGGCCAACTATCCCGGGCCGCTGCCCAATCCGCTGTGGGCGCCGCGGACGTCGCTCTTCGGCGGCCCGCCGCCCCATCCGGTAGTCGTGGACCGATCGGCGCTGGCGGCCGTGCCGTTGCCGGTCTATATCGAAGTCATGGTCCCCGCCGACGCCGAGGTTTGGGTGGACGGCCACAAAACGACCCAAGCCGGGCCACAGCGGGAACTCGTCTCGCCGCCGCTGCCGCCCAACGTCACCTATCGGTACCTGATTCGGGCCCGCTGGCGCGAGGAGGGCAAACAAATCGAGCAGGCGCAGCCCTTGGTCGTCAAGGGAGGCAGCCGGCACAAGGTGCGGTTTCCGGTCGTCGAGGAATTGGCGGTGCCTCGAGAGGTACCCGGAAATCCTTAGTAGCCGGGCGACATCCGCTCAGCGGAAGCGCGGCGCTTGGACCTCGGCCCAACGGCGGTTCTGGTGACTCCGCAAGATCGCCTCGCAGAGGACCACCTCCTGATGGCCGTCGGCGAAGGTGGGAAACGGCGGCGGCGCCTGACTGTCACCCCCTTCGACGAACTCATAAAAGGCCCGGAACAGCTGTTTGAAGGAATCACAGAACCCTTCGGCATGGCCGCCGGGGTAACTGGCAAACCGCCGGATCGGAGGGGCCAGCAGCGCCGGGTCACGCATTAAAAGCTGGTTGGCTTCGTCGCGTCGGCCTAGCCACAATTCCTCCGGTCGTTCACTGTTCCAGGCCAACGCCCCGAAGGAACCGGCCAGCTCGTAGCGAAGGCAGTTCTTGCGGCCCGCCGTCACCTGCGAGACGGTCAGGCAGCCAGTCGCTCCGCCGTGGAAGCGCAACAGGATGGAGCCGTAGTCTTCGGTCGTCACGGGGACGGGTTCGGCCTCGCGGGGCCGATCGAGTTTGCCCTGGAACGTCTCGACCGTGCTCTTGGGCCGGAGTCGCAGCGGCCAGAAGGTTTGCAGGTCGGCACAGACCCGCTCGATTTCCAGTCCGGTGATAAAGCGGATCAGGTCGAGCCAATGGGTGCCGATGTCGGCGACGGCCCGCAGGGGACCGCCCTCCTCCGGCAGCACCCGCCAGTTGAAATCGGTGTCGTACAAGAGCCAGTCCTGGACGTAGGAGCCGGTGACGTGAAAGATTTCGCCGATTTGTCCGTCGGCGACTCGTTGCCGGGCTTCGAGGCACAGGGGGTAGTAGCGGATGTTGTAGCAGACGGCGGCGGCCCGCCGCCGCTTTTCGGCCAGGACCGAGAGTTCGGCGGTCTGCTGGCTGGTGACGGCGAGCGGCTTCTCGCAAATGACGTGCTTGCCGGCTTCCAAGGCCCGCCGGCAATGTTCGTAATGCAAGCGGTTAGGGGAGGTAATGTGGACGACGTGCACCTCCGGATCGGCGACCAATTCGTCCAGGGTGGCGTAAGCCTTGGCGACGTTCCACGCGGCGGCGACCGCCCGGCTTTTTTTGGGGTTGGAGGCCAGGACGCCGACGATGGGTCGGCCCAAGCGGCGCAACGCCTCCGCATGGACCGGCGCGATGAACCCCGTGCCGATGATGGCTGCACCTAACTGGAGCACACCCGAGCCTCCCCGTGGGGCTTGGCGGGCGCGACGCGGGCCACAGCCCGCGTCGCCCACACCCGGAGCCGTTCGGCCCCTCCGTCGCCCGGCGTTCGCTTACCGTTCGCCGTCGCGGTAGCCCGTCTTGTGCGGCGCCGGGTCGATCACGTCCGGAAATCCATCATTGTCACTATCCTTCAGCAACGGCAAGTCCAGCCCATACGCTTGACGCACGTTCGTCAAAGCGAAGGACACGATTTTCTCGCCCCGGACATTTTCGATCGGCCCCTCGATCTTCCCGGGCACCCGGAAGAGCCACTCGGGATTGAAGCGCTCGACGCCCGTGTCCATACCTTGAACGATGAAGTGCTCGTCAATGCAGCCATCGCCGTTCAGGTCGCACGGCAGCTGGTCGGTCTGGTAGAGGACCAGGCTTTGGAGGAAGCAGACGACCTGGCGGCGTTCTTCGTCGCTGAGGGCCAGGTAGGCGTTCCGCGAATCGAGCGCTTCGCCGCCGTGCCGCCGGATCACGGCATCGAGGTCGAGGCTGGCGCCGTCGTGCCCGTAGGGCGCCGTACTGCCGACGCCCCATAGCGGCGGCGTCCGCCACTGCCGGACGATGCTGCCGTCAAACTGCATCTGATAGAACTCCGGCCCCACGTCGTGGTAGCGGAAGTCGCTATAAATGCCCCGAACGGTGTATGCCTCGCGACGTGGCACCAGGCGATTGCCCCGTTTGTCGGCCAAGTAGACCAGCTTGCCCTCCAGGCGCTGCCTCTGCTCATTCCAGCCGACGAGGAGTTCGAAGAAGCGGCGATCCCCCGCGAAGCGCTCGGTGTAGTCGCGAGCACCCGGATTGGCCGGGTACAGGTGCCAATCGGGCACATGGCAGGTGGCGCATTGGATGCGGTGGAAGAGTTTTTCGCCGGCCACCACGTCGGGGGTGATCCGACCACGGGCCGGAGCGGGATGGTTGAGTTGATACCACTCGATCATGTCGAGGTCGCCTTCGCTGATCTCCTCGCAATAGCCGTCGCGGTCAGGATCGTCTTTGCTGATGCCGGTTGGGCCGCGGACCGAGCCGCGGTCCTTCAGCGCTTCCGTGACGAACTGCTGGGCACCGGCGTTGGAGACCAGGCCCAGGCCATCTTCGTGGGGGCTGGTGAAGGTCGTCGGGTCGCATGCCTGGAGGCTGGCGTGGATGTCGAACGGGACGGCGCTGAAGGCCCGGAGGGTGGATTGCACCGGCGGCCGGAATGGCATGTACAAGTGCCCCCAGCCGAACGGTTGCACTTGGAGGGTGTAGCCAGCGACCCCGGGGAACTTCAAGTTGCGGGCAAAGGGGATGCGCTTGCCCTGGGCATCGACGAAGATCGGGAAGAAGACCGGATTCAAGCCCGGATAGCCGTCGCCGCGGTCCTCAAAACTGCCAAAATCGAGGACCACCCGTTCCCCGGAGACATGGTCGGGGAGGTTGGCGATCAGGCAGCGTTTGCCGCGGGCCTCGTCGAAGCTGATCCAGCCGTCGCGGTTGCTGTCGGCGATAGCCAAGGCCAACAGCCGCAGCTGTTGGCCGATCATCTCCACCAAGCCGCCGCCAAAGGCGTGCGGGGTATTGCGGCCGGTGGCGCCGTTTTTGGCGATGGTAATGCCCGCACCCGCGTCGCGGTAGGGGACGTTATGACAGACGCCGCAGGAGTTGGCATGGCCCCGGTCCATGATTTTCGTCACGCCATCGGGAAGAAGCATGCCATCGATCTTGCCGGCATCGCCATAGACGCCATCGCGCTCGCGGAAGCTGCGCTGGAAGAGGCTGCGGCCCCACTGGTAGCCGAGCCACGGATCGACTTCCTGGAGGTACATGGAGCCACCTTCCAGGGAGGGGTCGGTGGTGTGGATGACCCGCACGCGGGGATTTTTGATCGACAGGCCGCTAAGGTCGCGGGGCACGTCGATCGGGTTGTCGATGGAGCAGCCGGGGCGCTCGGTTTGCTGGGCCCACAGCCGCAGGGCATGGCCCAGCCAGGAGCTGGCCGCAAGGCCGAGGAGAAAACCCGCTACCAGGATGACACTGCGTTTCGCCATTGCTCACTCCGCCTGCACAGGGCACCATAAGGGCCAAGCCGTCCGCGGACCGCCGAGTCTCGGCGGCCCGCCGGTGGGGACATACACTGACACAAACATGACGAACCAGAGGGGTGATCCGTTGGAGGATGACGGGAATGGTGGAACGTCGGACTGAGTTGAATCGTCGGTATCATCGCAAGAAGAAGATGAGGCGCCTGAAGGCCAAGCTGGCCCAGGCGAAGACGGCCCACGAGCGGGAACAGATCCTGCGGAAGATCCACGCCATCAGCCCGTGGTGGCGGGAGCCGACGGCCGAGGCGAAGAAATAAGGCTCGGGATCGGCGGCGGGCGGTGGCCGGCCGCCGCCGGCCTTGCCGGGCGAGGTTCCCCGGTCGGCGACGCTCTCCCTCAGCTGCTCGCACGCTCACCGCCATCGCAAGACCCCGAAAATGTTGGAGAAATCGTCGGTCCACACTGCCCGTCCGGGCTGCGGCTCCAGGCGCCGCCACTGCGGGTCCCGCACGAGCGGTCCCAGGTCGTCTTCGCGTCGCGCCAAGGCCACCCACTGCGACGGCCAACGCCCCACCCGCCGCTGCTCGTCGTCAAGGTCCAAGTCGTCCCGGCTCAGGGCCACCAGCGGTTTCTCCGCCGCATGTGCCGCCACCTGAGCGATCACCGGCTTCAGGTCGAGGTAGTTATTGGAGATGTTGATGGCGATCACGCCCCCCTCAGCCAGTTTCGCCAAGTACGTCCGAAACGCTTCGACCGTCAGCAGGTGGACCGGGATCGAGTCGGAACTGAACGCGTCGAGCACGATCAGGTCGTAGGCCCCGTCGGGAGAGTGGTGGATATTCAACCGGGCGTCGCCGAGGACAATCCGGGGCCGAACTGCGCAGCGGTCCAGAAAGGCGAAATAATTGGGGTCGCTGGCCAAGCGTGCGATGGCGGGGTCGATCTCGTAGAAGGTCCACTCTTGGCCGGGGCGGGCGTACCAGGCCAACGCCCCGATACCCAATCCCGCCACCGCCACCCGGCGGAGCCGTCCCTCGTCGTTCATGGCCTGCATCAGCTGGCCAATGGGACCGGCCCGGTGGAAATACGCCAACGGCTCAAACTCGCGGCTTGGGTCGAGGTTCTGGATGCCATGAATGGTGTTGCCGTGAACCAACTGCCGATAGCCGTTGGGGCTTTGCTGGACGTGGACGACACCGAAGAAGTTGCGCTCGGTCCATTGGGTTTGGTCACGGAAGGCGACGATACCGAACACCAAGGAAACCGCGGCCAAGGAGGCGACGAGGCGGACTGGGTGTTGGACCTGAAGCAAGCCGATGGCCACCAGAACGGCGAGGAAAAGGACGACGTGCAGGTTGGTGACTTCGAAGCTGGCCCAGCGCGGGCCGAGGAACAGGGCGGCTGCCGCTGCGCCCAGGGCGAGCGGCAGGCCTACATCGGCCAGGCGTAGCGGCCGCCACGCTTGGCCGACACCCGGGAGCAGCAGGCCGGTCGCCAGGACGAGCAGCGGATATTCGATCACTCCCAGCCGTTGGAACACCACGGGGGCCAGGAGGCTGCAACACAGCCCGCCCAACATGCCGCCGAACGACAGCCAAAGGTAAAACTCCGTCAGGCGTGCCGGCGCGGGGCGGTCACAAGCCAGCTCCCCGTGGCAAAACAGGGCGATGACGAACAGGCCGAACAAATGCACGGGGATGAATTGCCAAGCCCGGCCCAGCGGGCCTGCCAGGAGCAAGCAGGCGAGGAGCACCACCACGACTGGTGCCAGCCGCGAGACCCACTCGTGCCGCAACGGCGGTCGGCTGGCAAACACCATGATGAACGAGAGGAGATAGAGCGACAGCGGCAGGATCCACAACAGCGGCACTGCCGCCAGGTTGGTGGTGATGTAAAGGGTGACCGCCAGCATCAGGCCGGAGGGCACCACGGCCAGCGAGACCCAGCGGAGGCGGCGGCCCCAGCCGATCCGTTCGTCGGCGGGCGGGTGGTCGGCCGGCCCCGGCTCGGGGCCGGCCGACCCCTTCCGCCACAACACCAGCCCACAGGTCCACACCGCCACCACCAGCACCCCATAACCCCACGCCCACAGCCGACTCTGCTCCCGCACGGGCAGCAACGGCTCGATCACCACCGGATAACTGAGCAGCGCCAACATGCTGCCCAAGTTGCTGGCGGCGTACAGGAAGTACGGATCGTGCGCCCGCAGATCGCCGCTGGCGGCAAACCAGCGCTGCAACAGCGGGGCCAGCGACGACACGACGAAAAACGGCAAGCCGACACTCACCAGCAACACGCTCAGTAACCACGGAATCGGCGAGGTCTCCGTCGGCAAGGCCGCCAATGCCCCCGGCCCGATACCGATGGGCAACACCGCCAAGGGCAGGAGCATCAGCGTTCCTTGCAGCAGCACCTGCGCCCTAAGACCGGCCCGCGAACCGAGCAGATGGGCCTCAAGATACCCCGCCAACAGGGCCGCCTGGAAAAAGACCATGCAGGTGTTCCAGACAGCGGGCGACCCGCCTAAGAGGGGCAGCAGCATCTTGGCGACCATCGGCTGGACGCAGAAAAGCAGTGCCGCACTCAAGAACAACGTCGTCGAGTACAATAAGGGGGTCATGCGTGGTGAAGCTCGTGGCCCGGTCGTTGTGCCGGCAACAGGGCGTTTGCTTCCATAAATATAGAACGAGGTGGGGCTGCTGCGCGATTGTCCGCCCCGCCGGAGCGCCCCCGAGCCGGCCGAAGCGGGGCCGCCGCAAGGTCTAGCGGCATGACTTCCGTCCTCCTCGACGAATCCGAACTCCCCCAGGAATTGACCTTGGGGCAAGCTGTCGAAGCGGCTTACGCCGACGCCCTTGCCGACCTGGCCGCCGCCTTGGTCCGCGGGATCCCCGTCCTCGTCGAGTGCGATAAGGAGCTGGCGCCGTTTCTGTATATGAGCTTACGGCAACGGCTGCGCCAGGCCGGACGGTCGTGCGTGTACCTTGACGGCCGACCCAAGACCGACGGCGAGGAAGCAAGTTCCGGCTTCATGGGGACGTTACTGGCGCAGCTCCGTGATGCTGTCCGCGGCGCCGTGGAGCGCCGCGTGGTGGTCCTGCCGCACCTCGATCTGTTGACCACCAGCCAAGGCGGGCTGACGAGTGAGGCCCGGGAGGTCATCCCGCTGCTGTACGAAAACCCGGAACTGGTCTGGCTCGGTTTCAAGGACCCGAGCTTCGTCCTGCCGCGGGTCATCGAAAATCTCTTCCCTCGACGCAGCAGCCTTCTGGGGATCCAACGCTCCCGCCTCCGCAACCTGGTCACGCAACGCGAGGCCCGCAAGTTCGGCCGCCAGTTCAACCCCTGGGCCCTCTACAAACACGTCTCGGGCACCAACGCGGTTCGCCTCCGTAAACTCCTGGCCTCGCTCGAAGGAGAGGATTATCCCAGCGATCCGAGCCGCGCCTATGCCCAAATCCGGCAGGCGACCCTCACCGGTCAACTCGAGGTCCCCAATATCGATCTGGAGCGCGACATCGGCGGCTATGCCAAAGTCAAGAAACGGCTGCGAAACGAAATTCTCGATCTCTTGGCGTACAAGGACCGCCTGACCGATCCCCGGGAAATCAGCCGCATTGAGGAACTGATCCCTCGCGGCCTCATCTTCTGGGGGCCACCCGGCACCGGCAAGACGCTCTTCGCCAAGGCCATGGCGTCGGCCCTGGGCGCCGCCATCACCGTCGTCTCCGGCCCCGAACTGAAAAGCAAGTGGGTCGGCGAAAGCGAGGAGAACCTGCGGCAAATCTTCCACCGGGCGCGGCAATCCGCCCCGGCGATCATCGTCTTCGACGAACTCGACTCGTTCGCCGCCGCCCGCGGCACCTACGAAGGCTCCGGCGTCGAGCACTCTATGGTCAACCAGCTGTTGACCGAAATGGACGGCTTCTACCGCGAAGAACTGGTCCTGGTCGTCGGTACCACGAATTTCGTGGAGATTCTCGACCCGGCCCTGCTGCGCCCGGGCCGGTTCGAGTTCCATCTGCACATTCCCTACCCGGATGCCGACGACCGGCGGGAAATCCTGCGGATTTATGACCGGCGCATGCAGCTGAAGATGACCGACGAGGCCCTGGACTACGCCGTGCGCCGCACCGGCGATTTCGTCGAAGGCGCGGCGGTCGGCACTCGTTATAGCGGCGACCATCTCAACGCCCTCTGCCGGGCGTTGGCACGCATCCGACTGCGGGAAGGGCTCACCGGCCCCTCGCAGGCCGCCGACGTGGAGCGGGCCTTGACGGAATGGATCGAGCGACCGCCGCTGACACCCTATGAGGAGCGGGTGGTGGCCACCCACGAGGCCGGCCACGCTCTCTGCGCCCTTTTCTGCCCTCACAGCAGCCCGATCAAACGCATTTCCATCCAGGGCGACAGCGTTGGCGCCATCGGGTTCGTCCAATATCAGAACCCCACGCACCGCTACGTGGTCACGCGCGGCCAACTGCTTGACGACTTGTGCGTCCTGATGGGCGGCCGTGAGGCGGAGTTGCTCCTGCTGGGCGACCTGACCATTGGCGCCGCCGAAGACCTCCGCCGCGCCACCGACCTGGCCCGGGCATTGGTCGAGAGCTTCGGCATGGGCGGCGCCGAGGTGGGCGTCGGCTGTTTCCAGCAGCCCGATTCCTCCGGCCGGCGGCGAGAGTCGCTTTCCCCCGCTCAGCTGGAGCTGCTGGATCGCCGCGTCCGCGAGTTGCTCGAGGAGGCCCGCACGCGGGCCGCTCGCATCTTGGCCGACAACCGCACCTTGTTGGAAACGTTGCGGGATCGGCTGATCGAGGTCAAGACGATCGAGGCGCAAACCCTCAGTGAACTGGCCCGCCTGGCCGCCGCACCGCCGCGAGAAGTATCGGCGGTCAACGAAGCCACCAGCAGCGCGCTAAGCCGGCCAACCGTCGAAAGCTCGGCGGCGCTCCCGCTGTCCCATGCATAGGGCCGTTGACGCCGCGCGAAGCAGGCGGCGGGCGGCAACAGCCGCCCGCCGCCCCGCCCGCAAGGCCCGCCCTCGCCAGGGCCTGGATACCCTAGCCCGACCGCGGCAGGTAACGCACCAACGGTTCCAGGACGTCGGCCAATTGCGAACAGGGAACGTCGTACAGCACGTCGGTTGCCACCGTGGCTTGCGGGCCGGTGCGGCCGCGAACGCAGACGTGAACCGCATCGACGATCTGACCATTCACCCGCGTGCGGCAGCCCTGCAAGCCAATCGCTGCCGCCTGGTGCAGGCCGCAGCCCGCCGAGCATCCCGACCAATGAATGCTCAGCGGCTGGACCTTCTGGCCGGCCGTGCGTCGCTCCAGCTCCCGCGCCACCTCCATCGCCCAGGTCTTGGTTTCGATCAAGGCCAGATGGCAATAGTCGATACCGGTACAACAGACCAGGCCGCGCAGGATCGGCGACGGATCAAAGGGCAACTCCTTGCAGATCGGTTCCTCGGTCAGGGCCCCCAGTCGCGCCTCGGGAACGTTCGGAACAATGATGTTCTGCTCCACCGTCAGCCGCAGTTCGCCGTTGCCGTAGCGCTCGGCCAAGTCGGCGACCTGGCGCATTTGGGACGTGGTGATGCGGCCAACGGGGACGCAGAAGCCGACCGAATACAAGGCGGGGCCACCGTCAGGAGCGGTTTTTTGTGGTCGGATGCCGAGATGGTCGGAGCGCTGGGGCTTGCGCCAATCGGTGCCGGCAGCCAGCAGCGGCCGGCGCCAGCGCCGCGCCAGTTCGTCGCGGAACCAGACCAAGCCCCGTTCTTCCAGGAGAAAGGCCAGCCGGGCACGGGTTCGGCTGGCTCGCGGGCCATGGTCCCGATAGAGCCGCGTGATCTCCAGGCAGAGTTCCGTGGCCTCGTCGGGTGGCACGAAGACATCAAGCGGCTCCGCCGGTCGATAGCCCCCTGATCCCTGCTTGCCGCCCACCAGGACGTTGAAGCCGTTGACCTGTCGGCCATCCAACTCCCGATAGGCAGGGACCAGGGCCAGATCCTGTGTCTCCGTGGGGCAGCAGTTTTCCAAGCAGCCGGTGATGGTGACGTTGAATTTCCGCGGCAGGTTCGAGAACTCACGATTGCCGACGATGCGGCGGGTAAAGGACTGAACGACCGGGGTGGCGTCGAGGAGCTCGTGCGGAGTCAGGCCGGCGAGCGGGCAGCCGCAGACGCCGCGGACGTTGTCCATCCCGGTCTGCTGACTGCCGAGGCCCACGTCGCCGAGACGGCGCCAGATGTCCGGCACATCTGCCAAGGTGAACCAACGCAGCTGGATCTGCTGACGCGTCGTCAGATCGCAGAACCCTTTACCGTACTCGTCGGAAAGATCGGCGATCAGCCGAAACTGGCGGGAATTCGTCCGACCGGCCTCCAGCCGCAAACGCATCATGAAGTGTCCGGGCGTCGGTTTGCGAAAGAACAGGCCATGCCACTTAGCCCGCTGCTTGTCGTCTTCACTTAGCTGCTGCCAGTTGTTACTGGGGGCGAGGCGGAGGATGTCGGGCAGGGCGTCTAGGCCGTCTTTCTCCGCCTTGAGGATTTCGATCTTATTTTGGGTGCCGGCTGCCGATCGAACGGTCCCCGAGGCGGCGAGGATCTGGGCGAGCAACGGTTGACAGTCACCGCAGCTGGTGCCGGCCCCGGTCGCTTGTCCCAAGGCCGCCAGGGACGTTTTGCCGGCCGCGATGGCCGCCGCCAACTGCTTCGGGCCGACGCCGTGGCACTGGCAGATCGGGGTGTCGTCGGCCCGGCCGCCGACACCAACGTAGACCCCCTCCCACGTTCGGCTGACCCGTCGCAGGGCGAGCGCAGCGGCCAGGGCAACGATGGCAACGGCAGTGAAGCCGCCAGCGAAACTGCCGCTCACATAGCGCCAGCCGCCCAGGAGGTTGGGCAAGACAAAGCCGCCCAGCCCACCCGCCGCCCCAACGATTCCCGTGACGACGCCGATCTCTTGCGGGAAGCGTTGCGGGACCAGCTGAAAGACCGCCCCATTGCCCAAGCCAAGGAGAGCCATCGCCACCAACAACAGGCCCGCACTGCTCGTCAGGGGTGGCGCGCCCGACAGTCCCAACATCACCGCTGCCAAGCCCAGATACAGGACCACCAGCAGGCGGACACCTCCGAGCCGATCGGCCAAATATCCGCCGATCGGCCGGAGAAACGAACCGGCCAAGACACAGATCGTGGCGAAGGTACCGGCGGCGATCAGGTCGAGATCGTGTTCCAGACGGAAGTAGCTGTTGAGGAAGCTGGCCAAGCCGACGAAGCCACCGAAGGTCACGGCGTAGAACAGGCAGAACCACCAGGTGTCGGCTTGCCGCAAGACGACGGCGTAGGCCCGCCACGGCTTGGGGGGCGGTTGGCAGGGGCTCTCTCGGGCGAACAGGGTGAACACGAGCAGCGTCAATACGAGCGGCAGCAGGGCCAGACCGAAGACCGCGCGCCAGCCCAAGGCCGCTGCCAGCCGCGGGGCGAAGAAGACCGCCAAAGCCGTGCCACTGTTGCCGGCTCCGGCGATGCCTAACGCCAGTCCCTGGAACCGCGGTGGATACCAGCGGCTGGCCAAGGGCAGGGCTACGGCGAAGCTGGCCCCCGCCACCCCCAGAAGCAACCCCGTCACCAGGAGGGCCGTGAACCGGTCGGCCCACTGCCAACCCAGCCACAGTGGCACGAGCGTCAGCCCCATCCCGAGCTGGGCAGTCCGCCGTGCCCCGATCCGGTCCGTCAAGGCACCCAGCACCGGCCGCAACACCGCCCCGCCCAACAACGGCACCGCGACCAGCAAGCCCCGCTCGGCATCGTTCAATCCCAGGTCCGGCACGATCGAATTCGCCAAGGCGCCGAGCAGCACCCAGACCATGAAACTGACGTCAAAGTAAAGGAAGGCACAGAGCAGCGTCGGCCAATGGCCGGCTCTCAGGAATTGGCGAAGATGCATGGCAGGGCTTCCATTTCAGGTCTGACACAAAGGCTGGCCAGTCCCGCCTGGGGACGCCAGCGCCGCCTGAAAGCGGCTCCGAATTGCCCCCAGCAGGTCCGTGAGGTCTCCCGTTCCGCCGCCGGCCGAGCCCCCGGCCGCGGCGGCGACCTTCTCCAGACTCACCGCACAAAACTTCAGCTCCGGCTGCTTGGCGACCCGGCCGATGGCACTGATCGTCAGGTAGTTGGCCGCGTTCCCCTCAGCGAACAAATCACCCCAGTGAAACGGCACAAACACCATTCCCGGCGAAACCCCGGGCCGCACCCGGGCCGGCAGGCGGATCGTCCCTCGGCGGCTTGACAGTTGCACCAGGTCGCCGTCAGCCAGTCCCAACCGTGCCGCATCGAGCGGGTTGATCTCCACGAAAGGCCCCGGAGAGCGGCGGACCAGCTTGTCCGCTTTGGCGGTGCGCGTCAGCGTGTGCCAGTGGGCGTAGAGTCGGCCGGTGGTGAGCACGAAGGGAAATTCATGGTCGGGGAGTTCGCGTGGCTCTTGGTGATTGCGCGGCAGGAAGACAGCCCTGCCATCGGGCGTGGGAAAGCGGCGGTCGAGATACAGCCGCGGCGTGCCCGGGTGGTCAGGGCTGGGGCAAGGCCATTGCAGGTTCGTTACTGCCCGGAGTCGGGTGCTCGTCGCCCCACTCATGTCGCACAATCGGCCACGGGTCAGGCCGATGAATTCGTCCCAAACCTCATCGACCGAGCCCCAATCAAACCCGCGCAGCCCCAACGTCTGGGCGAACCGCGCCAGGATTTGCCAATCGGGCAAGGCCTCTCCCAGGGCGGGAAACAACTGCGGACTCCAGCCGATCATTCGCTCGCTGTTGGTGCTGATCCATTCCTTCTCCCCCCAGGGAGCGGCCGGAAGGATGACGTCCGCCAATTGGGTCGTCTCGGTGGGATGGTAGGCGTCCTGCACCACCACCAAGGCCGCCCGCTGCAGGGCCCGACGAACGTGGTGCAGGTCGGGAAGGCTGACCGCAGGATTGGTCCCCGCGATCCAGATCGCCTTCAATTGGCCCTTTTCGAGGGCCCGGAACATCTCCACGGCCGTCAGGCCCGGCCGGGGGCTGATGCTCCCGGGCCGGCCCCAATAGCCTTCGACCTCGCGGCGGTCGTCGGCGTGGTCCACGAGGCGGTAGCCGGGCAGCTGATGCGCCAGCAGCCCAGCCTCGCGGCCGCCCATGGCGTTGGGCTGGCCCGTCAGCGAGAACGGGCCAGCACCCGGCTTGCCGATCTGCCCGGTAAGGAGGTGGAGGTTGATCAGGCTGTTGTTCTTCCACATCCCCACGGTGCTTTGGTTCAGCCCCATGCAATACAGGCTGAGGAAAGTGCCCGCCCGACTGATCCGCTCCGCCAGCTGCGACACCGCTGAAGCACTCAGCCCGGCGACGGCCAATAGCTCTTCTGGTTCCTGCGACAAAAGGAAGTGACGGTATTCGTCGAAGCCGCGCGTGTGGGCCGCGACGAACGCCCAATCCACTGCCCCAATCCGCAGCAGCTGCCGACCCAGGGCGTTGAGCAAGGCGATGTCGCCTCCGGGGGCCACGGGCAGATACAGGTCGGCAGCCTCGGCCGTCGGTGTCCGCCGAGGGTCGATGACCACCACCTGCTGCTCCGGTCGTCGCCGCTTGCTGGCCCGAAGGCGATCAAAGAGGACGGGATGCGCCTCAGCCAGGTTGCTGCCGATGATGAGGACTAGGTCGGCCAGGTCGATGTCGTCGTAGCAACACGGCGGCCCGTCGCTGCCGAGGCTGCTACGATAGCCGGCGACGGCGGCCGCCATGCAGAGCCGACTGTTCGAGTCGGTGTTGTTGCAACCCAAGCATCCTTTGAACAGCTTGGCGACGGTGTAGACGGTGGGGGTGTCGAGCTGGCCGCTGCCGTAGAACGCCAGGGCTTCAGGGCCGTAAGTGTTGCGGAGGTTGACGACGATCTCGGCGATGAAGCGCAGGGCCGTGTCCCAGTCAGTGGCGCGGAAGGGGTCGCAGCGGCTGAGGCGGAGCTGCGGACGGGTCAGCCGGTCGGCGGTCCACAGGGTAGGGCCCAGCTGGGCACCTTTGGCACACAGCAGACCGCGGTTAGCCGGGGCCGTCTCGACGCCACGCACGCGGCTCACGTGTTCCGCGCTGCCCTCGATCCGCAGCCGACAGCCAACGCCGCAATAGGGGCAGATCGATTCCCCAACGACCGACACGGCTCCCTCTCCTTAGCCAAGGCACCCCGGCCAAGAGTCGAAACTCCGCACGGGAGGGCCTTTCGGGAGAGGCGGATCGGTTAGCGAATCAGCAACTGGCGTGCCGATCCGCGGCAGTCGGCTCGACTTTGCTGCATCTGCATTGGGCAAGGCAATCAGGGCCAAAACAAAAGCGATCGTTCCACTCAATGGGGCCGATCGCTGGTGCGTACAATGTTAGCAGGAGATGCCCAGTCCTAGGGCGTTAGACCGGCATTCCTCCCAAGGCACGTCCGTCACACTTAGACAGGCCTTCGCCGCTGGAAGCCACGTCATTACAATTGCTCCGTCCAAGCCGACGAGTGCCCAGGAGGTTTCCGCAAGAGCAGCCTATTCATGAGCGAGACGACTGTTTCCATCGCAGACGAGACCCGTCGCCGATACCTCAACTACGCTTTGTCCGTGATTACCTCCCGGGCGTTGCCGGATGTTCGCGACGGCCTCAAGCCGGTGCAACGGCGCATCCTGTACACGATGTTCCATGACCTGCACCTGCACCCAGATGGCCGTAATTACAAATGCGCCAAAATCGTCGGCGAGGTGATGGGCAACTACCACCCCCACGGCGACGTGGCCATCTACGACGCACTCGTCCGGTTGGCCCAAGACTTCGTGATGCGCTCGCCCCTGGTTTTCGTCCAAGGGAACGTCGGCTCGGTGGACGGCGACCCACCGGCGCACATGCGCTACACCGAAGCCCGACTGACCGTGCTGGCCGAACGGCTGATGACGGAGCTTCGGCAAAAGACGGTGGACTTCCGCCCGACCTACGACGGCAGCCGTCAGGAGCCGGTGGTGCTGCCCGCCCAGTTCCCCAATCTGCTGGTCAACGGCAGCTCGGGCATCGCCGTCGGCATGGCGACCAACATCCCGCCGCACAACCTCGCCGCGGTGATCGACGCCTGCGTGCTGCTCATCGACGAGCCCGACGCCACCACAGCAGCACTCCTTGATAAGATCAAAGGCCCCGACTTCCCCCTCGGCGGCAAGATCGTCACCGACCGACCGACGCTCCGCCAAATCTACGAAGAGGGGATCGGCAGCATCCGCGTCCAGGCCGAGTGGAAGCTGGAAACTCAGGGACGCAAGGAGCAGATCGTCATCACCTCGATCCCCTACGGTGTCAACAAGGGAAGCCTGGAACAGGCCATCGGGGAGATCATCACCAGCCGCAAG
>JANWYO010000066.1 GCA_025055215.1 Gemmataceae bacterium
ACCGGCGACCGGCCGGTAGCCATTCCGGCGCCGTTTCCACCTGCCCCCGTGGACAGCTCGCCGCCGCTCTCCTCAAGGCCGGTCGCCGACACCCCGCCGGCGTCGCCGACGCCGGGCCCCGGCGCCCCCTCTTCGCCGGCACCGATGCCGCCCTCTGATCCGACGAAGCCAGCCTCGCCCGGGACCCCTGAGCAACCCGGGGGCGGCTCGATGCCATTTGCAGGGTCGCCCAGCGGGGCATCCGCGGCGCCCGGGGACGGCTTAGGCTCTCAGGTCGCGCAGGCGTCGGCCACCGTACCGGCAGTACACACCGCTCCACCTGTAGGCTCGCGAGCACCCGTGGTCAGCCCGCCGCTCCAGGCCCCGGGCCCGACCCCCTCACCGATGGGACAGGGGCCGCCGGCCTTCACCGCCCCGGTGGTGGAAAGCTACGACGAGGAGACCTATCGCTGTCAGCCCAATGACACGATGCGGAGCATCTGCCTGAAGATGTATCACTCGGAGAAATACGAGCGGGCGTTGCTGTTGTTTAACCGCAGCCACCCGATGGCCAGCGAGGGGGTGAAGCAGGACCCGCCGGTGCTGGAGCCCAACACGCCGATTTTCATCCCGCCGCTGCGGATCCTGGAAAAGCGCTACCCGCACGTGATTCCGGACCTGACGCCCTTGCCGCCGCCGGGGACGCCGCCCATGCCGCCGGTGGGCCTGCAACCTTCCGGTGGCACGCCGGCAGGGACGACGCTGTCACCTGCCCCCGTTCCCGCGCCGTCCCCCGGGACCACCTCGGGGGCTTTTCCGACGACGCCCGCCCCGTTGCCGTCCGCCGGCGGGTCATTCCCCGCGGTGCCCACGCCCATGCCCCAGGGGCCAAACACCCCGGGAGCCGCCACCAGTGTGCCGGCCCCGACGCCCGCACCGATCCAGGGTTCGCTCACCAGCTTTCCGGGACCGTCGGGCACGCGCCGGTACAAGGTTCGACCCAGCGGCGAGACGTTCATCGAAATTGCCCAACGTACCTTAGGCAACCCGAACCGATGGCGGGAGATCGCCCAGCTGAATCCCAATTATCCGCCTAACTACCCCATTCCGAGCGGCAGCCTGTTGCTGTTGCCCGGAGACGCGCGGATCGACCCGGCCGACGCACCGTGACGTCTGGACGCGGTTCGCAGCGGCGGCGCGGTGCCGCCTGATGGCTGCCGGCCGGCCATGGGCCGGCCGGCAGCCGCCCGTCACAGCAGCGTCGTTATCACGGCATCGGCCACGCATCGGCCCCGCCGCGTCAGCCGAACGACCTCGCCCCGGTCTTCCAACAGGCCCAGCTCAACGGCGCGAGCGATCGCCGGGCCAGCCAAGTCGTCGAGATCGAACCCGGTCTGCTCCCGAAAGCGCTGGCGGTCGATTCCTTGCACACGCCGCAGCTGCACGGCAAGGGTTTCCTTGGCCCGCTCGTCCGGAACCAATTCTTCGGCCTCGACGGTCGGCGACCCTCCGGCGAGGCAGGTGCGGAGGTACAGCGACAAGCTACGGGTATTTCTTTCTCGCCGGAAGCGAACATACCGCGCCGCCCCCAGCCCGAACCCGAAGTAGGCTTCGTTGGCCCAATAGGTCTGGTTGTGCCGGCTGCGGTGCCCGGGCCGGGCGAAGTTCGAAATCTCGTATTGCTCTAGTCCCGCCGCCTCCAGCGTGTCGATCGCCTGCTCATACAGCTGAAGCTCGGCTTCCTCACTCAATGGGATGAGCCGGCCACGCGCCCGCTCCTTCCACAAGCGCGTGCCTTTCTCGTAGGTCAGCCCGTAGGTCGAAACATGGTCTATCGGCAAGGCGATGGCACGGCGGAGGTCGTCGGCCCAATCCGCGGGCGTTTGGCCAGGCACGCCGAAAATCAGGTCCAGTGACACCTCCCGAATGTGCCGGCGAAGCCGTTCCACGGCCCGCGGCACCTGTGCCGGATCGTGCCGCCGCTCCAGCACCCGTAACAGGTGCGGCTGAAACGACTGCACCCCCAGGCTGACCCGGCTGACGCCGTAGTCTGCCAAGATGCTGACGGTCTGGTCGTCGATGTCGTCGGGGTTGGCTTCGACGGAAAACTCGGGCTGGCCATCGTCGGCTTCCAGGGGCAAGGCCTCCCGCACCATCCGCAGCAGCCGTTGCAGATGCCTCCCGCGCAAATGGCTCGGCGTGCCGCCGCCGATGAAAAGGGTGCGAACCGGCTCCGGCCTGCCCAGCGTGCTCAGCTCGGCTCGCAGCGCGTCCAAATAGGGACCGATCTGGTCGTCCCGGCCGGCCACCACGGCGAAATCACAGTAGCCGCAATGATGGGCGCAAAACGGCACGTGAACATAGGCGGCCCGCGGCCAAACCCACGGCGGTTCCGACAGTTTGGTGACCGACTGGTCCATCACATCGGCCGTTTCATCTCAAACAAATCGGTGCTGCGACAGTAGTAATCCCCCCCTAGCCGGGCGATCGTCCGGAGTTTTCGCGGATCGACCCGGCCGTGCTCGTCGAGCACGGCATCATCGACGTGGAACATGAGGACTTCGCCGATGACCAGGTTGGCGGCAATCGGTCCCGAGCCGATCGGCACGATCTGGATCAGGCGACACTCCAAGGCAGTCGGCGCCTCGGCCAGCCGTGGCGGCTTGACCCGCAAGGAGGGGATCAGTTTCAGGCCGGCCAACGCTACCTCGCTATCGCCGAACGGCAACTCCTTGGACGAGAGGTTGACTTCTCGGGCCAACGACTCGACCGCGGCATGAATCACGAATTCGCCGATTGCTTCGACATTCCGCAGCGTGTCCTTCTTGGTGCCATCGCGCCGCAAGGTCGGCGAGAAGACCACCACCGGCGGATTAGCCCCAAAGGCGTTGAAGAAGCTGAATGGTGCCAGGTTCACCCGACCTTCGCGGTCCACGGACGTCACCCAGGCGATGGGCCGCGGCGTGACGACCTCGACAAGCAACCGATAAACGTCCAAGACGGAAGCGGCTGAAACATCCAGATGCATGAGGCCTCACTCTCAATCTGCGACCCGCGCCGCCTGGCAGAGAAGGCCTGTCGACGCGCCATCGTCCAGACCGATCATTCGAGCCAGCTGTAAGGGTACGCGGCGTCGTCCAGCTCCAGAGCTTGGCGTGTCAGCTGGAGTGGCCGTTCCGTGTCCACCATGACCGCCAGCTCGTCGGTACGGGCCATGGACCGGCTGGCGACGATCGTTCCGGGGTGCGGCCCGTGCGGGATCCCCCGAGGGTGCAGGGTGATCGACGCTTCCTCGACGCCGCGGCGGCTGCCGAAGCGGCCGCGAACATAGTACAACACCTCATCCGCCTGCACATTGGAGTGAGCATAAGGCACCTTGATCGCCTCGGGGTGCGTGTCCAGCATCCGCGGGGCAAAGGTGCAGATGACGAAGCCCGCGGCCTCGAACGTCTGGTGCACCGGAGGCGGCAGATGGACCGTGCCGGTAAGCGGCTCGAAATCGTCCGCGTTGAACGTGTACGGGTAGACAAGACCGTCCCAACCCACAACGTCAAACGGGTGCTGGGCCAGGACGTAACGCGTTAACCGCGGTCCATCCTTGACCATCACGGGTGTTTCCGTCTCTTCCACGACGGTAATCAGCTCGGCCGGCCCGTGAAGGTCGCGCTCGCAAAACGGTGCCCCGAGCTTCATCTGCCCATCGGGATTGAGGTATTTGGGCGGCACGACGATGCTGCCGGCCGATTCGATGATCAGCATCTCCAAGGAAACCTCGGGGTCGGCCACCAGGCGGTAGGTAGTGCAACGCGGGATGACGATGTAGTCGAACGGTTTGAACGGCAGCCGGCCAAACATGGTTTCGAGAGTGCCGCGGCCGCGGTGGATGAACAGGACTTCGTCAGCGATGGCGTTGCGATAGAGTTCGGCTTGAGGCTGGGCCGGCCGACATCGCCAGAGCGTGACGTCGGCATTGGTCAGCAGCGGCACACGGCCGGTGATCGGGTCGCCGGCCGGGGGCAATCCGCCGGTCTTGAGGTGGTGATGGCGCAGCACCGGCTCCTCTACGACGGGCACCGGCAGGCTGCCGGCCGGCTCCACCCGGCGCACGCGGGTCGGCGGCCGAAGGTGGTAGAGGATGCTGTAGGCGCGGCTGAAACCGGCGGTGGTCACGACTTCTTCGTAGTGGATTCCCTCGCCGCGAAAGCCGCCGCCGGCTTGCGGAAAGGCGATGTGGCGTTTGCGGGCGATGGTTCCGAGTTGGCGATACGGAGGCATGGGATATCTCGCTTTCGGTCTAGGGGCGCGGGTGGGGATGATCGTCGCCAGCACTCAGAGCGTCGGGAAGGGGAGCGGCGGGTCGGCAGCGCGCCGACCGGCCGCCGAAAAGGTCCGGCGCCGCCGGCTCAGGTCCGCGCCGGCCGCTCCACCACCCGGTTCCGCAGCGTGCCGAGGCGCTCGATGGTCAATTCCACCACGTCGCCGGGCTTGAGCCAGCCGCCGACCGCTTCGGGGGTCAACTCGAGGATACACCCGCTGCCGACCGTTCCCGAGCCGAGCACGTCGCCAGGTCGCAGCACCGTGTCGCGGCTGGCGTGGGCCAACAGTTGCGGCCAAGTCCAGTACATGCTGCCCGCGTTGCCCCGGGAGAGGACTCGGCCGTTGACTGCCGCCGTCATGCTCAGATGGAGCCGGCCGTCGCGGTAGCAGTCGCGCAACTCATCAAACGTCACCAACTCCGGGCCGAGCGAGGTGGCGAAGTCTTTGCTCTTGCTGGGACCGAGGCCGACGGCCATCTCGACGCGCTGCAGGTCGCGGGCACTCCAGTCGTTCATGATGGTGAAGCCGGCCACGCAGTCCAGGGCGCGGTCGTCGGCGGGGAGGTCGCGGGCCTCGCGTCCGATCACACACGCCAGTTCCAGCTCGTAATCCAGGGCTTGGCTGCCCTGCGGGGCGGCCACCGGGTCATCCGGGCCGATGACCCCCGCTGGATTCGAGAAATAAAACACCGGCACCTGGTACCACTGAGGCACCATGTCCAGACCGCGCTGTCGCCGACAGTTAGCGACGTGCTCCTCGAAGGCATAGAAGTCGCGGATCGAGGGTGGGGTCGGAACGGGCAGACGCATGGGCGCTCCCGAAGCCTGAGCGCGGCGGTGCCATCCTACAACGTGCCGCGGCGTGCCTGTTCGCGTTCGATGGCCTCAAACAATGCCTTGAAATTCCCCTTGCCGAAGCTGCGTGAGCCCCGCCGTTGGATGACCTCGAAAAACAGCGTCGGGCGGTCCTCGACCGGCTTGGTGAAAATTTGCAGCAGGTATCCCTCGTCGTCACGATCGACGAGAATCCCCAGTTCGGCGAGGTCGTGGATACTCTCGGCAATCGGGCCGACGCGATCGGGAAGCATTTCGTAGTAGGAGCGGGGTACGCGGAGGAAGGAAACGTCATTCTGCCGCATGGCCCGCACCGTTTCGATGATGTTGCCCGTCGTCAGGGCGATGTGCTGGACCCCTGGGCCGTGGTAAAACTGAAGGAACTCCTCGATCTGCGAGCGGCGCCGGCCCTTGGCGGGTTCGTTGATCGGGAATTTGATTCGGCCGGTGCCATCCTGCATCACCTTGGACATCAAGGCGGAATATTCGGTGCTGATGTCCTTGTCGTCGAAGTGGATTAGCTGGCGGAAGCCCAGAACCTGCTCGTAGAAACGGACCCATTCGTCCATCTTGCCTTCTTCGACGTTGGCGACGATGTGGTCGATCGACTGGAGGCCGACGGGGCGGAAGGTGCTGGGGCTGTAACGGTCGGGGTCAATGGGTTTATAGCCCGGGGCGAAGATCCCGTGGTAGCGGTCGCGGTTGACGAAGGTGTGGGTGGTGTCGCCGTAGGCCGCAATCGTGGCGTACTCGTAGACGCCATATTCGTCCTCGAGGCGGGTGGGCGGCGTGACGCCGACCGCACCGCGCTGGGTGGCGGTTTCGTAGGCATGGGTCACGTCATCGACTTCCAAGGCGATGTCCTGCACGCCATCGCCGTGCAGGACCAGACGGCGGTTGTCGGGGTGCTCGGGGCCGAGCGGCGAGGCGAGCACAAAGGTGATTTTGCCCTGGCGGAGGACATAGCCGGCTTCCCGGGGCGAACGGGTTTCCAGGCCGGCATAGGCGACGACATCGAAGCCAAAGGCATTGCGATAGAAGTACGCCGACTGGCGGGCGTTGCCGACGAAGAAGCGGACGTGATCGATCCGTCGTAGCGGGAAGGTGTCGCTGGTCATGGGGATCCTCGTTGTCGGGCGCCCCCCCCAATTTGGGGGCGGCGGCGCCCCCACGGCCCAGGCGGCCGGCGAAAGGTCCCGAGGAAAACCCGGTGGCGCGGTGGGCGTGCAAACCCGTACAAAAAAAGGCAAAGGCGG
>JANWYO010000220.1 GCA_025055215.1 Gemmataceae bacterium
TGTCCGCATTGCAAGAAGCAGGTCCAGGTGCCCGACCAGTCGATCGGCAAGCCGGTTCGCTGTCCGGGGTGCAAGAAGGTGTTTACGACGCAGCCGGCGGCCAGCCAGGGGCCCGGGTTAGGCCCCGCGGCTTCGGCCGGCGGCTCGGCGCGAACCAGCGAATCGATCGAGATGTTCATGCCGGCGTCGATCTCGACCCTGACGGCGGGCGGGGGCATGTCGTGCCCGGCGTGCAAGGCCGACCTGCCGCCGGGGGCGGTGGCCTGTATGGATTGCGGTTTTCTGCTGCAAGCAGACGCCGGCGGTCCCGCCGACGAAGGGGCGCCCAACCTCTGCCCCAATCCTGCCTGCGGCGCCGCCAATCCGCCAGGCGAACGGACCTGCCAGCGCTGCTCGTCGCCGTTGCCGACTGCCCCCGGCACCATGATCAACAACCGCTACCGCATCGAAAAGCAGCTGGCGGTGGGCGGTTTCGGCGCCGTGTATCTGGCGACGGACACCAAGGACAAGGACCGCAAGGTCGCCATCAAAGAGATGATCTGCCCCGATCCTCAGGAGTTTGCCATCCGCCTGAACTTCTTCCGCCGCGAAGCGGAAATCCTGCGGTCGATGGATGGGCTGCCCTTGGTGCCACGGGTCTTTGACTTCATCGAGCAGGGGCAGATGGCGTATCTGGTCCTGGAGTTCATCAAGGGGCAGGACCTGCTGAAGATCATGGAGGCCAACGACAACAAACCGTTCCCCCTGCCGCAGGTGATCGAATGGGGCAAGAGCGTCTGCGACGTGCTGACCCACATGCATACCCAGCAGCCTCCCCTGGTCCATCGCGACCTGAAGCCGGACAACATCATGCTGCTGGAGAACCAGAAGGACATCAAGATGATCGACTTCGGGACCGCCCGCGACATCGGCCGTACGCAGAAGGAACGCTTGGCGGCCAAGACGCGGGTCTACACCGAAGGGTACGCGCCGCCAGAGCAGATCATCGGCAAGCCGGAACCGCGCAGCGACCTGTTTGCCCTGGCCGGCACCCTATACCATCTGGCGACGGGCAAGTCGCCAGAGGGGTTCCACACCGCCAAAGAGATCGAGGAACAGCTCAAGAGCGCCAACAGCAGCCTGCCGAAGGAATATCGCTGGTTTTTTGAGCTGTTGAAGATCAACCTGTCGGAGGACGTGAACGACCGCTACTTCTCGGCCAAGGAATTCAAGGCCGATCTGGAGATGAAGCAGGTGACGAAGGAAGTGACCTGCCCCAAGTGCAAGACGGTCAACAAGGTGCGGGAGCCTTACTGTAGTAAGTGCGCCCACCCGCTGACCGACCCGACACCTCCGTGTCATCACTGTGGCAAACAGAGCCGCATGGGCAGCCGCTGCTGCATCCATTGTGGCAATCGGTTACGGTAATCTCGAACCGCGCCGTCTCCAAGTGCTGCCGCCGTGCGGGCGCGGCGCGGGACCAACGTCGTGCAGGCACGGCGACAC
This sequence comes from Gemmataceae bacterium, assembly GCA_025055215.1. Taxonomy (GTDB): domain Bacteria; phylum Planctomycetota; class Planctomycetia; order Gemmatales; family Gemmataceae; genus JANWYO01. Next base: position 1,486 of record JANWYO010000220.1, read on the forward strand.
GCATTGGAATCACCGATGTCATCAAACTCTCCCGACCCGTCGCAAGCAGGCTATTTGCAATCGTTGGCCGCGCGCTTGAAGGGGATGACGCCCCCGCCAGCCGAGATACCGGTGGCAGCGGCGGGAGCCGAGGCCTCCGCCGCCGACCTCCCCGTGGCTAAGCCGATAAACGACGCCCCGTCCGCGGCGGGGGAGGCGCCCGTGGCCGCCCCGGTCGTCGACGCTAAGGCTGTTTCGCCGCCGGCAATCTGCCCGGTCTGCGGTTCCCCTCGGGGCCCTGAGGCGACCTATTGCGGTGATTGCGGCTTCAACTTCCCGGCGGACGCCGGAGCCACCGCCGCAGCGGCCCCCTCGTCCATCCCGTCGGTCCTCAAGGGGCGCTATCGCCTGACTGAACTGGTGATGGAACGTGACGGGGTGCAACGCTTCAAGGCGACCGACACGGCGAACGGCTCGGCTGAGCCGGTCATTGTGTTGCGGGCTGCCGCCGCCGTCGCCGAAGCCGTCGAGGCGGAAAACGACGGCGAAGTCCTCCCCGATTTCGGTCCTTCGCCCGGCGAGGTTGGCAAGCCCGCTTGGCCTTCCATTGCCTGGGAAAAGGAGCTGCTCGAAAAAGCTGCCCATCCATCGTTGCCCCGCGTTGCCGATCACTTTGTTGAAGAGGGCTACGAGTATCTGATCGAGAGCATCCCTGCCGGTCAGTCCTTATGGGACGCCTGGGACGATCCTGAAGCGACCGCGGGGAAGCGTTACAGTTACTTGAAGCAGGCGGCGGAGGCGCTGCATCAGCTGCACAAGCACGGCGCCATGGTCGAGTTCATCAAGCCGGACCATATCACCGTGACGGCCGATGGCCGAGCCGTGCTCACAGAGTTGTCCGAATTGCTCCCCTTGCCGTTGCCGGCGAACGTGCCGCTGAAGGCATCGTTGTACACGGCCCCGGAGTTGATCCTGAGGCCGCAGGAAGCGGATGCCCGGGCGAACCTGTACAGCTTCGGCGCCATGATCTACTCGCTCCAGGTGACGGGCCGGGAGTTGACGGACCTTGATTTTGACCCGAAGGCCCCCCAAGGGACGCCGAAGCCGTTCATTCCGCGTTTCCCGGACGCCCACCCGCTCTTCGCGCGTCTCATGGTGAAGACGTTCATGCGGGATCCGCTCAGCCGGTTCCCCACGGACGAGGCTGCCAAGGTGGACCCGACGGGCTTCACAGAACTGATCAAGGTGCTGGAGACGTGCAGCCGAACCTTCGACCACGCCCACTTGGAAATCGCCTCGTGGACGACCACGGGGATCGTCCGCACGGGGAACGAAGACGCCTTTGCCCTGATCTACGCTTCGGAGTCGCGCCAGGACGACATGACCGATTACGCCTTGATCCTCCTGGCCGACGGCATGGGGGGCTACGAGGCGGGAGAAATCGCCTCGGCGTTGGCCATCCAAACCTTGCGGAAGGCGCTGGTCGGGCACAAGATGTTCTCGGCCTTGGCGGGCGGCAACCATCCCGACCCCAAGGAGTTTAACGTCGAGGAATGCAAGCAGCTGATCCTGTCGGCCCTCAAGGAAGCGAACAAGGTTGTCTTCCAGGCACCCAAGCAAGGGATCGGCCGACGGGGAATGGGCTGTACCGCCGAGGTGGTTTACATCGACAGCCAAAACCTGGTGGTCGGCCACGTCGGCGACAGCCGAACGTATCACCTGCATCGAGGCCAGCTGAAGCAGATTACTCGTGACCAGACCTTAGTGAACCGCCTGATTGAGCTGGGACAGATCACGCCCGAGGAAGCCGAAACCCATCCCCGGCGGTCCGAACTGCAGCAGGCCATTGGCGGCCGATCCGAGGTGGAACCGGCGATCTACAGCGCTAAGATTTCGCCCGGCGATTGGGTGCTAGTTTGCTCCGACGGCCTGATTAACCACGTCAAGAACGACGAGCTGCGGGAGATGATGTCGATGGAGGCGACGTCGGCGGAGACAGCGGCCCGCCGCCTCATCAACTTGGTAAACCTCCGCAACGCGACGGACAACACCACGGTGGTCGTGGTGCGGGCCATGAGCAACGAATCGCTCCTGGGCTAGGGTCGGGCGATCAATCCCCCAGACAACACCTGAGAAGGCAGTCCATATGCAGCGGATTCGGTTCGTGATGGTCGGCGGTTTTCTGGGCGCCGGGAAAACCACCGCACTGGCCCGGCTGGCACGCTTCTACCTGGGGCGTGGCCAGCGCATCGGCCTGGTGACGAACGACCAGGCGCAGAACCTCGTCGATACCAATACGTTTCGCGCCCAGGGATTTCCCGTCGAGGAAGTGCCGGGGGCCTGCTTCTGCTGCAAATTCGACGAGCTGATGAGCCGGGTCGAGAACCTGCGCGAGGCCGAGCGGCCGGATGTCATCCTCGCCGAGCCGGTCGGCAGCTGCACGGACCTGGTGGCGACGGTGGTCCAGCCGTTGAAGGCTCTATATGGTGGCCGCTTCCAAGTGGCGCCGTACCCGGTGTTGTTCAAGCCGAGCCACGGGCTCCGCATCCTGCGGAACGAAGGCGGCTTTTCGCCCAAGGCGGCCTACATCTTCCGCAAGCAGCTGGAAGAGGCCGATGCCATCCTCATTAATCGCATCGACGAGTTGCCCGCTGCCGAGTTGAACGAGCTGACCGACTTGGTCGCCCGCCATTACCCCGGCGTGCCTCTCTTGCGCGTGTCTGCGAAGACCGGTCAGGGCTTCGACGCCCTGACCGCCCTCCTCGACCAGGAGGGGGCCTTCGGCCGCAAAATCCTCGACATCGACTACGACACCTACGCCGAAGGCGAAGCCGAAATGGGCTGGCTCAACAGCAGCGTCCATGTGGAGGCGGCTAAGGCCTTTGACCTCGACTCGTTGCTGTGGGACATCACCGACCAGCTGCGCGGGCGGATAAGGGCCCGCGGGGCGGAGGTGGCCCATTTGAAGGCGATCGGGCTGGGGAGTGAGTCGTTTGGCGTGGCCAATCTGGTGAGCAGCAGCACCGCGCCGGAGTTATCGTTGCCATCCAACAGCCGGGTGACGGAAGTGGACCTGATCGTCAATGCGCGGGTCGCCATCGACCCGGCGGTGCTGGAAACGGACGTGCGTGAAGTGGTGACGGCGTGTTGCCAGGAGCGGGGCGCGGGGCTGGAATTTCGCCAGACGCAGAGTCTGCGGCCGGCGCGGCCGGTGCCGCCCCATCGGTACGCGGCCGCGGTGTGCGGGGGCGGCGGGCGGCCGAGGGCCGCCCGCCGCCGTCAAGCTCGCGGCGGGGCTGGCACGGCTGCTCGGACCGGCGGCGGGAAAAAGCCCGCCTCCCCTTCGTATACCTCCCGGTGGCGCCGAAGCTCCTCCACGCACTGCCGATAATCCTCCATACGCCAGCTGCTCGCCGCCAGCAGCCGCCGCGCAGCCGCCCCCGTATCGGCGCCGAAGCCGCCGCGGCTATCATGAAAGTCCTGCACGACCAGCACGTCTGGCGCAAACTGCACCAGCCGCTGAATGAATCCCTCGGCATCCCCCAAAGGCAACATCGGGGTCACGCACAGGCCAACCGCGACCCCCGCCCGACGGACTTCCTCTGCCGCCTGCCAGCGCTCCTCCAAGGGCGGTGCCTTCGGCTCAAATCGCCGCCGAACCTCCTCGCTGTCGGTCGGGATGGAGATATGGACGCGGACTGCCTCGAATTGGGTCAGCAGGTCGAGGTCGCGGACGACCAGCGGCCCGCGGGTCTGTACCAGCAGCCGCGGCTGGTGGGGCACCAGCACTTCGAGAATGCCGCGGGTCAATCGCAGGCTTCGCTCGACGGGTAAGTAAGGGTCCGTGACGCTGGAGAGATAGACAGCCTGGCCGGCGACGCGGGGGGCCTGCCGCCGGGCCAGGGCGACGGCGTTGACCTTGGCCTGGAACCAGCGGCCCCAATCTTCCTTCGGCCGACGGTTTTGCGGCAGAAACATGGCGTAGCAGTAGGTACAGCCGAAGGGACAGCCGACATAGGGGTTGCAGGTCCAGTCGAAGCCGCCGCGGCGGATGTAGCCGGTGGCCGGGCTGAAGATCGAACGAGCGATGATCGTTTCCATGGGCCGGCAGCCGACGAAACAGAGGGGCGGGGCTGGGCGGTCTAATGACCGGCTGGGCCGAGCCCCGATTGTTCCGCCAAGGCGCGGACGCGCTCAATCACGCGGCGGATCTTGCGGTCATAAATTCCCAGCTTCTGGGCGATTTCCTCGTTGCTGTAGCCTTGCATCCGCAGCTCGAGGATCTCGCGTTCCTGAGGCCGCAGCTGGCTGAGGAAGCTTTCCAGTTCGTCGAGGAAGGCGACCTGGGCTTCTGGCGTCGGCTCCTGGTCGAGGAGATGGCGCAGATGATCCACCGAGCCGGTCCCCTGGCCGGCTTCAAGGCTGGGATCACGTTTAGCCGCCTTGTGAAAGGCGATTTGCCGCAGCGTCTTGTGCACGGTGATGCGCACCAGGAGCTTGCACAGGTCGTCCTGGTCGTCGATGCGGAATCGGCCGGCCTTGAGCCGCTTGAAGAACGTGCGGAATACCGACTGGACGATGTCTTCGGCATCCACCCGGCTGGCGAGACGTTGGCTGAGCCGACGGCGCGCCAACGGCAGGAGCCGATCGACGTAGCCGTCGAACAACCGCCGAGCGGCGTCCGGGTCGCCGGCCTGGAACGACTCGAGCAAGGCACGATCTTCAGGAGACGGGGGCATGGGTTCGCTTGTCTGGTTGCGCCGGCCTCCGAGACCGGCAAGGCGCCGCATTTGCCGTCGGCGCCCGCGGAACGGTGCGTTCTATGTTAAGGCGGAGCAGTTCATTCTCCAAGGGAAAATGAAGGTTTCGCCTGGCGAACACGCCCCCCGGGGGAGGCTCGCTGGCGTGAGAAGGCCGTTGCTTGAGGCGGTCGGGCCCGACCGCCTCAACCGAGGAACGATTGCCGCAACACCGCTGGTTCGAGCCGGCCGAAAGCGTGACACTTGCCGCTTTTGAGGTTGTGGAAGACCACCTCGGCCGGGCTGAAAAGGGCTGGGTCGATCTTGTAGAAGTCGTACTGACACGCCTTTAACACGTCGGCGAAGGGGGCGCCGTGATTCTTGGAGGCACAAGAGGGGACCTTGGGGCCCAACTCCGTCAGCTGCGCGTCGTCTGCCTTCACCCAAAGGACCACTCGGCCGCCGTAGAGAATGGCGTCGTTGGTTCGGCCGATGGCAGTGACGACATCGGTGGCCACCGGCGGCAATGGCGCACTGCCGAAGCCGGAGATGACCTGTTTGAGGTCGAATTTCAACTCATGGAGCTTGTGCAAGGCGGTCTCCAGCGACCGAGCGACGACCTGAAGGTTGCCCGCGATGCTGGAAGCCGGAGCCACCAGGAAGGTCAGTTTGGCCGGGGAAAGTTTCAGCTTGTCCGCCAAGTAGTCGATCACGGCGGCATCGGGCAGCGACTCGGTTTCCAGGATGCCCACGGCGACCGGGGCATGCTCGCGGCCGGGAATGTGGTCGAACAGCGGCTCTTTGCCGTAAGCGGCCCGCATCGGCCCCGATCCCATGCCGGAAAATTTGCCCACGCTGATCTGCCAGCCCGCGTATTGGGAGGCGAGGCAGGCGATTACCGGGGTGTCGGTATAGATTTGAACCAACGGGCAAGGGACGCCGGCCGCTTCACCGGGAGCGAGGGTCAGCTCCGCCTGACCGGCCACGCAGACCCGGGCGAGGGCCAACCCGGCCTGCAACCCGCCATCGGCCTCAATGCCGCAGTCGATGACCCGTGCTCCCCCGATGGTGTGGGTGGTGATCCGCAGCTGGGCTGCGGTCATCATCATGTGGTCAGCCAGGCGATTGGCCCGTTCGTTGAGGGTCGGCGTGGTAGTCACTCGTCCAGTCTCCTTCGGGTTGGGGTTAGGAAATGCCGCTGGTCGGGACGATTCTATCCTCCCTGGCGGGGGCTTTCCAGCGGCGAGCCGTCGGACCGGCTCGCCGCCCCTTAAACCTCACCGGCAAACATGTTGAACTCTAGATAATGCAGGTGCTGGTACAGCTCGTTGTGCTGCACCAGTTCCCGATGCTCGCCAGCAGCCTCGATCCGACCCTTGTGCAACAGAAATACCCGATCGCACGAACGGATGGTGGAGATGCGGTGCGGCAGGAAGATCACCGTCCGTCCCGGCAAGACGCGGGCCAGTGTGTCGTCGATCATCGCTTTGTTGTCGTCGTCGAGCAAGCCGGCCGCTGGCTCTTCGATAATGAAGATCGCCGGGTCGCGCAGGATGGCTCGGGCCAGGGCAATGCGGAACTTCTCCCCCAGACGCAACGACGCCCCCAATTCGCCGATGGGTGTCTCGTAGCCCCGGGGGAGTTTCTGAATGAAGTGATGCGCATGGGCGATCTTCGCCGCCTCGACAATCTGCGGCAGCGAAAACCCCGGGTTGCCGCAACCGATGTTGTGAGCCACTGTGTCGTTGAAGACCAGGTTGTGCTGCATCACCATGGCAATCTGCGACCGCAGCGAATCCAACGTCACCCAGCGGAGATTGTGTTGATCGATGCGCACTTCCCCTGACGTCGGATCCAGGAGGCGCGGAATCAGGTAAACCAGCGCGTGCTTGTCCATGTCGTCCGCGCCGACGAAGGCAACCCGCTGACCGGCCAGGACCTTGAACGACACGTCATGCAGGCGCAGCCGCCCCGTGCCCGGCTCGCGAAGGCTGACCCGGTCGAACTCCAGCGCCTGGCTCAGACGCGGCAAGACCTGGGCTCCCACGACCTGGCCGACGTCCGCCGGACGGTCCAGAAATTGGAACAGGATTTGGGCCGACTCGCGGCCGCGACGGAGAAATCGGCGATGCTCCAGCCAGCTTTCCAGCGGCCAATAAAGGCTCACCAATGCCGTGACGAGCACGATGCCGGTGGGCACGCTCAACCGGCCCTTGAGGACGGTCAGGCCCAGGACGTACAGAAGGATGACCGCGGCGATCATGCCCAGGAAGGTCAGCAGCGGTGGATAAATCGCCTCACCGCGATAGCGGCGTAAATGCGCCCGGGTGTAGTCGGCCAGCTGCCGCTCCACCCGCGACTGGTTGAACAGCTCCATGCCATAAACCTTCACCAGCCGCATCAGCATCAGGCTCTCTTGGAGTAGCGCCAGGTGCCCGGCGGCCCGGGCAGTTGCCTCGCGGCTGCGACGGCGAATGGCGGCGGCCACTTGGCCGCCCACCAGCCACACCAGCAGCGCAAAACAAAGAAAGGCCAACGCCAACCAGAAGTTCAGCACCAGGGCAAAGGCCAGCACCAGACCGAATTTGATCGGCTCCCGAAAGGCCACCGTCAGCCACGTCAGCAGGGCGTCGTGGACCGCCTCCACATGCCGCGTGAAGACGCTAGCCGCCTCGCTCGGTCCCAGGGCACGAAAGGCCAGGGTTCCCAGGCGGAAACTGTGATGGTAGATGGCCCGGCGCATGCGAATGGTCGCTTCCACGACCGCCCGCGCCGCGGCATAGTTCGATAGAAACAAGAGCAAGGATCGCAGCAGGGCCAAGCCGCCGCCCACGGCCAATAAGCCGGTCAAAAACCACAGATTGGGCTGCGATGAATGCCACATCCAGGGATTGATCCGGGCCAACCAGGCATGGAAGTGTCCCGAGAGATGGTGTTGCGTCCGCACGACCAGACTCAAGACGCCGAGGCTGATGGGGGTCGGGGTGGCCGATTCGGCTGCCCGGGCCTTCTCCAGATAGGCCACTGCCGCCTCCGCCCCAACGCGGTGCGCCAGGTTCCACGCCACATAAGCGCGCCAAATGGTGGTCAGGTCCGGCCCCGGCAGGTCGCGCGGGTCGTCGTGGTTCGCCAGGCGTTCGGTAGTCGCGGAATCGCTGCCGATAGCTGCCAAGGCCTCACGTCGGCTCTCCGCCGCCAATCCTTCCCAGCGGCGGAGGAACTCGTCCTGCTCCAGCGTCGGGAGGTCTTCCAGGCCCGGAACTCGACCGTGATTGACCATCAGGTCGGCAAACAGACCGAGCATGACCAGCAAGGCCACGTGGACCAGGGCGATCGCCCCGGCAGCGACCAGGGCCGCCCACTTGGAAAAGGGCCGATAGTTGAGGAATTGTCGGGCTCGGGCAAAGGCGTCGCGTTGCACGGGGGCCTCTCGGGAAACGCCCCTGAAGGGGGCGAGGAGTATCAGGGTCGGTGCGATCGGCGCGAACCCCCACCGGGGAATGGTTCCGGCCAAGATCGCCGGCCGCTGAGGGTGCTGAAGACTCCGTCGAAGCAGTAGAATATGAGAGCACCGGGAAGGGGAAAAGAAAGGGAGCGACGCTGCGGGCGGTCGGCAGGGCCGCCGCCCGGGCCGAGGGAGTTCAGATGATGAGAGCGTCTGCGTCGGCAGGACACCAGACCGCGGCCCGCGACAGCCTGACGACCAGCCGGGCCAGCGTGCAGGCCCTGCTCGAAGCCGCCGTCGATGGCATCATCAGCATCGACGAGCGGGGCATCATTCAGACGATTAACCCCGCTGCCGAGCGCCTGTTCGGCTACAACGCCGAGGAGTTGGTGGGCCGAAACGTCGGCATCCTGATGCCGCCGCCGTACTGCGACGAACACGACCAATACCTCGCCCGCTATCTGGCCACCGGCCAAAAGCGGATCATCGGTATCGGACGGGAAGTCGTCGGCCGGCGGAAAGACGGCAGCACGTTCCCCATGGAATTATCGGTGGCAGAGGCCCGCTGGGGGAATCGACGGGCCTTCGTGGGGATTATCCGCGACATCACGGAGCGGAAACGGGCGGAAGAGGCCCTGCGGCAAACCAATGCCAGTTTGGAGAGTGCCGTCGCCGAGCTGAAAGCCAAGAACGCCGAAATTCGCGCCATGACGCAGCAGCTTTGGCAAGCCGCCAAGCTGGCCAGCGTTGGCGAACTGGCCGCCAGTATTGCCCATGAGTTGAACAATCCCCTGGCCACCATCAGCCTGCGCATCGAGTCAGTCCTCTCCCGCACGCCCGCCGACGATCCCCGCCGCCGCGCCTTGGAGATCATCGACCAGGAAGTCCGCCGCATGAGCCGGCTGGTCGCTAACCTCCTCGACTTCTCCCGCCGCGGCGAGGAACAGATCTCCACCGTGGACACCCGCCGCGAATTAGCCGAGGCCGTGGAGCTGGTGGCACACCACCTGCGCAAGCGGCAAATCCAGGTGGTGCAGGAGCTGACCCCAGGTACGCCCGACATCTTCGCCGACCGGCAAAAACTGCGGCAAGTGTTCCTCAATCTCTTGACCAACGCCAGCGACGCCATGCCCCAGGGAGGGACCCTCACGCTCCGAACAGCGCCGACCACCATGGACGATGGCCGACCCGCGGTCTTGATTGAGTTCTCCGACACCGGGATCGGCATCCCGGCGGCCAACTTGCCTCGGATCATGGAACCGTTCTTTACCACCAAGGAAGAGGGAAAAGGGACCGGATTGGGCCTGGCGATCTGTCGCCGCGTCATCCAAGAGCACCAGGGAACGATCACCATCACCAGCACCGAGGGCGTCGGCACGACGGTGACCTTGCGGCTACCTGTGCGATCGGACGCGAACGTGGCGCCGATCCGCAACAGCGTCGTCGCGCCGGACTCCACCAAGGCCCCCTAGCCGGTCAACAAAAGCTCTTTCTACGAGCTTCTCCGCGGCATTCCTCGAGGGGTCGCTGACTTTGGCAGCTGCTGGTCCGCCAGAAATGCCCCACCAGCCGGCTCCCGCAGAGGCCCTAAGAGCCGTATCTTTGGTCCACATTTAGACCCACGATGGCGAGCGTTAGTCCTGGCGGCTTGTGGTCGATGACGAACCTGCCGCCGAGGAGAAGCTGGGGGGCCGACCGGCTTCACTTTCAAGTATGCACGGTCGCGTGAATGATTTCTACCGTTGGTAATTCAAGGGGTGGGCGGCCTTCCACGACGCGGAGGTTTCGGTCGGGGGTGCAAGGTGCGTGCAAAAGCTGCCAGGTGTTCCAGGCCGTCGCCATATGTTGTGTAAGGGATTGTCGAACGGAGCGCGTCTTTCAAGGCACGTCCCCCGAGGGCGACGGCGACGCCGTGATGCTCAGCAGTTCGATAGAAGGCGTTGTAAGTCTCGCGGAATGAGGATTCCTCGGCAACGAAAGAGACCGAAAGCCAAATCAGGCGCGGCCTTAATTCCCGAATCGCTTCAGCCAGGCTCTTAAGGGGCGTGTTCGGCCCTAGATTGACGGCTTCCCATCCCGCGTCGAGCAGGACGTATTGAGCAAGCAGGGTGGGCAGAAGGTATGGGTCGCCTTCGGGAGCGGCACCGACTGCGACAGGCCGATTCTTCTCGGCCCGGGCTTCCAAGTCATGTTTCAGGCCATACAGGGCCGCGGCGCAAAGATCTGTCCCCCGGTGCTCTTGCCAGACCTCGATGGTCCCGATTTCCCAGTCGTGCCCGATCCTTGCCATCGCCGGCGCGATCACCCGGTCAGCGAGGGTCTCGATCGCCACCCCGGAGTCATAAACCCGCCGGATGACCGCGTTGACCTCGGCTCCTCTCCCGTCAAGCAGCGCCTTCAGCAATTCATCCCTGGCAGCCTCGAGGTCCACGGTCGGAGTTGTGGCCGAAACACTGCTCAAGGCCGTCAGATCGCCGCGCGGCAAGTGTCCTTGGCGGACCAGCGCCAGGACTTCGGCCCGCAGGAGCTTGCGGTGTCCGCCCGCCGTTCGATGAGCCGGCAGGATCCCGGCATCCACCCAGCGCTTGACCGTGCTCACGCTCACGCCGAGGGCCGCGGCCGCTTGCGGAGTGCTGAGGTACAGCGTCTTCTCGTCGGCCTGCATGATGAGTGACTTTTGCACACGTGTCGGCGTGGGAAAAACCGACCTGCCTTGTTTTTATCATGACCGATTTAGACGATATGTGCAACTCAAGTCCACAGACTACAGAAAAATGCTGTTGACAAACCTCGACGAGGTAGCTAACAATATGGACGGTTTGAACGATTTCGTGGTTTCTTCCCTTTTTTGGAGGAGCACCCATGTCGAGAACCTTGTGGCTGGTCGCGTTCGTGCTGGTGGTCGTCGGGGCCGTCAACTGGGGTCTGGTCGGGCTAGCTCAGTTCGACCTCGTCGCGGCGCTTTTCGGTGGCTCTGCCAGCGTTGTGAGCCGGGCGGTTTACTCCCTGGTGGGGCTGGCTGGCGTGCTGATGGTTGTCCTCGAAGCGACGCGGGCGACCCAGTCGGTGGACAGCCGAGGCCCCGTGGCCGTGCGCTGATCCTTGACAGGTCGAATCGGTCTATAGGAAGACAAGCAAACGCTCGAGTCGCGCAGGATTGGTTCCTGCGAACGAAGAGCCGGAACAGTTCACATTGGCAAGGGAGACACTGCGATGAACGACAGACTACTTGTTGCTGCCGGCGCGCTTGCGTTGTTCACACTGGGCCTTGGGCCTTCGGGGTCGTCTCGGGGCGATGACAAGGCGAGCAAAGACATTGTGGAAACCGCCATTCAAGCGGGGCAGTTCAACACCCTGGTCAAGGCCCTCAAGGCGGCCGATCTACTCGAGACCCTGAAGGGAGAGGGGCCATTCACGCTCTTTGCGCCCACTGATGAGGCCTTCGCCAAAGTCCCCAAGGACAAACTGGAAGCGCTCCTCAAAGACAAGAAGGCGCTCACCGACGTCTTGACCTACCATGTCCAGCGCAGCAAGATCCTGTTCGCCGGTCTGGGGCCGTTCAACTTAATTCGACCGCAAGTCGGCAAGGGGATCACCATCACCGTCGAAAATGGGAAATTCAAGGTGGACGGCGCGAATGTGGTGAAGACCGACATCATCTGCCGAAATGGCGTCATTCACGTCATCGACTCCGTCCTCCTGCCGCCAGCTAACTGATCTTGAGTCTTCCAGGGCGGGGTGAATGCCGGCAGTCAGCCGGCATTCACCCCCATTTTGTCAAACAGGGGGGCCTGAAGCGCGGGCATGGCTCGAAGCGCTAATCTCCGGCGAAACTCACGGCAAAATGCCGCGCTGGCTCTTTGTGCCCGGCTGCCTTGGCGCGACAGCTCGCGGCGCGGTTTCGACCGGTGCGTCACGACCTGTTATGCGGGGTAGTGAACGTTTGATTGAGGATTTCATGCTAATCGTGCCCTGATGCGTCCTCGTGAGTGGAACGATGCGTCTCCAACGGTTCGTATTTCGGTCGCCCATGCCAGCCTCCGCGGAGGAGGTTTTTGAATGGCATTGCCGTTCCGGGGCATTGGAGCGCTTGTTGCCTCCTTGGGAACCGCTGGAAGTGCTCGAGCGAGATGGCGGAGTGACGGACGGGGGACGAGTCGTATTGGCGGTCCGTGCTTTTGGTTGGTGGCACCGTTGGGTCGCAGAGCACTACGATTACCAACCGGGTCGGCAGTTTTGTGACCGTCAGACCGAAGGCCCTTTCCGGCACTGGCGGCATTGCCATCGCGTCTTCCCAGAAGGTCCAAACCAGAGCTACCTGGAGGAAGAGCTGGAGTACACCCTGCCGCTCGGGCGCGTAGGTCAGTTGCTCGGCGGACCTCTGGTGCGCCGGAAATTAGAGCGGATGTTCCGGTATCGGCACGCGATCACGGCGTCGGACCTGGCCTTGCATCGCGAGTACGCGGAGGGTCGTCGCATGAGGATTGCAGTCACGGGCTCAAGCGGCCTCGTCGGGTCGGCCTTGGTACCTTTCCTGACGACCGGGGGCCATCAGGTCACGCGCATCGTCCGCAGCGCCGAGGCCGGAGGCGCCGTTTTCTGGGATCCGGTCAGGGGCGAACTCGACGCCGAAGGGTTGGAAGGACACGATGCTGTTATTCATTTGGCGGGCGAGAACATCGCCGCTCGGCGCTGGAGCCCGGAGCAAAAGGATCGCATCCGCGATAGCCGGGTCAAGGGGACCAGACTCCTGTGCGAGACGCTCGCCCGCTTGCGAAGGCCTCCCCGCGTCGTGGTGAGCGCTTCAGCGATCGGATATTATGGCGACCGCGGCGATGATGTGTTGGATGAGGGTAGTCCCCGGGGCACCGGCTTCCTCCCGGAAGTGTGCCACGCGTGGGAGGCAGCCACGGAAGCCGCCGCGAACGCCGGCATCCGTGTGGTCCACTTACGACTGGGGATCGTCCTGAGTCCCAGGGGCGGGGCACTCGCGAAAATGCTCACGCCCTTTCGCCTTGGAGTGGGTGGCCGGATCGGCACCGGCCGACAATGGATGAGTTGGATCGCCCTAGATGACGTGATTGGCTCCGTCTACCATGCCCTGGCAACCGATTCCCTGAGCGGTCCCGTTAACGCGGTTGCTCCCCATCCGGTGACAAACCAGGAATTCGCTAAGACGCTGGGAAGGCTGCTGCTGCGACCGACCATCTTCCCCTTGCCCGCATTCATGGCCCGCTTGGCGTTCGGAGAGATGGCCGATGAACTGCTGCTTGCCAGCACGCGCGTCGTGCCAGTCGCCTTGCAGACATCGGGGTATCGGTTTCTTTATGGTGAGTTGGAGGGCGCCTTGCGTCACTTGTTAGGTAAAGTGGAACCCTCGTCCAACGACGCCGAACCTCGGCTGGCTCACATGGAACATGGACACCGCGTTGAGGCGGGGAGGTGAGGCATGAAGTCGGCCTGGTTTAGTTTTCGTGGGACAGCGAGATCAGCCTTGCTGTTGGGCAGCTTGTTTGCTGTCGGGGGAGTGGGGGGCCAGGAGCCAACCACTTGGCCACAATGGCGGGGGCCAAGTCGGGATGGTCAGGTGAGCGGCCCTGCCTGGCCCGACGACCTGTCTAAAGACTCACTCGCCCCTCTGTGGCGCGTCAACCTCGGGCCCAGTTACTCCGGCCCCATCGTGGCTGGAGATCTGGTGTACACCACGGAAACGAAAAACAAGGAATTGGAGGTTGTTTACGCCCTGGATCGCAAAACGGGCCAGGAGCGTTGGCGGACCGAATGGAAAGGGGCCATGACTGTCCCGTTCTTCGCCCGTTCAAACGGCAGCTGGATTCGCTCAACGCCTGCCCACGACGGCGAACGCCTGTACGTGGCGGGAATGCGGGACGTCCTGGTCTGTCTTGATGCAGAAACGGGTAAGGAAATCTGGCGGGTCGATTTTGTCCAGCAATACAAGACCCCACTGCCAGCTTTTGGTTTTGTCTGCTCGCCGTTGATCGATGGCGATGCGGTTTACGTTCAGGCCGGTGCCTCGGTGGTTAAACTAAACAAAAAGACCGGCCAGATCATCTGGCGCACCCTTCAGGACCAGGGGGGCATGTCCGGGTCCGCGTTCTCCTCACCGATTATCGCTACCCTGGCGGGCAAACGGCAACTTGTCGTCCAAACCCGGGAAAAGCTGGCTGGGGTTGATCTGGATACGGGGGAAGTTCTGTGGTCCCAGGTCGTGCCCTCGTTCCGTGGTATGAACATCCTGACCCCGCTGCTGTACGGGGATGCTGTGTTCACCAGCAGCTATCAGAACAAAGCCTGGCTTTATGGCTTGTCCAAGGAGGGGGATCGCTTTCGCGTTTCCGAAGTTTGGACCTGCACTGCCCAAGGCTACATGTCCTCGCCGGTCCTCGTCGATGGTTAAGCTTACCTGCATTTGCAGAATCAACGATTCACCTGCATCAATCTCGCAACGGGAGAGCGGACCTGGACCAGTCCCCCCTTTGGGAAGTACTGTAGCCTGGTCGCTCAGAAAGACCGCATCCTGGCCCTGGACCAGCGCGGGGAACTGTTGCTCCTCAAAGCGAATCCCCGGCAATTTGATTTGATCGACAGACGAAAAGTCAGCGACGAGGAGACCTGGGCTCACCTGGCCGTGTGTGGCGATCAGCTGTTCGTTCGAGAGTTGAACGCCTTGGCGGCTTACCGTTGGACCAAGTCCAGACCCTGAGCATTTGGCGACAGTTTCCCAGAGCGTCTTGCAGAATTATCATGCCACCATTGTGCCTCGGGCTTCCGGGGCTGGGCGTACACGGAAGTATCTGATGGCCAAGCCGATTCTTGACGATGACGTGTGGCGTCTGTTGAGATGACTCGGCGGGCCAACACCCAATTCCCTGCAAATTACTACCATCCGATCACAAGGCAACATCGGACATGGCAGCGGTGTGGGGATACACCGCTGGCTCGTTCAATTCAACCTCCGTTGGCTCCATCAACATCGTTGGGCGCGGGTTCGTTGTCCCAGCGTCAATCGACAGCCCACCAGCGTTCTCCGATTGGGTCGCACCCCGAGGCACTCCCGAAAGCTTCGGCGGCTCGTCTGGTCCCAGGATCGCTAACACTTGCGAACGACGCCGACCAGGACGCCCAGAACCTTGGCGTCTTCCGGTCGCGACACGATGATCGGCTCCATTTGGCTGTTCGATGGCTCGAGGCGGATGTGATCGCGTTTGCGGTAGAAGCGCTTGAGCGTGACCTCATCGTTGACCATGACGACGACGCGCTCGCCGTTTTCAGCCGTCGGCTGTTGGCGGATGATGACGTAATCGCCGTCCTCGATGTGGTCGTCGATCATCGACTGGCCGCGCACGCGCAGGGCAAAGAGTCGCTCCCCAGAGAAAAGATCGTCCAGGTTAAGTTGTTCGCTCTGAGCGGCGGCGGGCAGGGGTTGGCCAGCGGCCACCGAGCCTAACAGGGGAAGGACGGTGCCCGGGGGACGATGATGGACCAGTTGGATGGCCCGGGCACGGAAGCCAGCTCGGACGATCAGTCCTTTTTTCTCCAGGGCCTTGAGGTGGCACATGACCCCATTGGGGGAGTGGATACCGAAGGCTTCGCCAATTTCCCGCACCGTGGGCCCGTAGCCGCGCTTCTCGATCTTCTCGCGAATGAAGTCGTATATTTCTTGCTGGCGTCGTGTCAGCGTGGCATCCGGCATCGCGAGATCTCCTTATACGAGGCCGCGTCGGCACCCCGCGGGGCGCCCCCGGGCCGTCGATCCACTTTATAAACACAAGTATATTAGACGTTCGTACACAAAGGAAGAGGAATTGTGGAATTTTGTCCACTTCCGAGGCGGGGGTGAGCTATCGCGCCCGCGCTGGCGCCGAGGTGCAATCTGTGGACCGGCCCGCTCATGGGCCGGCCCACTGCTCCACTTCCTGCGCGTGGATGGTGACTTTGCGGATGACGATCGGTTTTTCCGGCCGGTCCCCCTCCGGATACTCCGGGTCGTTGCGGACTGGCTGAGAGAAGATCTTCCGGGCCACGTCCAGTCCCTTGGACACCCTCCCGAAGACGGTGAATTCACCATCCATGACCGGCGCCCGGCAGAGGGTGATGTAAAACTTGCAGGCCGCGCTGTTAGGGTCTTCGGCACGGCTGGCGCCCACCGTCCCTTCTTCGTGGCGGATGTCCTTGTTGAATTCCGGCTTCAGCCAGTAGCCGATGCTTCCGTGGCCGTGGTCGCCAGTGCCGAGGGGGCAGCCGGCTTCGATGAGGTCGAGCCGGGCGTCAGGCCGTTCGCTCGATTCTTCATGGATGGTGCGTTGGAAGACGAGGCCGTCATAGTAGCCGACCTGGGCCAAGGCGACGAAGTTGCGGACGTGATTGGGGGCCCAATCGGGGCGGAGGGTGATTTCGATGGCACCCAGTTCGGTGTCGAGGACCGCCCGATAGGCCAAGGGCTTCCCGGAGGGGGTGGTGAAACGGATCGAATCCCAGATACGGGTCACTTCGAGGAAAAGTTTGCCGACCGATTTGCCGGTCATGGTGACGTCTGGGAGGCGCTGATCGGCCGGCGGTGGGTCGGTGATGGTGGCTTCGGCGAACGGCTGGTGCAGGAGGGCTTCGGCGCTGACGGTCTTGGCAGGAGCGGGGGCCGGCGGCGGAGCGATCGGCTCGGTGGGCGGCGGGCTTTGCCCGCAGCCGGTCATCAGCAGCGTCAGGACCACGGCCACCCTTGCCCCTCTCAGGTCCGCCCCGAACGCCCGTTTTCCGCAGGCTGCCATCCTCGTCCTCCTCCGTGGAACACGAACCTGGTGCCGGCCCCTTTCCGGGGGGCGGCGATGGTAGTCAAGCGGGCCATCAGGGTCAATTCGACTTGGAGCCGGGGTGTACCTCGGAATAGCGGTGGGCCGGGGGTGAAGCGGCGGAGAACGATCGATCGGTTTGCGCTCGCGCTACAAGGTGAACGCTCACGGGGCAGACCGCGAGCGCGAACCGAGCAATCGGGAGCGCGAACCGAGCAGTCGGCGGGGGTAGGGAAAAACCGCCCCCCGGAACGCTCAACCTCGGCCGAAACGATAACAACACCCTGTATCCGCGGGTATGGAGCGACCTTCGCCGCCGCGGTAGAATACCCTGCGGCCAAGCCGCGCGGCGGTCGCTTGGTGCTACTCCCGAGGCGGACGAATGAAGGTCCTGGTGATCGACGTCGGCGGTACGCATGTCAAGAGCCGGTTGATGGGGCAAGAGGAGATCCGCCGGTTCCGTTCCGGCCCCCAGCTGACAGCATCGGAGATGGTCCACGGGGTCCTGGAGACCACCAGGGACTGGAAATACGACGCCGTCTCCATCGGCTACCCCGGCCCGGTGGTGCAGAACAAAATCCTCCTGGAGCCCCGGAACCTTGGCCGCGGCTGGGTCGGCTTCGACTTCGCGGCCCACTTCGGCAAACCGGTGAAGATCATCAACGACGCCGCCATGCAGGCGCTAGGCAGCTACGAAGGCGGCCGGATGCTCTTCCTCGGCCTAGGGACCGGTCTGGGGACGGCTTTTATCATCGACAAGGTGGTCGCCGCCCTGGAGTTGGCCCACCTTCCGTACAAGAAAGGCCGGTCGTTCGAGGATTACCTGGGCCTGCGCGGTCTGAAGCGCCTGGGCAAAAAGCGCTGGCGGCGAGCCGTCGAGGACGTCGTGGCGCGGTTGCGGGCCGCATTCGTGGCCGACTATGTCGTCTTGGGTGGTGGCAACGTCAAGAAGCTCGCCACGCTCCCACCAGGATGCAAGGCCGGGGACAATAAAAAGGCTTTTGTCGGTGGCGAACGCCTCTGGACTGATTACTGACAGACCGAGGCCCGCCTCGGCCTCGGTCGCCGTGCGAGGGCCGAGCCATGCGCGTGTCACGAGTAGTCTGGCTGACATTCCTGGCCTCCAGCGCCTGGGCACTGGCGGCCCAGCCCGACCCCATCGCCCAATCGATCGAGCGTGGAGTGGCCGGGTTGAAGAAGCTCCAGAACGACGACGGCTCGTTTCGCCGGCCGGAGGTCGGTGCCACCGCCCTGGCTGCCTTGACGCTCCTGGAGTGCGGCGTGCCGGCTGATGA
This sequence comes from Gemmataceae bacterium, assembly GCA_025055215.1. Taxonomy (GTDB): domain Bacteria; phylum Planctomycetota; class Planctomycetia; order Gemmatales; family Gemmataceae; genus JANWYO01. The sequence continues at coordinate 19,751 of JANWYO010000220.1, forward strand.
TCCCTCCGTGAAAAAGGCCGTCGCCGTGGTGCGGCAGGCGATCCCGGCCCTGACGCACACCTACTCCGTCGCCCTGGCCATCATGTGCCTCGACCGCCTCGGCGACCCCGCCGACGTCTCTCTCATCCAGTCACTGGGCGTCCGGCTGCTGGGCGGCCAGAACGCGGCCGGCGGCTGGACCTACACCTGCCCGGCGGCCAGTGAGGCCGAGCAACGACGCCTCCGAGACCTGCTGCGCTCCCTGGCCTCATCACCCGGGGCCGCCGACCAGCCGTCAAAGCCTGCCGGGCCAGCGGCCGCCCGGCCCGAGCTTCCGGACACGCTCCGGAAGGAGGTTGAGGCGATCCTTCGGCCGAACGCCCCGGCGGGGCGGCAGGACGGTTTTCTGGCCGGTATTGACGACAATTCCAACACCCAGTTCGCCACGCTGGGGCTGTGGATTGCGCGCCGCTACGGCGTGCCGACGGAGCAAGCTTTTCGCCGGCTCGACGACCGTTTCCGAAAAAGCCAGCAGGTTGACGGCGGCTGGGGCTACAACCACAGCACCACCCGGCTCCCAGTCAGCAACTCCACCGCGTCGATGACCTGTGCCGGCTTGCTGGGGCTGGCGTTCGGTCACGGCTCGGCCATCGAAACCACTCTGCGTACCGACAAGGGTAGAGGGGCCCCTGGAGGCGCCCTCCCCGGCCGCGACCCCGCGCGCGATCCCGTGGTGCGGGCCGGTCTGTTGGCCTTGGCGACGACCATCGGCCAGCCTTCGGGGAAGCCGGGGGCCCAGACCGGCCTGAAAGCCAGCGTCCTCCGCCGCGGTTATTACTTCCTCTGGTCACTGGAGCGCGTCGCGGTGGCCTACGGGCTGGAGACCATCGGCCATAAGGACTGGTATGCCTGGGGGAGCGAAATCCTCCTCGCCACTCAGGACCAGGAAACCGGCCTGTGGGATGGGGAAAATGGCGCCGATGTCGATACCTGTTTCGCCCTGCTTTTCCTGAAGCGGGCCAACCTGGCGCGTGACCTCACCGCGGCCCTGAAGGGCCGGGTGCAAGACCCCGGAACGGTAACGTTGAAGTCGGGCGGGGTGGGCGGCGACATGCTGATCAGCAAGGGGATCAAGTCGGGGATCGAAACGGCACCTCGTCCTGGGCCGCCGCCGGCGGCCCAGGACGGCGACCTCGACGCCGCAACGGCCCGCTTACGCGACCAGCTGCTCAAAGCGCCTCGGGACCAGCAGGAGCGCCTCCTTGACCAATTCCGCGACAGCAAGGGTGTCGCCTACACCGACGCCTTGGCGACGGCCATCCCGCTGTTGCCCGCCGACGTGCAAGCCAAGGCCCGTGCCGCCCTCGCCGATCGCCTCTCGCGCATGACCGCCGCCACGTTGCGCGACAAGCTCCAGGAAGACCACCCCGAGATTCGCCGGGCCGCCGCCTTGGCGTGCGCCATGAAAGACGACAAGTCGCACGTCCCCGACCTGATCCCCCTCCTGGACGACCCGCGGCCGCTGGTCGTCCGGGCGGCCCGGGCCGCCTTGAAGAGTCTGACGGCGCAGGACTTCGGCCCCGGTCCCGACTCCAGCCCGGCCGAGCGGGCTAAGGCCGTCGCTGCCTGGAAACAGTGGTGGAGCCAGCAGCCCAAATGACGCCCCGCGGCTGGGACATCGACGGCGACCTTCGCCCCCAGTACAACCCCCAGGCGCCGGTGCTTCGCCAATTCTCTGCCGAAGAACGGACCGCCGTCGAGCCTGTCTTGCTGGCTCGCTTCCTCGAGCTTCGCCGCCCTATCGCCGACTCCAGCACCCAAACCGGTCCGCCCCGGCGGCTCTCCGACATCGGACGTTTTTTCTACCTCGTCGAGGCCCTCCAGCGTCTCGGCAGCAACCGAATCGATCACACGCTCCTTTGCCTGTTGGACGAGTTTTCCATCCTCGACCTCTCGTCGTACGACGAGCTGTATCTGTGGAGCATCGTCCACCTCAGCCGACAAAGCCTCGCTCACGTCCGCACCTTCTGGCCAATGGCAATCGACCTGGACTGCCGGTATCGCTTTCCCCCGTGGAAGCGTGCGGGCAGCTGCGTCGATGAACCGTACCGCTTTACCGAGTTGGTGTTCTTTTACTACGTGCTGCATGCGCCGAGGGGTGGGCCGGCTCTCAGGCCCGCCACCGCCGCTCACGGGTCACTCGGAAGGTGTCTGACAGCCATTGCCCACCAACTCTCGGACGCTGGCTCATGGCTGGTCGCGGACGTTCTCAGCGAGTTGTACCGACAGACGGGGAAACCGGGTTACCGCGATGCCCTGGGCATGCTTCGCGGCGGGCGAAAGGCCCGCCGCGAAACCGAACCGCCGGCCCTGGGGTTTTAACCGTTGACGGCGAACCAGTGCGAGGCCCGCCAATTCCCGTGAACCGCGCCGGAGCGCCCCCGGCGAGCTGCTGGACCGCTTATTCGCCGATTTTCGAGGATGATGCGATGACGCACATTTCGCTGATGGTCGTTCTGACAACGGGGACCGTCCTCGCCGACGCCGAGCCCCCCGAGTTGCGACAGACAATCGACTTCCTGTTGCAGCGCTTCGATACCGACAAGGACGGTAAAATCAGTCGTCAGGAAGCCCAAGGACCGTTCCGCGACAACTTCGCCAAAGCGGATACCAACGGTGACGGCTTCCTCGACCGGACAGAACTGATGGTGGTGGCCCGGAGAATCCGAGCGTTCGGGTCGGGTGGATTTCGCCCCGTCGGCCCCGACTTCGATGCCTTCGACCGCGACGCCGACGGCCGACTGACGCGCGATGAGCTTCGCGGCACCCCCTTTGCCGACCTGTTCGATCAGATCGACACCAACAAGGACGGCACGCTCCAGCGCAAGGAATTTGTCGAGCATTTCCGCAAGAATCCGCCGGCGCCCAATTGATGGCCGAGGAACCCTGGCGGGGATTCACGGCGGCGGAAGGACACTTTTCCTGGCGATCCCCTTGCCGGTGTCGTCCACCACACGGAGGAGGAATTCCCAGTTCGGCTCGGTGGTGCCGCTGGGGTCCGGCGGGGCTTGGCAGATTTTCACCAACACCTGATTGACCCCCGGCTGGAGCTTGACCCGGAAGCGGTGCCGGTCCAAGCGCACGCCGTTGCGGTATTCCTCAAAGGCAAACACCCGCTGGCCATTGACCCATACGATAAAGTTGTCGTCGGCAGCACCACGGAACTCAACCTCCTGAGCATGGACCACCTGAAAGGCCGTGTAGGCATAGGCCACCGCGTCATCCGCGGCACCGAGCGGCTCCAGGAGGTTGACCAAGGCGACGCGGGCCGGCAGGCCCGTCGTGGTCTCCTTCACCTGATAGCGCTGCCAACGGACCGGTCCCTCCTTGCCCGGCAGTTCGGCGTTGAGGTCGATGGCCTTTTCCGGCGGATAACTGGTGGCAAATCCCTTTCCGTTAGCTTCAAACGGCCCGATCACGTACCACTCGGTCAGAAAGCCCAGATGCTCGGCAAGGCTCACGGAGTGGCCATGTTGCTTTAGCCGGTTCGCCAGCGCTTGCACTTGGCCGACGTCTCGGCTCGCCGACCACGCCTTGCGATAGCGGGCCACCGCTTGCTCCTTATCGCCTTTCTCGGCAAAGCCATCGCCCTCTTTGAGCAGCAGGGCTACGGCTTCATACCGGAATTCCGGGTCGTCCAGCCAGCCCGGCGTGAGGCGATCACGCGTGCCGGGCCGAAGGCGCTCGACCACATCCAAGGCCAACCGACGAACTCGGCCGCGTCGTCGGGGGTCCTCGACGACGCGGAGCAGGGCCGCGACGTCGATCCGCCCACCGCCAGCAGCCAGTTCACGCTCCACAATCAGGTCGAAGGCGGTGCGGAGCCAATTGGCCAGCACTGTGTCGGGGGTATCCATGGCCGTCAGGATGGCGGGAAGGGCGGCTGGGCCGCGCTCCACCAGCTTTTCCCACGCGGCCCGGGCAGTGGGCGAGGCCGGCCCTTCCGTCTGAACGGCTTTCAAATCGTCCAGGAGCTTGGCCACGGAGTCGTCGGCCAGGCTCGGGATCGGCCCCCCGACCACGCACAAAATCATCAACCACCCGTATCGCATCCCGAAACCTCCATTGGACCAACGGATCTTTACCCTTCGGCCAGCGTGATCGTATCTTAGGCACGAGCCATCGCTTCGACCCGTCCCCAGAAAACGCGGACCGCTCTGGGATTTCCTTGCTGAGGTGCGAAGCGCTCGGCGAGCACGCGAAGGAAGGATCGAATACCGCCTCGCTTTTCTGGCTCTCCAGGTGGAGACGACAGCGGTGACGTCCACGCCGACGACGCGTTGAGCATTCGCCTGGATTTTCGGGGTTTTCGTAGGTTCAACGCAATGTGGTCGGCAATCCCTCTGGCACGGCGACCCCAGGTAATGCATACCACTGCGAGCGATCGCGTCGCAGTTGCCTGGAGCCGAGGAAGTGTTAAAATGATGTCATGAGGGCGCCTGTAGCTCAACTGGATAGAGCAATGGCCTACGGAGCCATAGGTTGGGGGTTCGAATCCCTCCAGGCGTAGAT
>JANWYO010000242.1 GCA_025055215.1 Gemmataceae bacterium
CGACCACCGGCTGGTTCAAGAAGTCGATCTTCACCCTGGGGGGCGGCGAGACCGGGCACGAGGTCAGCTTTGAAAAGTTGGTGGTGCTGATCGCGCTGTTTGTCGGCGTGGTGGTGGCGGTCATCGCCATCACCAAAGGGCAGCGACGCATCCCAACGCAGTCGGCCAAGCACGTGCGGGGTCGGCGGGTCTACGGCGGCACGCGGCAATTCCTGCCGCTGCGCGTCAATCAGGCGGGGGTCATGCCCGTAATCTTCGCCGGCAGCCTCCTGATGCTTCCCTACTTCGTCTTCACCGCCCTCCAGCCCTACTGGAACTTCGCCGCCCGCCTCCGCGAAGCCTTCGAGCGCCAAGGCTACATGTACAACCTCTTCTACATCGGCCTGATCTACTTTTTCTGCTACTTCTGGACGGCCATCACCTTTAACCCCAAGGACATGGCCAACAACCTGAAGGACTACGGCAGCTTCATCCCCGGTTATCGCCCGGGAAAGCGAACGGCTGACTACCTCGAACGGGTGCTGATGCGGATCACGTACATCGGGGCAGCGTTCCTGGCGGTGATTGCCATCATCCCCAGCATCATTTCCGCCGCCATGGAGGTCGATTACCGGGTGGCGAGCTTCTACGGCGGCACCGGGCTGCTGATCGTCATCAGCGTGGCCCTCGACCTGGTGCAGAAGATCAACAGCCACCTGGTCATGCGCAATTACCCGGGACTGACCGAAGATTGATAGGCGGCGGGCCAAGAAAAACCACCGGCTGAATCGCTTCCCTCGCCCGAAACGGCAGGTGCACCCGGAGCACGTTACCCCCCTTGCTTTGCGCGGCGCGGGATTGGAGAATGGTGGACAAGGGGTCATGGATACCTTCCGAAGACCTTGAACCCGTGATGGTCCCGCCTTGGGGGTGTCATGCGGTTGATCCTCGTCGGGCCGCCCGGTAGTGGAAAAGGGACTCAGGCAACTCTCCTTTGTCAGCGCCTCGGCTTGGTCCACATCGGCACGGGCGACATCCTCCGCGACGCCGTGCGTCGCGGCACACCGGCGGGAAAATTGGCCGAGCCCTTCCTGCTCAGTGGCACCCTGGTCCCCGACGACTTGGTCAACGAGTTAGTCAACGACCGCTTCCGGCGGGATGATCGCCCGGAGCGATTCGTCATGGATGGCTACCCCCGGACGCTGGCGCAGGCCGCCGCCTTTGAGCAAACCCTGCGGCAGCAATTTCTCGACATCACGGCGGTGGTGGTGCTCCAGGTGGACGATGACGAGATCGTGCGTCGGTTGAGCGGTCGCTGGAGTTGCCCCAATTGCAAGGCCACGTATCACACGCAGCACAAGCCGCCCCGTCGGGCGGGTGTGTGCGACGAGTGCGGCACTGCCCTGGTGCAGCGCCCGGACGATCGGCCAGAGACCGTGCGTCGCCGCCTCCGGGACTATCACCAGACCACTCAAGAACTGCTGCCCTTTTACCAGCAGAAAGGTCTCCTTCGTCAGGTGCCCGGCACCGGAGACATCGAAACGATCTACGCTGCGATCCTGAAGGCCCTCAACAACCAGGAAGGCCCCGCGTGCTGAGAAAGTTCATCAATCGAGTACCGGAACTGAAGACCCGACGCGAAATCGGCCTGATGCGCGAGGCGGGCAACATCGTCGCCGAAGCCTTGCGCCTCTGCCGACAGATGGCCCAGCCCGGGGTCCGAACCGGCGACATCGATCGCGCCGTCGAAGCCCTCTACGCCGCCCGCGGCGCCATCCCCCTCTTCAAAGGCTATCCCGGCCGAGTCCCTTTCCCGGCCGTCACTTGCATCTCGATCAACGAACAGGTGGTCCACGGCATTCCGGGTCCGCGGGTCATCCGGGAGGGGGACTTGGTGAAAATCGACACCGCCTGCAAGCTCAACGGCTGGTGCGCAGACGCCGCCATCACGCTCATGATCGGCGACGTGAGTCCGGAGCGGCGGCGGCTGGTCCGGGTCGCGGAAGAGGCCTTGCACATCGCCATGATCGAACTGGGGCGAGCCCACCGCTGGTCGGAAGTCGCCATGAAAATGCAGCACCACGTCGAACGGGCTGGCTTCAGCATGGTGCAGAACTACGTCGGCCACGGCATCGGCCGGATCATGCACGAAAACCCCCAGGTGCCCAATTTCGTCAGCCGCGATACCCGCAAACACGACTTCAAGATCGAAGAGGGCTTGGTGTTGGCCGTCGAGCCGATGGTCAACATGGGGACGATGGACACGCAAGTCCTGTCCGACCACTGGACCGTCGTCACCCGCGACGGCTTGGCGAGTGCCCACGTCGAACACACCTTGGCCGTCACGGCCGACGGGGTGGTGGTCCTGACCGCCGACGAAGATACCATCGTCCCGCCGGGAGGCCCGGTGATGGTCAAACCAGCAGCCGGCAGCTCGGACGCCGCAAGCCTGCCACCTTGCGCCGGCTGACCTCCCGCGAACCGTTGCCTCCCAGGGAGGCGCCCACGTCGGGGGCTGGCGTTTGGCTTCATTTCGGGCGGTTGGATGGTAGAATAGCGGCATGGATTTGATTCCCGGGCCTTGGGACGACGGTGCCGCCATTACCGAGCCATCGACGAATCTGGAGCCGACGAGCCGGGCGGTACAGGATTATCTCAAAGCGATTCATTCGCTGGGCGGCGCCGAAGCGATGGTGTCGCCGATGGAGATTGCCAGCCGGCTGCGGGTTCGCGCGCCGTCGGTCACAGGAATGCTCAAACGGCTGGCGGAGGCCGGCTGGATCTGGTACGAACCGGGCAAAGGTGCCCGCCTGACGGAGCAAGGACGGGTGGAAGCCCGGCGTGTCATTCGCCGCCATCGCCTCGTGGAGCTGTTCCTGACACGGGTGCTTGGCCTTGACTGGAGCGAAGTCGACGCCGAGGCGGACGCCCTGGAGCACGCCATTTCGCCGCGGCTGGAACAGGCCCTGGCCGAGCACTTGGGCGAGCCTCTGGAAGATCCGCACGGCCACCCCATCCCCACACGCGAGGGCGAGTTGGCCCAGCGGCACTTGCAATCGTTGGCCGATTTCGCTCCCGGTCAGACGGTCATCATCCGGGAAGCGCAGGATGAGCAACCGGCCCGGCTCCGCCGCTGGCGGGAGCTGGGTCTGGTGCCCGGGACCGTGGTTCGCATCGTGAGTCATCACCCGTTGGACAATGTCATCCATCTCGAACTCGGCGGGCGGACCCTGTCGTTGGGGCGCGAAGGGCTGATCGGCCTCCGGGGCGAACCAGTGACGACGGGGGAAACCCACCCTCAAGGCCCGCGGTCGGCCTGAAGCACCGCAGCTGCCAAAAGGAGCATGCGGAGAAACGGGTTGTCGTCGGGAACTCCCGTGAAAGTGAAAACGCCGCCGCCGTCTTGGCGGGTCAGCTCCGCCCACTCGGCACCGTCGATCCCGCAGAATGATACCTTCGCTGCTGAGGCGTGGCGGAGAAACGCCACCGGGCGATCCCCCGCGTCGAGGATCCAGCTGCCGGAGATGCTGCCGACTACCTTGTCCTCGGCGTCGCGCACCCGCCAGCCGAACGGCAAACACCAACTCCGCCGCACGGAACAGAGGTAAGAAGCGTCGTCCCCCTCGTAGAGTTCCAGGGCTATCGGTTTCAGGAAGGGAAGGCGAGTCGGCCGGCGGTAGACGAACCCCAGCCGGCTGTTCGTCGCGCCGTGGACGATGTCGCGGCATGGCGCCGTCGGGAGCCCGGCGGACGAGTGAGGAGTATCGGCCCAAGGGCACAGCCGCAGACAGCTTGATTCCAGCATGGAAACTGCCGTGATCGGGCGAAGGCGCCATCGTCGCCGGTCCCCGCTGGATCATAGCACGCTGGGGCGGGGGCACAATCCGCCTCAAGGCAGAGGCTGCGCCTCTGGATTGTTGCGGGGCGAGGAGCCAGCGGCGAACAAGGATTCATCGGTTCGCGCTCGCACGCGGATGGGAGACGCGAACGGGGCACGCAAGGAGAATGATCGTTTCGCGCACGCTGAGCGCGCCGCGAGCACGAAACGATAAATCGGCTCGGCGAGGAGCGGGGAAAAACCGCCGCCTTGAGCACTCAGACCCGCCTTCAACGATAGGTGCACCCCAGGCAGCCCCCTCGACCGGATGCGTGTTCCGAATACGCTATCCCGTGTCTTTGCAGAGGTCCCTATCCGGCGGCTTTGTGGCCTGGCCGAACGCCATCGAGTGCCTGTTATGACGTCTCACTACGTTCCTTTGACGAAAATCCCGACGTTGGTCTTTCCTACCAGCACGCAGGCCTCGCGGCACGTGGCCTTGATGATCGAAAGCCTCATCCGCCAGAACAACTCAGCGGGCCGGCCGACGGTCCTCGGCCTGGCCACCGGCTCCACGCCGGTCGGCCTCTATCGCGAGCTGATCCGACTGCACAAGGAGACCGGCCTCGATTTCTCCCGCGTCATCACCTTCAATCTGGACGAATACTATCCGATGGCGCCGGACGACCCGCACAGCTACCGCCGCTGGATGCAGGAAACGTTCTTCAACCACGTCAACATTCCGCCGGGGAACATCCACATCCCGGATGGCACCATCCCCCTCGACCAGGTCGAGGAGTATTGCGCCCAGTACGAGCAGAAGATTCGCCGCGTGGGGGGCATCGACCTGCAAATTCTCGGGATCGGGCGGACCGGCCACATCGGCTTCAACGAACCCGGCTCGACCCGCCATAGCGTCACGCGCCTGGTGACCCTCGACCCGATCACCCGCCGCGACGCCGCCGGGAGCTTTTTCGGCGAGGAAAACGTGCCCCATCAGGCCCTGACGATGGGCGTCGGTACGATCCTGGAGGCGCGCAAGATCGTCATCATGGCGTTCGGCGAGCACAAGGCCTCTATCGTGCAGCGCACCGTCGAAGGGGAGATAACCGACGCCATTGCCGCCAGCTTCCTCCAGCAGCACCCCGACACCACGTTCCTGCTCGACGAGGCGGCCGCCAGCCAATTGACGGCCATTCGCCGGCCCTGGGTGGTCGGACCGGTCAAGTGGACGCCGGCGCTGATTCGCCGGGCCGTCATCTGGCTCAGTTTGAAGGTCGGCAAGGCGCTGCTGAAGCTGTCCGACGACGATTTCCGCGAGCACGAGCTGTATGAACTCCTCCGGGAGCACGGCCCGGCGCACGTGTTGGGCCGACGCGTCTTCGACGACATGATGGCCACCATCTGCACGCACCCCGCAGGCAACGAGCCGACCACGGTGCTGGTCTTCAGTCCCCACCCGGACGACGATGTCATCAGCATGGGTGGCACCCTCATTCGCCTGGTGAACCAGGGCCATCGGGTCCATGTCGCGTACATGACCTCCGGCAACATCGCCGTCTTCGACCACGATGCCTGGCGCTATGCCGACTTCGTCGTCGAGTTCAACCGACTCTTCGGGATCGACCGCGAGCAGACCGAGCAGGTCAAGGAACGGGTCCAGGAATTCCTCCGGAGCAAGAAACCCGGGCAACCGGATTCGCCCGACCTGCTGGCCATCAAGGCGTTGATCCGCACCACCGAGGCGCGGGCCGCGGCCCTGGCCTGCGGCATTCCGCCCGAGCAACTCGAGTTCATGGACCTGCGCTTCTATCGCACGGGCACCATCGCCAAAGCGCCGATCCATCCCCAGGACATCGCCGACATTGTCACCTTGTTGCAGCGGTTGCGGCCTAGTCAGATCTATGTGGCCGGTGAGCTTTCCGACCCGCATGGCACCCATCGGATGTGCGCCGAGGCGATTTTCCAGGCGGTCCGCGAGGTGCGGACCCGCGGCCAGGACTTCGAGGTCTGGCTGTATCGCGGGGCGTGGGAGGAATGGGAGCCCCACGAAATCGAGCGGGCCGTGCCGCTCAGCCCGTCCGACCTGGAGCGGAAAAAGAACGCCATCTTCCGCCACCAGTCTCAGAAAGACCGGGCGATGTTCCCGGGCGGCAGCGATACCCGCGAGTTCTGGCAGCGGGCCGAAGACCGCAACCGTGAAACCGCCCGGCTGTACGATGCCCTCGGGTTGCCCGAGTTCTACGCCCTGGAAGGCTTCGTGCAGTGGCGCGGCGGCAGCGGTTGATCAAAACCACCGACCAGGCTCGGCCCTCCCGCAGCCCTCCTGGGGCGGTCAGTTCCCGTACAGGTTGGCGACGTTGGCCGCATGTTCGCGCTGCGCCAGCCACTCGGCCACTTCGCGGACTTCCGTTTGCAGTCGCTCCACCTGTTGGCGCTCTTGCTGGAGCAGTTCGGCGACTTGGCTGGGAACGCCGGCGTACGCGTGTATCAACCCGTCGGTCAGCAGGCGCTCCAATCGTCTGCTGAACTCGGCACGAATGGTCGGCCAGCGAAGCGGCAGGAGGATGGCAATCAAGACGTGCAACATGATGAGCACGATGAGGACCAGGACAAAAGGGAGCAGCAGGTCGAGAAGCTGGACCTGATAGCCACGTCCCGCCGGGTCGAAAAAGCGCCATAAGATCCAGACGCAGGAGGCGAGAAACACTACCGGGGGCAGCCCATTGGCCAGCCAAGCGAGCCCGGTCTGCACGAGGCGGCGCGAGCCGGTCGGCCGTGACCATTGTTGCTCGACGTGGTTCAGGGCCTCGATCAAGTCTTGGGCGTAGCGTTGCCGCCAGTCGCCGACGGCCACCGCTTCCGTGGCCTCTGACAACAGCTCGAGGGGAAAGCCATGCCGGTCGGCTTCCAGGAGCAGCTGACGGACCAGGGCCTTGCCTCGGGCGTCGAGGTGGCGTTCGCCGGCGACCTTGGTGCAGCCTCGGGTAAACGCCGCCAGGTCCCACGTGGCCGGCGTGGGGACCGGCGTCCCTGGTAGCCGGGCGATCAACGGCAGGCGATCGCGGAGCGAACTGCCGAAGTAGCGGAGTTTGTTGAAGAGAGCGAGATAGACCCCCATGGCGCCATGGAAGCGTCGCTGGCCCTCCAGCGTGAAATGGTGCTCGATCTCCCGCTGATAGGGCTCCAGGGTGTTCAGGAGGATGTCCGCGACCGCGGCGGCCTCTTTGGTCAGCACCTCCTCCCACGACGCGCGGATAGCGGCCGCCGCTTTACCGAGGTCGGGCGGGCAGGCGGTTTGCAGCGCCCGGAGAAGCTGCTCCAGCAGCTGTTGGACGCCGCGGGCCTTGATCGCTTCGATCTCCAACCGGGTCAGCCCTTCCTCGAGCCAGGCCAATAGCTCAGGAAACTGCTCGTCTCGCGGCAGCTCCGTGACCGGGTGCCCGTCGGCGCGTTCCGCCCAGTAGCGGGCGCAGGTGCGGAAGAGTCGCGGGTTCTCGAACCCCTCCATCTGGAGGTCGCGGAGGAGGTCTTCATCCGGCCTCAAGCCGCTGGCGGCGCGCACGGCGCAGCGGTCCCATTTGTTCAAGACGAAGGCGAAGGCGCGGCGACGACGGCACTGTTTGAAGAGTTCCCAGCCGAGCCGGTCGTGGTACTTCTCCTGCGAGCCGACGTAGAGAACGACGTCGGCCACGGGCAACAACGCCCGGAGTTTGTCCCGGTTGGCCAGGTCGTTGCTGTCGAGGTCGGGGGTGTCTACCAGGACTTTCTGCTCCAGGGCCGGCCGGTTGTGAGACGCCAGCCGGCATTGCCGCAGGGCGGGGTCGAGGCGGTCGGTGCGGATGCTTTCGTGGTAGTAGACGACGGGGTCGCGGGTCGTCGGGCGGGCCAGAGAGGCAGTCGCGATGGGGCTGCCGGCCAGGGCGTTGAGAAGGGTCGATTTGCCGACGCCCGTGCCTCCCATGAGCATGACGACGAGCAGCGGCCGTTCGACCTCGAGTGCCTCGGCTTGGCGGTGGAGGTCGGTGGCTAGGCCTTCGAGGGTGGCCTGGAGGATGGTGGAGCAGGGGTAGCGGCGGGGTGCTTCCAGCCAGCGGCGCAGGTGTCGTTCCAGGTTCCGTAGCGCCGGCGCCAGCGTTCGCAGCAGGGGCTCGGACGTCGCTCCGACGACGCTCATGCCGCTTTCCACCGCCTTATGATGCCACCGCCTCCCCGGCCGCCGCGGCCTGCGGCCCGCAGCGGCGCCCCCGGGCCTGTCGTCCCCGCGCTCGGCCCAGGTCTCTGCCCCTTCAGCGTCCATTGTAAATCGCCCAGGGGGCATCGACACCTATCTCGCTTGCCAGCGCAAGCCGCGCCGGCCACCGGCAGCGGGTCACGCCTCCCTGGCTTGGGCCAACAACTCCAACACCGCCATGCGCACCGCCACGCCGTTGCTGACCTGTTCCAGAATGGCCGAGTGCGGACCATCAGCCACCTCGGGCGTCAGCTCGACGCCGCGATTGATCGGCCCGGGCGCCAACAGCAGCAGGTCGGGCTTGGCCAAGGCTAGGCGCTCGCGGTTCATGCCGAAGAGGTGGGCGTATTCATGGATCGAGGGAAACAACCCGCTGCGCTGCCGCTCGAACTGGATGCGGAGCACGTTGATGACATCACACTGCGGCAGGATGGCGTCGAGATGGTAGGCAATCTCCACCCCCAGGGTGGTCAGGTACTGCGGCACGAGCGTCGGCGGGCCACAGACAATCAGGCGCGCCCCCAGCTTGCGCAAGCCGTGGATGTTGCTCCGCGCCACCCGGCTGTGGGCAATGTCGCCGACCAGGCCCACGGTCAGCCCCTCGATGTGCCCTTTCTTCCGCCGAATGGTGAGGATGTCGAGCAATCCTTGCGTCGGGTGTTCGTGGGCCCCATCTCCGGCATTGACCACGCCGCAGCGCAGGTGTTTGGCCAGCAGGTGCGGCGTCCCGGGCGTGGAGTGCCGCACGACGATCAGGTCGGCCCCCATCGCCTCGATGTTCCTGGCGGTGTCGATAAAACTTTCTCCCTTGCTGACGCTGGAGCCACTGACCGTGAAGTCGATGGTGTCCGCGCCGAGGCGGCGCGCGGCCCGGCCGAAGCTGATGCGCGTGCGGGTCGAAGGCTCGAAAAACAGCTGCACCACCACCTTCCCCTTCAGCACCGGGCGGGGTGGCCCTTCCGGCTCGCGCGCGTACGCGTCGGCGCGGTCGAGGATGGTGAGGATCTCCTCCCGAGAGAGGTCTTCCAGTCCGAGCAGATGGCGATGGTTCCAAGCGCTCACGACACCCTCCAGGGGCCTGTAGCAGCGGCCGCGCGACCCAGGCTCGCCCTTGCTGGCCGGCGGCCGCGGCCTGGCCGCGGCCGCCGCGAGCGGCATCGACTCACAACCAACGCCGCGCCAGGCCACCAAGCCCGGCACGCGCCACCAACGCCGCTTTTTCCCACCGGCTCAAGACCGGCCTGGTCGTCCAGACGTCGTACCCGATCCGCTCGATCTTCTCAAGGATCGCCAGCCCTCCGCGAAGAAACAGCTCGATGTCGAGCCGGACCTCGGCGGGCACGCGATCGACTAGGGGCATTCCCCGGTAAAACAAGGCACGGGTTTGGGCGACCTCGAAGCGCATCAGCTCGACGAAGGCCGGCGTGCATCGGCGAGCCCGCAGGTCGTCGTCGTCGTAGCCAAAGCGCTGGCGATGGTCGTCGGGAAGATAGACCCGGCCGATGTCGAAGTCGCGGCGCACGTCCTGCCAGAAGTTGGCCAGCTGCAAGCCGGTGCAGATACAGTCAGCCAAGGCGGCCCGTTCGGCATCGTAGCAGCGGCAGAGGTACAAAACGAGGTGGCCCACGGGATTGGCGGAGTAGCGGCAATACTCCAGCAGCTGCTCAAAGGTACGATACCTCTTGATGCGCTGGTCCTGTTCAAAGGCGACCAGCAGATCCAGGAAAGGCTCAGGCGGGATGGCGAATCGGCGGATCGTGTCTGCCAAGGCCACCATCACGGGGTGGCGTGGTTGGCCGGCGTAACAGCGGTGCAGTTCCTCCCGCCACCAGGCCAACAAGGTCAAAGCCCGCGTCCCGCCGCCCGTCTCGTCGCCGAGGTCGTCGGCCCACCGGCAGTAAGCATAGACGGCGTGGAAATGGGGCAGCAGACGGCGCGGCAAAAGCAGGGACGCCACCGTAAAGTTTTCGTAATGGCTCTCCGCCAGCCGTCGGCAATAGCGCCGGGCCCAGGCCAAAGGTGGCGGAGCCACGGTCGATTCCGGGCCGTAGCGGTGCAGCTCCGCGACAAAATCGGCGACCATCGTTGGCCCTTAACGTCCCCCCGCGCCCTCCGCGGGGTTGGCCACGAATTCCCCAACCGCTCGACGATACAGCTCTTGCAAACGCCGCGTCACCGGGCCCGGCCGACCGTCGGCGATCGGTCGGCCGTCCACCTGTACCACCGGCATGACCTCCGACGTCGTGCCCGTCAGGAACAGTTCCGCCACCGTCCCCAGGTCCTCTCGGCGGAGCGTGCCGTCGCGCACGGTCAGGCCGTCGCCCCTGGCGAGTTGGGTGACAAAACTCCGGGTCGTTCCTAGGAGGATCGACGAGCCTTGGGGCGTTGCCCAGATGATGCCGCCCTTGACCCAGCAGAAGCTGGTATGGGACCCTTCGGTCAATGTGCCGTCGGGCAGGTACAGGAGCGCTTCCACGCAGCCGGCTTCCTGGGCGGCTTGGGCAGCCAGGACGTTGCCCAGCAGGTTGGTTGATTTGACGTCGCAGCGGTCCCAGCGGATGTCCGGGTAAGTGACGACCGCCGCCCCCGTCTGCCGCATCTCGGCGTGCGTGTCGTGATATGCCTGTACGTAGATCAACTCTGTGGGGGTCGCCTCGGCGGGAAAGGCATGGGCCCGGGGCGCGACGCCGCGCGTCACTTGAACGTAGGCGATCGCCTCCTGAAAGGGGCCTGCCGCGATCGTGGCCAGCAGCCGTTGCCGCAGCCGGTCCAGGTCCACGCCGCGGATGCGTAAGGCGTCGAGGCTGTGCCGCAATCGCTCCCAGTGGGCTTGGAGCAGCCACGGTTTGCCGCTGTAGATCCGCAAGACTTCGTAAACAGCGTCGCCGAAGAGAAAACCTCGGTCGAGGACGGAAATCCTGGCTTCGGCTAACGGCAGTTGTCGGCCATTGAGGTTGGCGATCGGTTCCATCGTCATGGGTCTCCGTGGTTGAGGCCGGATTGCGGCCCCGCGGCCTGGGGCGGCGTCAAAACGGGGCCGCGGCCGTCAGCCGGCGTGCCAACTCCGCCAACTCCCCGCGGTCCTGGTGCGGCGGGCCGTGGCCAAAGCAAACCAGGCTGGGCCGCAATGCCGCCAGCTTCTGGATCGACCGGCGATTTTCCTGGTAGTCGTGGGAAAAGACACGGGGCGGCTCCCGGAGGCCGGGTCGCCGACTGAGGAAATGAATATTGGCCAAGACATCGCCCGCCAAAACCACCCGATCCGCCTCCCGGAAAAACATTACATGACCCGGCGTATGGCCAGGAGCGTGGATGACCCGAAAGCCGGCCAGTTCATCCCCGTCCCGCAACACCCGGGCGACGGGATGCGCCGGGCCCGACCACACCCATCGACCAAGCCGGAGGAAACGGTTTTGCGGCACCATCGGGGCACGACCTTCCGCCGCGGCCACGTCGGCCTCATGACACGCCAGCGGCACACCAAACCGCCGACAGATGGCCCATGCTGAACCCTGATGGTCCGGATGGCAATGCGTCAAGGCCAACAACCGGACCGACCGATGGCGTAGTTGCCGGGCGATGCGCCACCGGGCCCAGCGCGTCGCGGCATCGATCAGAACGTTGCCCACGAGGTACACGTTAAAGAAGTCCCTGGGCCAACCCGACAGTTGCCAAACATCGGCGGCAATCTGACGCATGCTCCATTCCTCAATCGCCCAGACCCGGCGCTGCATCCCGAGCCCACTCTCGAGCCAAACACGGCGGACCGACTTGCTCCCGGGTGAGCCCAATGTTTGGGGCGGGGTTGAGCGTTTCAGGCGGAGATTTTTTTGCCCGTCACCCACCGATTTCTCGCTTCGCGCTTCCGAGCGATCGTTTGGCGCTCTCCGCGTGCCCGGCATGCGTCTCCCATCCTCGCGCGAGTCCGCCCCGATCAATCCCTGAATGTCGCTGCACCCTTCCCCGCCGAAATCCAGAGGGAAACCCAGCCCCCGACAAGTTCTATTCCGACAGCCGGCCTTCTGCTATAATTTGCGCTGCCAAGCCGCCGAGCCCGCCTGCGGCGGCTCGGCGGTGGTGGCGACTCGGGGGAAAGCGTGCGATCCAGAGACTGGATTTCTGGGGCGGTCTCCGGCCGATCTTGAGGCTTTCCACAGCGGGAGGCAGCCAAGTCGCGGCTTGCCTGCCGTTGTCGTCGGTGCCGCGTGGGCCTTTCTGGGGGTACTCACGAGGCGCCGTCAGGCTCGGAGCGGCCCGCCCAGGGGATGGTCATCGTCACCCGCAGTCTTCCGCCTGATTTCGACCGAGGCTCGCATGGTCAACACCGCGCTGCGTGATGCCGTCCTCCGCCTCGTACCTCGCTGTCAGATGCCGGCCCAATACATTGGCGGCGAGTTGAACTCGGTGGTCAAGGACCACCGTCAAGTGCGAGGCAAAATTTGCCTTGCCTTCCCGGACACCTACGGCCTGGGGATGAGCCATCATGGCTTGCAGGTGTTGTACACCATCGTCAACAATGACCCGCAATGGGCGTGTGAGCGGGCGTTTACGCCCTGGCTCGATTTTGAGGCCGAGCTGCGCCGCGCTGGCTTGCCGCTCTACAGCCTGGAAACGTTCACGCCGCTACGCGAGTTCGACATCGTCGGTTTCAGCCTGCAATACGAGGTCTGCTACACCAACATCCTGACGATGCTCGAACTGGGCGGCATCCCGCTGCATGCTCGGGAACGGACGCTCGCCGACCCGCTGGTGATCTGTGGCGGCCCCGGTGCCCAAAACCCCGAAGTGCTGGCGCCGTTCGTGGACATTTTCGTCATCGGCGACGGCGAGGAAAGCCTGCCCTGGCTGATCGAACGGTGGATGTCCTTGAAGGAGGAAGGACGGCTCTCTCGCGACGAGATGATCGCCGCCGTGGTCGGGGCCACTACCTGGGCTTACGCACCGCGTTTCTACGAACCGGAATATCACAGCGACGGCACCTTGGCCGCTTTCCACCGAACGCGGAGCGACGTGCCACGGGAAATCACCGCCTGCACCATCACGCAAGACCTCGATGCCATCCCGCTGCCGACGCGGCCGATCGTTCCCTTCACCGAGGTGGCCCACGACCGCATCGCCATTGAGATCATGCGCGGCTGCCCGTGGCAGTGTCGCTTTTGCCAATCCACCGTCATCAAGAGGCCCCTCCGCGTGCGCTCGGTGGAGACGATCGTGCAGGCAGCCTTGGAAAGCTATCGCCATACCGGCCTGAACGAGATCAGCCTGCTGAGCCTGAGCACCAGTGATTACCCGTATTTCGAGGAGTTGGTCCGGCGGATGCAGGAGGTGTTCGCGCCGTTGGGGGTCAACATCTCCCTGCCGAGCCTGCGGATCAATCACCAGTTGCGGACCTTGCCGAAGCTGGTCCGCGGCGTCCGCCGCGCGGGGTTGACGCTCGCCCCGGAAGTGGCCCGCGACGACATGCGCGAGCAGATTCGCAAGCCAATCCGCAACGAAGACCTGTACGAAGGCTGCCGCGAAGCCTTCCGCAACGGCTGGCAGCGCGTCAAGCTCTACTTCCTCTGCGGCTTGCCCGGCGAAAGGCCAGCCGACCTCGACGGCATCGTGGACATGGCCGAGACCATCGCCCAGATCGGCAAGGAGGTCCGCGGGCGGTA
>JANWYO010000251.1 GCA_025055215.1 Gemmataceae bacterium
CGCCAGCCACGCGGAGCCGTGACCCAGAAAATGTCGGCGGTTCATCTGCTCGCTGTCGCGTCGGTCGTCGCGCATCATGGTGGAAACCCTCGAGGGAAAAGGCAGGAGGCAGGCCAAGCAGGAGGAAGCAGCACCAGGAGCCGAGGTTGCGATACAGCCCGCGGGCCGCGGCCAAGCCGCGGCCCGGGAGGTGGTCCGCTTTCGCTTTGGGCTTCCTGTCCGCAACCGATCCACCCACGACGTTAGCTTATTCTCCCACGACTCGCAACCGAAAAGCGGGTCGGCCGTGCATCTTCAATCTCTGGAGTCGCGGGGAGCTGCGGAGTCGCGAGCAGGGAGGCCGAGCGGGATCGATTGATCGATTCGCACTCGCGTGATGCGTCAGGCGCTCGCTCGGCACGTGGCGAGCGCGAAACGAGAAATCGGGAGCGCAAAACGATGAGTCGCCACGGTGGGGATGAAACGGCGGAGGACGAGTGATCGATTCGCGCTCGTTGCATGCTTGAAGAGGCTCCCACATCCTCGCGCCAGCGCGAACCGATCAATCCCTTTCCACTGCTGCATCCTCGCCCGTCTGAAATCCAGGGCGACACCCGCGGATCGGAAGGGGACGCGGCGCACCAGGCAAGCGCTCGCCCAGCAGGCGGCGGAACGCGGCCTCGTCGATGCGGACAAAGCGGACACGATCGCCGGTGCGCAAGGGGAAGTAGCCGTCGACCACATCGACCAGTTGCAGCGGGGTGCGGCCGATGAGGTTCCAACCGCCGGGACGGGGCTCGGGATAGATGCCGGTCTGTCGGCCGGTCAGCCCGACGGAGCCGGCCTCGACGCGAAGCCGCGGCTGCGGCAGCCGCGGCACGCCGCAGAGAGGCGGCGGTAAATAGCCGAGATACGGGAACCCCGGGCTGAAGCCGATGGCATAGACGGTGTACTCCGTCTGCGTGTGCAGCGCGATGACCTCGTCCGCCGTCAGCCCGGTGGTCTTTGCCACTCGCTCGAGGTCTGGACCCAGCTCATAACAGCAGGGGATTTCGTGGCGCTGTCCCGGCTCCTGGCACTCCTGGGCCGTCCCCGCACCGACGTGCCGCAGTCGGTCGGCCACCTCCTGCCAGCGGCTCAAGCGTAGGTCGAAGAAAACCGCCACGGTCGTGTACGCGGAGACCACGTCCACCAGCCAAGGGTCACTCCAGGACCGAACCGCTGCGGCGAGGCGCAAGGCCGACTCTTCGTCCGCGCAATAGGCAAGCACGGCCTGATCGCCGAGGGGCAGGATGGTCATGGCGTGGGACGGCGACTGGCCTTGTCGGATCGCGGCTGAAGCTGCGTCAACGGGCCGAGGGCGAGGACCGTCTGCTGCGTCAGCGGATAACGCTCCAGCACGGCGCGGACATCGCCGAGGCTGACGGCGTCGAACGCCTTCAGTTCGTCGTCGGTGGTGCGGTATTCATGCAGGTAGGACCAGCACATTCCGATGGCCCGCAATCTGCCCATGGGCCGTTCGCTCCCCCGGACCAGGCGGGAAAGGACTTTGCTTTTTGCCTGTTGTAACTCCGCTTCAAGGATGCCGTCGCGCTGCACCTCGGCCAGGACTCGCTGCACAATCCCCAGGACCGTGTCGGCCTGGCCCGGCTCGCAACTGAACGAGGTCACGAACGAGCCGGTGCCTTCGTAATCGTGGAAACTGGTGTCGGCCGAGTCCGCCAACCCGGGATCGACCACGGCCCAGTAGAGTCGGCTGCCGGTATCGTCGCCCAGGGCCATTGCCAGGATGTCGGCGGCATATCGTTCGGGCGAATTAACCGCCGGCCCGGGCGAAATCAGGATCACGTGCTCTTGGGCCACTTTTTCCTTGGCAACGACCGAGAAAGCCCCCGACCCCTGCGCCGGGCGGGCATCGCGCTTCGCCACCGGCTCGCCGGCCCAACTTCCGCAGTGCTCCTCCACCAGCCGTACCAACTGGGGCCAAGCCAGATTGCCGGCCGCGGCCACGAAAATGTTCGGCGGCACGTATCGCCGCTCGAAATAAGCGCGCATCTGATCGCGTGTCAGGTTCTGGATGCTCTCCACCGTGCCGAGGATGCTGTTGCCCAGGGGATGATCCGCGAAATAAAGCCGCTTCGCCTGATCGTAAGCCGACCACATCGGCTGGTCTTCGTACATGCCGATTTCTTCGATGATGACTTTCTTTTCGACCTCGAAATCATCGTCGCGGAGGCTCGGTCGGAGAATGTCGGCGAGGACGTCGACCGCCTGCGGGAGGTATTCGGGCAGAAAGGCCGCGTAGTAAACCGTGTTTTCTTCGCTGGTGAACGCGTTGTAGTGGGCCCCGATCCGGTCGAAATCGCGGTTGACGTCGAGCGCGGTTCGTCGCGACGTGCCTTTGAAGGCCATGTGCTCCAGGAAGTGCGAGACCCCGGATACTTCCGGCGTCTCGTCGCGAGCGCCGGTGCGAACGAAAAAGCCCAAGGCGACCGAGCGCGCCGAGGGGCTGACCTCGCCGATGACTTCCAGGCCATTGGCCAGGACGTGACGGTGGAATGGCACGACGAACTACCTCCTGCGGCCCCGGGGGCCGCTGCGGGCGGGGGGGGGGCGGCAGGCCCCCCCCCCCAGCCCCGCCCCGCCCAAACCCCCCCCCCCCCCCCGGCAACCCCGGCCCCCCCCAGGAACGCCGCCCGGCCCCCCCACAAAAAACCCCCCAAAAA
>JANWYO010000255.1 GCA_025055215.1 Gemmataceae bacterium
GGCCAACCCCCCCCCCCCCGCCTCCACTTGGCCCGGCCACGGGGGGCTGGATACCCCAAATAACGCCGCTTGGGGGGGGGCCGGGGCGGGCGGCCGCCGGCCCGTGCCGGGGCCGACCGCCCGCCGGATTTCTCGCCCGGCTTGGGACCAAGGCCGTGGCCACGGCGATGATCGCTACGAGCGGCGGACGGCCAAGGCGTAGGCGGTGGCATAGGTCCGGCAATGCGAAATCGACAGAAAGATGTCGGCAATCTGCAACTGCTGGGCCCGCTCCTTGGTGGCCCCGCCCACGTGCACCTGGGGTTTCCCTTGGGGGTCGTTCCGTACCTCGATCTCCGTCCAGCACATGCCTCGCCGCCATCCCGTCCCCAAGCACTTAAGGATCGCCTCTTTCGCCGCCCACCGGCCAGCAAAATGCTCGATGGCCCGTCGCCGACTCTGGCAATAGCGAATCTCCCGGTCGGTGTAGACGCGGGTCAGGAACAGGTCGCCGTATTGCTCGATCATTCGGCCAATGCGCAGGCAATCGATGATGTCGGTGCCGATTCCCACGATTTCCATAGGTTAGATACCCCGAGAACGTTTCAGAACCTCCCCTTCCCCGCCGGAGGGGGAGGAGTGGGGCGAGCGGTAACGACACTCCGGACAGATGACTGCCACCCGGCGTTTGCGTCACCCCCGCCCCCCCCGGAAGGAGAGGGTCGTTACCAGATCCTCGCCAATAGGCTGCGGGCCTGATCGGTGGCGATTTTCCAGGCCGCACCCGGTTGACTGCTTCCCACGGAGCGACGGATGGATCTGCTCGCCGACCTGACGGCGGCCCAGCGCGAGGCCGTCACCCATGTCGAGGGGCCGCTGCTGATCCTGGCGGGTGCCGGCAGCGGCAAGACGCGGGTCATCACCCGCCGCGTCGCCTACCTGCTGCACCAGGGCATTCGGCCAGGGAACATCCTGGCGATCACCTTCACCAATAAGGCGGCCGGCGAAATGCGGCAACGGATCGAAGCCCTGGTGCCGGGCTGCCGTGTCTGGATCAGCACCTTCCATAGCCTCGGTGCCCGCCTGCTGCGGCAGTATGCCGACCGGTTTGACCTCGATCCCCACTTCACGATTTATGACCAGGAGGATCGCAATCGGCTGCTGAAAGACGCCTTGGAGGCGGCGGGCATCGACCATGTTCGTTTTGCGCCGGAGCGGATCGGCTCGGCCATCAGCCGAGCCAAAAACGAACTGCTCGGCCCGGAGCGTTACGCAGAGCAGGCGTCGGACTTTTTCACCCAGACGGTGGCCCGGGTCTATCCGGTGTACCAGAGAAAGCTCCGGGACGCCCAGGCGCTCGATTTCGACGACCTGTTGTACTGGCCGGCGCTGGGCCTGCGACACGATGCCGAGTTGCGGGCCGAGTTGGACGCCCGCTTCCGCTTCGTGCTCATCGACGAATATCAAGACACGAATCGGGCCCAGTATGCCTTGGCGCGGGCATTGTCGGTCGATCAACCGAACCTGTGCGTGGTCGGGGATCCGGACCAGTCGATTTATGGCTGGCGCGGTTCGGACATTCGCAACATTCTCGATTTCGAGCGCGATTTTCCCCAGGCCAAGGTCATCACCCTGGAGCAGAATTACCGGAGCACCAAGGCAATCCTGCGGGCCGCGGACCACCTCATTGCCCACAATCGCCGCCGGAAGCCTAAGCGGCTGATGACGGAAAACCCGGCCGGCTTGCCGGTGCACGTCTTGACGTACGAAACCGGGGTGGACGAGGCCCAGGGCGTGGCCCGGCGGATTGCCGAAGCGGTGGCTTCGGGGCGACGGCGCTTCCGCGACTTCGCCCTTTTCGTACGCATCAACGCCCTGTCCCGAAGCCTGGAAGCCGCCCTGGTGCAGCACCGCATCCCTTACCAGATCGTCCGCGGCTTGGCCTACTTTGAGCGGAAGGAAAACCGCGACATCCTCGCCTATGTGCGGCTGCTGCTGAACCCTTGCGACGATCTGTCGTTCATGCGGGTTGTCAATGAACCGCCACGCGGCGTCGGCAAGGCGTCGC
This sequence comes from Gemmataceae bacterium, assembly GCA_025055215.1. GTDB lineage: Bacteria > Planctomycetota > Planctomycetia > Gemmatales > Gemmataceae > JANWYO01. Next base: position 2,048 of record JANWYO010000255.1, read on the forward strand.
TGGAGCATCTGAAGCGCTATGCCGAAGCGCGCGGCCTCAACCTCTTGGCGGCCGCCGCCGAGGTGGACCGCATCCCCAACATCAAGGGAAAAGCCGCGGCGGGCCTGCGGGCCTTCGCCCAACTGATCGCGGACTTGCGTTCGGCCAGCGATGCGCCTGCCGACGAGGTCATCCGTCAGGTCCTGACACGGAGCGGCTACCGCCAGATGCTGCGCGACAGTAACGATCCGGAGGACGAAGAGCGTTTGGCCAACATCGAGGAATTGATTACCGCTGCCCGGCAGTTCACGGAGAACGACCCCAGTCGTACCATTGCCGACTTCCTGGAGAACATCACGCTGGCCAGCGACATCGACAGCTGGGACGACCGCCAGGACTGCGTCTCCATCATGACCCTCCACGCGGCCAAGGGGCTTGAATTCCCCGTGGTGTTCATCCTGGCCGTGGAGCAGAACCTCCTGCCTCACGAACGCTCGCAAACCGATGAGGAAATCGAGGAAGAGCGCCGCTTGGCCTTTGTCGGCATGACTCGGGCCAAGGAGGAACTCTACCTCAGCCACGCCCGCTGGCGTGAGTTTCGCGGCCGACAACTGGTGGTGGTGCCGAGTATGTTTTTGGAAGAACTGCCGGAGCAGGAAGTGCGTTGGGTGGACGAGTCAGCGGGCGGAGGTTCGGGTCAGCGCGCCTTCGGGGCTTGGCGCGGCGGGCCACCGGCGGCCGCCGCCGCTTGGCACGACGCCGGCGTGACGCCCACGGTTGCCCCACCTTCCAGCCGCGCCCGGGACTTCCGAGAGGGAATGATCGTCGAACACGACCTCTATGGCCGAGGCCGCATCATGGCTGTCCAAGGCTCCGGGGCCGGCCGCCGGCTTAAGATCCGCTTTGCATCCTTCGGCGAGCGAACCTTCATCGCCGACAAAGTCAAGCTGAAGACGCACCTCGCTCCCGATTGAGGCGTGGCGCCGCGTCAAGCGACCACGCGGTTCCGCCCCTGGCTTTTGGCCTGGTACAGCTTCTCATCAGCGCGGCGAATCAGTTCCGTGACCGTCATCGTCGGATCGCCTTGGGTGGCGGTGACGCCCAGGCTGATCGTCAGTCGAAAGGCGTGGTCTTCAAACTTGAACACCGTGTCCTCGACGCGCAGGCGGAGGCGCTCAGCCGCCTCAACGGCGTCGTGCAAGGTGGTTTCGACCAGGACCAAAGCGAACTCTTCGCCGCCATAGCGGGCAAAGAGGTCTTCGCGGCGGACATTGCCGCGGACGCAATTGGCCAACTCCCGCAAAGCGTGGTCCCCGGCCAAGTGGCCCAGCTCATCGTTGACCGCCTTGAAGAAATCGAGGTCGATCATGACCAGCGAGAGCGGCCGATTGTGCCGCGCCGACCGGGCTAGCTCGCGGTCGAGAAACTCCAGCAGGAAGCGTTTGTTATGCACACCCGTAAGGGCATCGATGATCGTCAGTCGGTAGATTTCCTCGTGGTACTCCGCCTCGACGTTCCCGCCCATCAGAAAGCGGTAGATGCAGTTGCCGACGCGCAGGTAGTCGCCATCCTTCAACTGGGCCTTGCTGGTCGGCACGTCGTTGACGTAGGTGCCATTGGTGCTGTCGAGGTCGATGGCAACATAGCCGGAGCCATTCGGCTCGATGCGGACGTGGCGGCGGGAAACCGACTGATCGTTGATACGGATGTCGCAGTCCTCGCCACGGCCCAGCACCACCGGTTGGTTGTTCAGGACGTAGCGCGTGCCGATCGACGGTCCCGTCGGGTAGATGTGGACCAAGCAGGCATTCTGGTGGGTGGTGGACACCGGCCGCTTCGGCGTGGTCACCCACGTCTCGGTCGTTTTCTCCATGAGTCACCCGGCGTGACAGGCGGAACCCGTGTGCCGGTCGAAGAAGCCGGCAAGTGACAACCACTAAATTATTTTATCCCTGTCTGGCCGGGCCGCCAAACTGCCAGCCGGCGTGGGTGTACCTATCGTCTGGAGCAGGATGGAGCGCTCCAAGCGGCGATTTTTGCCCGCCCGCCGATTCCTCGTTTCGCGCTCACGGACCGATCGTTTCTGGCCCTGCGTGCATGGCGCGCTCCCCTCCTCGCGTGACCGATCAATCCCTCTTTGCTGCTGCACCCTCGCCCCATCGAAACCCAGAGGGACACCCGTCGGTGTTGGCCGACAGCCACGCCGGCCGGACGCCCCGGCGGAAGGCCGCCGTTGGCGTCACATGCCGACCGGCGCGCAGTCCCCGCGGGTCGCCATCGGCAAGGACTGGGGCCTGTTCAGCGGCCGGAGCGGATCAGTCTTCGAGCAGAAGGATGTCGTAAATCTCGTCGCCGAACCCCTCGAGCGAGATGAAACGGCGCCGTTGGCTGTCGGCCAAAGACGGGCCCTGGCGCTGGTAGGTAAACACGCCGGAGGTGGCGGCCGTGGCTCGGGGCACGGCCGTTTCTTGCACCGGAACGCCGGTCGATTCCGAATGGGCACGCCCCTTGGAAATGCCCACATACAGGTGGTCAGGAGTGACGACCAAGCCACGTGTATAGCCGCTGCCGACCACCAATCGGGTGCCGTCCTCCCGGCCGATTGCCTGCCGGGATGATTCACAGAAGTAGAAATCACCCCCGGAGGTACACAGGGAGTGTGGGTGGAAGAGGGACGACACCAACCGCGTTCCGGTGGCGAGGTGGGTCAGATAGCCGCCGTCAGCCATGTTCCACAGGCCGTTGCGTTTGGCCCCGAAAGCCGTGGCGTATAGCTCCCCGTCGCGCCAGGCGACGGAGTTGAGATGGATCGTATCCGTATGGCCGGAGTTGGCCTGCCAGAAGACTCGGGCACTCGTCGGAGGATCAAACTCCACGATTGAGTCGTTCCCCGTGGAGGCGATGTAAGCCTTATCGTGAGATACCGCGATGGAATGGGCGTGCTTCAGCAGCGGGATGGTCCAAACGTCCCGAACGGAATAATTCGCGGTGAAATGCGCGAGCTGTGATAACCCTTGCAGCACAGCCAGGATGCCATCTCGGAAGTGGGCCAGACCCGTAATCCCCTTGGCGGGGCCGAGGTCTGGGTGCTTCAGCATGACGGGTCGGGCTTCGTCTCGCTCGGTGTCGATTTCCGCCAGAAACACACCCGGATAAGCAGTCTGCCCTGCCCGATGTTTGTTACAGATGCTGACGAGAAGTCTTGCCATCGAGCGTTCCCTCCTTGGAACTTGTGAGGCAGCGCTGCTATTGCGGCCTGGCGGCTCCGCCGCCCGGACCGCACCAGCGGACGCACCCATGCGGGGAATCGGCCGGGATGCCGCCGACCTCCATCGCCAAACGACTTCCTGCCCACGGCCGCCGCTGCTGGCGGTCGGACTGTAGCGATGCCGCAAACCAGGCAAGGTCTTCGCGGAGGTTAAGTGACGGTCCCCGTTTGGTGAATCACCCGGTCCCGAGGGAACGACGCGAAGGCCGACCTGAAGGACGCGTTGTTCCCTTCGACCATCGCGGCCCTACTCGCCGGCAGCGACGCCGACCCCGGTGGGCCAAGCCCTCCGGGACGTGGTGCCGTTGATTAAGGCAATCCCGTCAGCCGTGGAGGCCGCAAAGCTTCCCTACCCTCTTCCTCTCTCAGGAACGGGAGTCCGACGTCCACCCAGTGGCCGCTAGTGCTGGCGGGATGGGACGATTTCCGCCGATGGAAATAAGCGCCGAGCGGGGACTTGATAGCGTCGTCCTCGGCTGCTGATCCGAGGGTCGCGGACACACAGGCGGCGCGGAGCGTTTCCCAGAGGATGGCACCATGACTGCATCCGTGTGGATCGCGGTGATCGGGGGTGGGCTGTGGTCGGTAACGGCCGACCCTCCGGCGAGTCAGCCGACTTGGCGGGACGATCTGGCGAGTTCGCAGCCGGCCCGGCAGCTAGTCGGCTTGAGACATTTGGCCGACCAGCGCGGCGCGCTCGAGCCGCCCATCGCCCGACTGATGGAACTGCTCCGCAGCGACAGCGAGGAAGTTCGGCTGAGGTCGGCGTTGGTGCTTGGCTCGCTCGGTCGGTCGGCCGTGGCGGCACTGACCGCTGCCTTGGCCGACCCTAACGAGGGGGTTCGGGGTTACGCGGCATGGGCCTTGGGACTGAGCGGCAACGAGGCGGAGGCAGCGGTGCCCGCCCTCGCCCGCCTGGCGCGAGACCCGCAAGCGACCGTTCGCCGGCTGGCGGTGGAAAGTCTCGGCCGGATCGCGGCTCAGCCGGAGGTGGCGGTGCCGGTGCTGGCGGAAGCCCTGGGTGATCCGAGCGCGGAGGTGCGCGACGCCGCCGTCTGGGCCTTGGTGT
>JANWYO010000301.1 GCA_025055215.1 Gemmataceae bacterium
GTAATTCATGGCAGGATCATTTCCGGAACCGGGCATCCGCTAACGGGCAGATTCCGCAGCCGCGCCGTATTCCCCTCACCATATCATCTTCGGCCCCCCCCTCCAACCACCGTCGCCGATCACAGCCTCGGCAAGACTGACGCCCCCAATGAGCCTGCATTCGGGCGTTCCGATGCCATGCAAGACGGAGTGGCGCGCTTCGGACCTCCGCTGCCGTTTGGCCAGCGACTCTTCAGCTTTGCCCTCACTCGCTTCAGCACCGCTCCGGCACGTGCTTCACCACCACCCTCCGACGCTTCAGCGTCGCCTGACACGTTTCAGCACCACCCTGGCGTGCTTCAGCAACCGCCTTGGGACGTTGCAACTCCGCCCTGATGTGCCACCGATGGTCAATCGTCTGACGTCGCTCGCTTGCAGCTCGGTCAACGCATGCGAGTCACTCCCCCGCCGGCCGACCGTCCCAGGCTCCGGGCCAGCCACCGTTGTCCCGTCCGAACACCCGGGCTTCCCGATCGAACCTGGCTCGCTGCTTTCCCGCCGCCTCGACAATCGCTTGAGCCCGAGCGATGGAGCGCGTGAACCCGGCGGTCATCCGATTCGTACATAGGTTGACAGAGATATATTTTGTTATATACCTAATAACTGGATTTTATCTAGCTGAACCATCAAGGTGCTCCGGGGTGCGATTGGACAGTTTTCAGCGATTGTTGGTGCGACTCGCAACCCATGACTTCGCGCCGCGCTTCAGCGCGAAGGTCCGGCGGATGCTGTACAACCCGTTTGGCGTGTTGGTGCTGAGCGGCTTGGCAGCACTCCTATGCGGGTTGTTTCTCCACGCGCAAGGCTTTGTCCTGTGCGGCGGAGTGGTGATCGTGACCGCCGCCGGGGTGATGTGGCCCTGGCTGGCCTTGCGCGGCCTGTCCGGGACGGTGGCCTTCGAGCGGACCCGGATCACGGAAGGGGAATCGGTCGAAGTGCGGCTGACGCTGCGCAATCGCTTGCCGTGGTCGGCCTGGGGCCTGGCGGTGCGAGGGGGGGGCGATCAGGAGTCGGAGACTGTCGCCGGAATCGCTTCGGCGCCGCGGCGGCGCTTGATGATCTGTCGCTGGACGTTCACGGCGGCCCGACGGGGCCTCTATCCCGTGACGCCGATCCGCCTGGCCACCGGCTTTCCCTTCGGCCTGTGGGAATGTTCTCGCCACCTGATTGTCGAGGCCCCGCTCGTGGTCTGGCCGCGGACCTGGCCCGTCGGCCCGATTCCGCCGGTCAGCGGCGCTGCCCAAATCGAGGGGAACGTGTCGCGGAGCAAGGTCGGCTCGAACGGCGATGTCCTCGGAGTGCGACCATACCGACGAGGAGATTCGCCGCGCCGCATCCATTGGGGTCAGACCGCTCGGCACGACCGCTTGATTGTCTGTGAGTTGCAATCGAACGCCCGGCCGGTGATCCAGCTGGTGCTGGACGTGGATGCGTCGGTTCATGTCGGTTCAGGGCCGGACTCCTCGCGCGAATGGGCGATTCGGATGGTCGCGAGTCTTGCTCGGGGATGGTTGGAGGCCGGGGCGCAGGTCGGTCTGACTTATGCGGGTCGGGACGTGCCGCCGGCCTCGGGTCGCGGTCAGATCACGGCGATCCTCGATGCTCTGGCCGCCGTGCCGGAGACGTGTTCCGAGGCGCTCGAGCGTGTACTCAATTGTCCGCGGTGCCGGGGCGTTCGCGACGGTTTGCAGATCATCGTGACGACCGATCGCGGTGCTGGCCTGCCGACCTGCTCGGCCGGCGCGCTGGAGCGGCAACGCTGGATCGTTCTGGAGTCCTCCGCATTCGATCCGGCCGCCGGCACGCCCAAGGAAACCTCCTCCGTCGCACGCTGGATGACGGTCGATGCCATTGAGCGGATTCCGTCCTTATTGCGAGCCGGTTGGCGGGAGGCGCGTCATGGTTCCTGAAGATTCGCCCGCCGTTCGTCGTCTGACCTTCGCGATGTTGGCCCTGGCCGCTTGGGGCGTGGAGATCGCGGCGGTGGACACGCGGCCGACGCTCATCAGTCTGGGCCTGGCATCGGTCTGGGTTGTTTTAGCGGCCCTGGTGGCTTGGCGCTTGCCCCGGCCGGCAGACCCGCATCGGCGGCCGCCGATCTGGGTCCACCTGCTCATCCTGGTCCTGGGAGTCGCCCCCTTCATCGTCGATCCGCTTCAGCAGCGCTGGCTGGGGGATGGTTATGCCCTGGAACTGCAAATGGTGCTGGCCTTGCGGAACATGGGCCTGGGCCTGGCTGCCTGCGCCGGCTGGGTCTTGTGCTTGCGCCTGGCGGCGGTGGCCAGCCTGTTCCTGATGCTCTTCGCAGCGGCGATGACGAACCATCCGGCGGTGATGGCTTTTCTCGGTCTGTACACGCTGACCGGCGGTGCCTGGTTGATGCTCCTCTACTGGGCCGGCTTGCGCGATGTGCTGATCGCCCGGGAGCGGATGGTCCGTGTTCAAGTCCTGACCGAGCGGCAACGGCTGCCATGGGGAGTGTTGGCGGCCCTGGTTCTCGCCCTGGTTGGCGGCGGCACCTTAGCGGTCGTCGGCCCGCAGCGGATGGCGGTTGCCTTGGGGGAATGGCTGCCGACCTCCGGCGGGAGCGGCGAGACCGACCCGTTGGCGAGGCATGGCATCGGCGACGGACCGGAGGAAGTGGCTGGCGACAACGCCCGTTCCGCCGGCATGGTCGAGGGAACCAAAGCCATCGAGGACAACAAGAATGCCCTCATCGACGTGGTGAACGACATGTACGGTCCGCCGCATCGGCCTCCCAAAGACCAGGACCGGATGGTGGCGGGAGGTCGCATGGAGGTCATCCAGAACCACGGCAAGCTGCCGGAGAATCGCCGGCCGAGCCGCGACTTCGACACCAGCCGGAAGGGACCGAAGCTGGCTCACCAACCGCCCACCAGCCGCGGCGCCCGCGGCCTGTTTGAAATCCAGGGGCGCACGCCGCTCCACATCCGCCTGGTGGTGTACGAACGGTATGATGCGGCCGACCGCCGCTGGCGAGAGGCCCGCAAACCGGTCAGCCGCATGCTCGAAGCCGAGGAGCGCGATTGGATGCGTCTGCTGTTCTTTCGCGAGGCGGCCGACTGGTACGCCAACAACGACCGGCACAAGCTCAAAGTCGCGGACCTCAACGACAACCTGGTGCCGACGCCCACGATGTTGACTCGCGTCCGCATCGATCAGGTCAACCGCGTTGATTACTACGACTGGGCTTACGAAGGAGTCTTGACCTTGGCAGGGCGGCGCCGGACGCCTCCTGGCGTGATTGTCACGACGGAATGTCGTACGCTTGATCCGGCGAAGGTCCCCGGCAACGCGTTCGCCTTGGCGGGTCCGGCCGGCGGCACGTCCCCCGACGTGGGCGACGTTCCCGAGCCTCTGCGGCAGCCGATCGCCGCGTTGGCCCGGGAGTGGGCTGGGGATGCGGCGCGCGGCGGCGCCCAAGTCGAAGCGATTCGGGCACGGCTGCGCCGCGATTATGTCCACGATCGAAGCGCGGTGCCGCCGGCGGACCACCCGGCCCCCGTCTTGTGGTTTCTGAATGAATCCCGGCGCGGCCCGGACTACCTCTTCGCCACCGCGGCAGTCATGCTCCTGCGGGCTCTCGACTACCCGACGCGCTTGTGCCTGGGCTACTACGCTCATCCGGACGCATACGATTCCGAGACCGCCCACACGCCGGTTCGGGCCGACGATCTCCATTTCTGGGCAGAGGTTCGCCTTCGGGACGGCCATTGGCTGGTCGTCGAGGCGACGCCTGGTTACGCGACCCTGCCGCCGCGGGTGCCGTGGGTGGAACGTTTTCGGACAGCCCTGTTCGATCTTGGTCGTTGGGCCTGGCGCCACCTGGTCGAAGTGATCGCGGTGGTTGGACTCGGCATTCTGGTCTGGGGCCGTCGCCGCCCGATCGCCGATGCGGTCATGTGGCGGTGGTGGTTATGGCGGCCGGGGCGGACCTGGCGCGAGCAGATACGCGGAGCGGTTCGGCTGCTGGAGCGGCGAGCGCGGTGGGCGGGTCGGCCGCGGCCGGTCAGCCGGACGATTCCGGCCTGGTTGAGCGAGACGGTGTCAGGCCGCGACAACGGGGCGTTCGGGCAACTCCCGAGCATGGCCGCTTGGAGTTTGTATGCCCCCGACATGCCCCCCCCCTGGTCCGACCAGGAAGTCTTCAGGGTGAGTCGGGCTGCGGTGGCGGCCTGGACCTTGGGACGCTGGCGCGCTGCCGAGCGATCGCCCCGGCGTGATTCCACCCGACGGCAAGCCCCGGAAGTCGCATCATGAATATGCTCGAAGCCCCCCGGGGCCATGCGGACGTCGAAACCTCGCTGCAGGCGGTCAACCGACTGCGAGCGGCCCTGAACCGGGCTTTGCGCGGCAAAGGGCCGGTAACGGAACGCGTCCTGGCTTGCCTTCTCGCCCGCGGCCACCTGCTCCTGGAGGACCTCCCCGGGCTGGGCAAGACTACCCTCGCCAAGGCCCTGGCCGCCGCCGTCGGCGGTTCCTTCGCCCGCGTTCAATGCACTCCGGACCTCCTTCCCGGGGACATCACCGGGTTTTCCATTTTCAACCAGAAAACTCGCGAATTTGAATTCCAACGTGGACCGGTCTTCGCCGACGTCCTCCTCGCCGACGAAATCAACCGCACCACGCCCCGGACGCAATCGGCGCTTCTGGAGGCCATGGCGGAACGGCAGGCGACTGTGGACAACGTCCGGCACCCGCTCTCGGCCACCTTCTTCGTGATCGCCACGCAAAATCCCGTGGAGCATCACGGCACCTATCCGCTCCCCGAGGCGCAATTGGATCGCTTCGCCATGAAGCTTTCAATCGGTTACCCTGAGCGCTCGGATGAACTGGACCTGCTGGCCTCCGCGGCAGGCGAGTCCGTGACCGAAGCCACCCGCGAGGCTGTCCTCCAACCCGGAGAATTACTGCAACTTCAGCACCGCGTGGCCCGTATTGCCGTGCAGCCCAATGTCCGCGCTTACCTGGTGGACCTGACGCGGGCCACGCGTGGCCATTCAAAGGTGACCTTGGGCGTCAGTCCGCGCGGTCTCCTGATCTGGCAGCGGGTCAGTCAGGCATGGGCCTTT